>DASYOZ010000197.1:0-5493 GCA_036007185.1 Gaiellaceae bacterium | reverse complement strand
TCAGGCAAGTCCGCGGGATCGTGCGCGACGTTCACGCGCCCGGCGCCCGCGCCGCCTCGACGCGCTCCAAAACGTCGGCCTCCGGTAGCAGCCGCTCGGGCGCGAACGCCTCCGGCGCGACAGCGTCTTCGACCGAGAACGGCCCGACCTCCGTCCGGCGCAGCGTCGCGCAGTGCCCGCCGAGCGCGATCGCGAGCGACCGGATGTACGTCCCGGAGCTGACGTGGGCGTCGAGCGTCACCCTCTCGCCCGTATACGCGATGACGTCGAGCGCGTGCACCGTCGACCGGCGTACCGGCATCTCCACCTCGATGCCGCGCCGCGCAAGCTTGTACGCGCGCTCACCGCCGATCTTCACCGCCGAGGCGGCCGGGATCGGCAGCTCGATCTCGCCGCGGAGGCGCTCGAGCCGTTCTTCCAGCTCGCTCTCGCCGGGAGGCGCCTGGCGTTCGACGACCTGCCCTTCGGGATCCCCGGTCGACGTGCGACAGGTGAGATCGATCTCGGTCAGGTACCGCTTGTCCAGGCCCACGAGGCATGGAGCGAGCTTAGTTGCCCTGCCGGACAACAGGAGTAGGAGCCCCGTCGCGAACGGATCGAGCGTCCCCGCGTGACCAGTCCGGGCACCCGTCACCCGTCGGATCTGCGCAACGACCGCGAACGAGGACGGGCCGCTCGGCTTGTCGACGAGCGCGACGCCCGCAGGCTCAAGCGCGCGAGGCGGCACGCTGGGCGAGGAATCCGTCGCGGATCTGCTCGACGATCTCCGGAAGCGACAAATCCGTGGAGAAGCCGGCGGCCTGGCGATGTCCGCCGCCTCCGAAGCGCCGTGCGATCGCCGAGACGTCGAGCTCGTCAATGCTCGAGCGGAGCGACCCCTTGTGCGCATCCGCGCCGTCGTTCAGCTGTTCCCGGATCAGCGCCGCAAGCTCCGCGCCTTCGACCATCCGCAGGTAGTCGATGATCCCCTCGGAATAGGGCTCGGAAGCGCCGACCTCGGTGAAATCGCTGCGCAGGAGGTGCGAGACCACGATCCGACCGCCCTCGAGTACTTCCGCGCGGTCGAGTGCCCGCGCGAGCAGTTTCAGCTTCGCAAACTCGACCGACTCGTAGACCTCCTGAAAGACCGCGTGGATGTCGGCGCCGGCGTCTACGAGCTCCGCCGCGAGCCGAAGCGCCTTCGGCGTGGTGTTCGCGTACTGGAACCGCCCCGTGTCGGTGACGAGCGCGATGTAGAGCGGTTCGGCAAGCTCCGGCGTCAGGTCGACCCCCACCTCGGCGAAGACGTCCCGCAGCACCTCCCCCGTCGATGACGCGTCGGCGACGATGAGGTTGAGGTCGCCGAAGCGAGTGTTGTCGTGATGGTGGTCGATGTCGAGGACGAGCGGGGCCCGCGCCAGAGCGGCCGCGTCGCCGATCCGGTCCTCCTTGGCGCAGTCGACAGCGAGGAGCACGCGATTCGCCGCGTCCGCAGGCGGCTCGCGCACGAGCTCTCCAAGTGGCATGAAGGCGTATTCACGCGGCAACGGCGTCCGGCCGGCGAGATACATGACCGCGTCCTTCCCGAGCTGTCGCAGCGCGAGCGTCGCCGCCAGGAGCGAGCCGAGTGCGTCGCCGTCCGGATTCTCGTGGGTCACGACGAGGAACCGGTCGTGTCGACGCAGAGCGTCCGCGATCGCCTTCAGGTCAGTCGTCTGCGTCATCGTCCGCCGGCGCGAGTTCGTCGATCAGGCGGCTCATGCGCACGCCGCGCTCGACCGTCGGATCGTACTCGAAGGTCAGTTGGGGGGTCCGCTTCAGCCTGAGCTCCCGGGCGAGCCGCGACTGGAGGACGCCGTGCGCGGCCTCGAGCCCGAGCAGGCTCGCGCGCTGCTTGCGGCTCGAGCCGAGCACGCTGACGTAGACCGTCGCGTGTCGCAGGTCGGGGGCCGTGTCGACGGCGGTCACCGTGATGAGGCCGATCCGCGGGTCCTTGAGCTCGGGGAGCGCTTCGGCGAGCACCTGTCTCACCGACTCGTTCACCCGGCGCATCCGCTCGCTCATGACGCGGCAGGCTAGTGAATCACCTCGAGCACGAGGGGCCGTGGCTCCGGTTCCTCGCCGATCTCGTATGCGGAGAGGAGTGCTGCCACGGCCATTTCGGCCGTCGCCTCGTCGCGCGCGTGTACCTCGGCCAGCGGTTCGCCACGCTCCGCCCGGTCGCCGCGCTTGGCCCGGCAGACGACGCCCACCGCGTGGTCGACCTGGTCCTCCTTGCGCTCTCGCCCGGCGCCGAGCGACATCGCGACCGCGGCAACCTCCCTCGCCCGCAGCTCCCGGACGAAGCCGGTGGACGACGCCGCTACCTGACGCACGACGGGGGCGCGCGGCAAGAGCGCCGGATCGGGGTCGCCGCCCTGGGCGCGAATCCACCGCTCATACGCGACGAGCGCCGAGCCGTCGGCGAGTGACGTCGTCGCGCGCTGCCGCGCCTCGTCTTCGTCGAGCCCGAGATCGGACAGCTCGAGCAGGTGCGTGGCGGTCACGACGACGAGCTCCCGGAAGTCCGACGGGCCGCCGCCTGCGAGCGTCTCGTACGCCTCCTGCACCTCGAGGGCGTTCCCGACTGAGGAGCCGAGCGGCTGTTCCATGTCGGTCAGCAGGCAGACCATGTCCATTCCGGCCTGCTCCCCCAGCCCGCGCATCGCCTCGGCGAGACGCCGCGCGTCCTCCTGCGTGCGCATGAACGCGCCCTCGCCGACCTTCACGTCGAGGACGAGCGCGCTCGCGCCGCCGGCGATCTTCTTCGACATGATGCTCGCCGCGATCAGCGAGACCTCGTCGATAGTCGCGGTCACGTCGCGCAGGGCGTAGAGCTTTCGATCCGCTGGGACGAGGTCGGCGCTCTGGCCGGCGACCGCGAGGCCGATTTCCCGCACCTGGTCGACGAGCTCCTCAGTGGAGAGCTCGACGCGGAAGCCCGCGATCGACTCGAGCTTGTCGAGCGTGCCTCCCGTGTGGCCGAGCCCGCGGCCGCTCATCTTCCCGAACGGCGCGCCGCACGCGGCGACGACCGGGCCGACGGCGATCGTCGTCTTGTCCCCGACGCCGCCCGTCGAGTGCTTGTCGACCACGCGGCGGCCGAGATGCTCCGCCAGGTCGACGGTGTCGCCGCTCGCGACCATCGCCTCGGTGAGCGCGAACGTCTCGGCGTGGGACAGACCGCGGAACCAGACGGCCATGAGCAGCGCGGCCGCCTGGTAGTCGGGGACCTCGTCGCGCGCGTATGCAGCGACGAATTCCCGCAGCTCGGCTGCCGGGATCTCGTCGCCGTTCCGCTTTCGCTCGATCACCTCGACAGCGTTCATCCCGGCGCGAGCCTAGAGCACTAATCCTCTGGATCGACGAGGAGCCGCTCGGCCCGCGCGACCTCCCACTCCTGCCCGCGCAGCCAGCGCTCCGCCTCGTCGAGTAGCCGCTCGACCTCGCGATGCTCACGCGCGACGCACGAGGCGGTGATTCGCGCCCGCTGCCAGACGTCGTGGTGATCGACCTCTGCCACCGAAGCGCCGACGCGGTTCTGCAACTGCGCCTTCGCAGACCGAAGGTGGTGCCGCTTCTCCTTCAGCGAGTGGGCCTCGGGAAAGTGAAGCTCGCAGGTGAGGATTCCGACCCAGCCGCTCGGCATGGGCGGAGAGCTACGAGGAGGTTGGTGCTTCGTCGAGCGACGTGCGCTCGACCTCGCGCGTCTCGAAGATCTCGAGCACGTCGGCTTCCTTCACGTCGTTGAAGCCGGCGAGGAGGATGCCGCACTCGAAGCCCTCGGCCACCTCGCGGACGTCGTCCTTGAACCGCTTCAGCTGCGCGATCGTCGTCGTGTAGATCACGGCTCCGTCGCGGATGACGCGGACGCTCGCGTTGCGGCGGACGACGCCGTCGGTGACCATGCAGCCCGCGATCGTGCCGAGCCGGGAGACGCGGAAGAGGGCCCGCACCTCGGCCTCGCCGATCGTCTCCTCCGTCGAGATCGCGGCGAGCTTGCCGACGAGCGCCTGCTCGATGTCCTCGGTCAGCTTGTAGATGACGTCATAGGTGCGGATCTCGACGCCCTCGCGCGACGCGAGCTCGCGCGCCTCGGCGTTGGGCCGGACGTTGAAGCCGACGATGAGGGCGTCGGACGCGGACGCGAGCATGATGTCGTTCTGCGTGATCGCCCCCACTCCCTCGGCGATCACGTTCAGCCGCACCTCGGCATGCTCGAACTTCGACAGCTCCGAGACGACCGCCTCGACCGACCCGACGACGTCGCCGCGCACGACGAGGTTGAGGTCCGAGACCTCGCCCTCCTGGAGCTGCTCGTAGAGCCGCTCGAGAGAGACGCCGGCCGGCCGCACGGAGGCGAGCTGCTCACGCCTGAGCCGCTCGCCGCGCCGGTTCGCGAGGTCACGCGCCTCGCGGTCGTTCGCGACGACGCGCGCGACCTCGCCCGCCGCGGGCGGCTTGTCGAAGCCGAGGATCTCGATCGGGTCGCCCGGCGCCGCCGCCTCTCGGCGCTCGCCCTTGTAGTCGAAGAGAGCCTTGACCTTCCCGTAGGCATCCCCCGCGACGATCGCGTCGCCGACCTTGAGCGTCCCGCGCTGGACGAGCATCGTCGCGACCGGCCCACGCCCGACGTCGAGTCGCGACTCGATGATCGGCCCGGACGCCTCGGTGTTCGGGTTCGCCTTGAGGCCCTCGAGCTCGAGGTCGGCGACGAGCAGCACCTTCTCGAGCAGCTCGTCGAGGTTCTGCTGCGTTTTCGCCGAGACCTCCGCGAACTGGGTGTCGCCGCCCCAGTCCTCGGGGTTGAGGCCCTCCTGCGCGAGCTCGCCCTTCACGCGGTCGATGTTCGCGTCGGCGAGGTCGATCTTGTTCACGGCCACGACGATCGGCACCTCGGCGGCGCGGGCGTGTGCGATCGACTCCTTCGTCTGCGGCATCACGCCGTCGTCGGCTGCGACGACGAGGACGGCGATGTCCGTCACCTTCGCGCCCCGGGCGCGCATTGCGGTGAACGCCTCGTGGCCCGGGGTGTCGAGGAAGCTGATCTTGCGGCCGTCGACGTCGACCTGGTACGCGCCGATGTGCTGCGTGATGCCGCCGGCCTCGGTGGCGACGACCCGCGCGTTCCGGATCGCGTCGAGGAGCGTCGTCTTGCCGTGGTCGACGTGGCCCATGATCGTGACGACCGGCGGCCGCGCCTCGAGCGACTCCTCCGGGTCTTCGAACTCCTCCGGCTCCTCCTCCTCGTCGGCGGCGTGCTTGATCGTCACCTCACGGCCGACCTCGGTCGCGATCAGCTCGACCTCCTCGTCGCTCAGCGACTGGGTCGCAGTGCGCATCTGGCCGAGGCCCATCAGAAGCGTGATGATCTTGGGCATCGGCACGCCGAGCGCCTGCGAGAGGTCGCGGACGCTGACGCCGGACTCGACCGAGACCGGGCCCGTCTGCGGTTCCGCCGGCGGCCGCGGCTCG
>DASYOZ010000196.1:0-7478 GCA_036007185.1 Gaiellaceae bacterium | reverse complement strand
GCGCAGACGGTCACGACCACGACCGTGCCGGTCACGACGATCGAGACGACGACGGCGCCGGGAACGACCGAGATCACGACGGCGACCATCGAGCAGACAACGACCGTGCCGGCCGAGACGACCACCCCGACGACGACCTCGTCGTCGAGCAGCGGCGGGACGCCGACGTGGGTCTGGGTGCTGCTCGGGGTCCTCGCGGTCGGGCTGATCGTGCTCGCGATCCTGCTCGCGCGCCGCGGCGGCGGCGCGATATCCCCCGAGGAACGCCGGCGTGTCCTCGACGGGGCCGTGGCGAGCTGGACCGGGCAGGGCTGGGCGATCGACAACCAGACCGCGGACGGCGCAATCCTCCGCCGCGGGGGAGAGCTGATGCAGGTCAGCGTCGACCCGGCCGGGCACGTGTCGACGAGGCCGCTGCCCGCCGGGTATCCCGGCTCGGCGCAGCCCTGAGCTCCGGCGCGACCGACGTTCGCCGAGATCCGAAGCCGCCGGGCGACGAACGACGTTGACCGAGATCTTCTTGCTTGCCGTCGGCTCGATGTTCTGGCCCGTGCTCCTCGCGGTCGACGTGGTCGCCTTCAAGACGGATCGACCCGTCAGGATCCTCGGAGGCTTCCTCGCGGGCGGCCTGCTCGCCACCGTCATGGTGGGCATCGCCATCGTCTTCTGGCTGAAGGACACGAATCTCGTGACGAGCTCGAGGCACACGACCGACCCAGCCGTCTCGATCGTCGTCGGTGCGGCGGCGCTCGCAGCCGCGTTCTTCATCCGCCGGAACGGCAGGCAGAGCGCCGCGAAACCGACGCCGCACTCCCCGAGCAGAGCGGATCGTCTCGTCGATCACGGGGCCGCGCTCGCGTTCGTGACGGGAATCGTCCTCAACCTCTTTCCGGGACTGCTCCCCTTCATCGCAATGAAGGACATCGCCGAGCTCGGCCACACGACCGCAGCGACGATCGCCGTCATCGTCGCCTTCTACCTCGTCATGTTCACGCCCGTCGAAGCGCCGCTCGTCGGCTTCCTCGTAGCACCCGGACGGACCGCGAAGGCGGTCAGCTCGTTCAACGTCTGGCTCGCGCGGAACCTGCGTACCGTCGCGTGGTCGGCGCTCGCGATCTTCGGAGCCTTCGAGATCGTCAAAGGCGTCTCCGCTCTCTGACGAAACGCCGTCGCAAGCGCTGCGAACGTCGAGCGCCCAACTACCGGGGAAGGACTAGGCACGCGACGGGATCCGATCTAAAAAGAGGATGCACGGCGCGGGTTGCGTCATCGACAGCGAGATCCTCTCCACCGGGTGCCTCCGTCAGGGCGTCTCGTTCGACATCTCGGCGCAACCCGCTGCCGGCCTCATACTCTGATGTCTCTTCGTTCGAGCACCGCAGCGGCGGCGGCTGTCAGAGCAAGCGCGACCAGGCCGAGAACGGCGAGATGAACCTTGTCGACGCCGTGTGCGAGGGGATCGCTGCCCGCGTAGTAGTAGAAGGGCGACAGGTACTTCAGCCAGTCGATCGAGTGGGCGAGTGGCGCGAAGCCGTTGATCAGCCAACCGACGAGGGCGACCGCGGCCGCGACTCCCGATGCCGTCCCCGGCCTTCCCGTCGCAGCGCCGAGCGCCAGCGCGATGGCTCCGATCGCGAGCCCGAAGAAGGCGAGGTGGAGGGCGTACGCGCCGAGGTGCGCGACCGAGATACCGCCATGCGCGAGCGCGACGCCGGCTATCAGGCCGATCCAGGCCGCGACGCCCACGATCAGCACGGCGACCGCAACCGCAGCCGCCTTTGCCACGACGTAGCGGGAGCGCCTCAGCGGTTGAGCAAGCAGGAGCGCCAGGATCCCGCTCTCCTCTTCTCCGGCCGTGCTGCTCACGGCGCCGGTGATCGCAACGAGCGAGACGAGAAGGGGGCCGTAGAACGACGCGATCTCCGCCCGGTACCAGCCGGTGACCGTGCCGTAGTCGGCGCCTCCGAGGAGGTCGGAGACGCCCGTCGGAAGATGAAACGTGCTGAAGGAGTGCCCCACCGCCGGGAACAGGGCCCCGACGATGAGCAGCACCGCCACCAGCCCGACCGAAGCCGACGCCGTCGAGCGAAGCCGCAGGCGCAGCGCCAGCGCGAACACCGGCCGGGTCATCCGGAGCCGCTTCCGTAGTAGCGAAGGAAGATCTCTTCGAGGTCATCCTCGTGAGTGCGGATCGCCCGCACTTCATGCGTCGACGCCGCCTCACCACGGCGTCGGGTGAGCCCTCGAACGCGATGGTCAGCCGGCAGTCGACGGCATTCGCCTCACGCACGCCGGGCAAGGTCCGGAACTCGCGCGCGTCCACCGGCGTGCCGAACACGATTTCCATCCGTTGGACTGCCGCCCGGCGGAGATTGTCGACGGAGTCGACGACGATCAGCCGGCCTTCTCGGAGGATTGCGACGCGTTGCGCGACGCTCTCGACCTCGGAAAGACTGTGCGAGGACAGGAACACGGTCACTCCGCGAGACGCGACCTCGACGAGCAACTCGTGGAAGCTGTGCTGCACGAGCGGATCGAGGCCGGTGATCGGCTCGTCGAGGATGAGGAGCTCGGGCTCGTGCATGAAAGCCTGGATCAACCCGAGCTTCTGCCGGTTCCCGGTCGAGAGCTCCCGGATCGGCCGTCCCAGCTCTGCCTCGAAGCGCTCCGCGAGCGCATCTCGAACCCGCGCGTCCAGGCCGCCGCGAAGTGCGGCGAGGTAGTCGAGCATCTCGACGCCGAGGAGCTTCGGATACAACGCGAGCTCGCCCGGCAAGAATCCGACCCGCCGGTGAATCGCTCCGGCGTCGGTGCGCGTGTCCGACCCGAGGATCTTCGCGCCGCCCGCCGTCGGCCGGACCAGATCCATCAGGAGACGCATCGTCGTCGACTTGCCGGCGCCGTTCGGGCCCAGGAAGCCGAACACCTCTCCCTGCTCGATCTCGAGATCGAGATCGAAGAGTCCGCGGCCCGAGCCGTAGTCCTTCGTCAGCCCCGTTGTCTCGATCGCGGGCACCGCTGGGCCCTAGGCGCGCGCCGGCAGCACGCGCCCGCGAACATCGCCGAGCTCGACGCCGTTGGCCGCGCGGCCGCGGAGGACGACCTCGTCGTCGTCCTCGAGGAACCGCTCGCCGCGGAAGAGCTCGATCATCGAGCCCTCCGAGCCCGGCACCGCGCCGGAGATCGTCCCCGACGCCATCAGGTCGCCCGTCCGCAGCGGCGCACCGTTCGACGTCGCGTGCGCGAGCTGCTGCGGGAGCGTCCAGTAAAGGCCCTTCGCGTTGCCCTGCGAGACCGTCTCGCCGTCCAGCTCCATCTCGAGCGTGACGTCGAGGCCCCAATCGCGGCCACCTGCGAGATGCGGCAGCGGCGGCGGATCCTGCGGCGGCGCCTCGACACGGGCGTCCTCGAGGAGCGCGAGCGGTGTCACCCAGGCCGAGATCGAGGTCTGGAACGACTTGCCGAGGTTGGGGCCGAGCGGCACGTACTCCCAGGCCTGGATGTCGCGCGCGCTCCAGTCGTTCACGAGCACGACTCCGAAGACGTGCTCGGCGAACGCCTCGACCGGGACGGGCTCGCCCTGCTCGGTGGGGACGCCGACCACGAAGCCGAGCTCGAGCTCGAAGTCGAGGCGGCGGCTCGGGCCGAAGGTCGGCGCATCGTCGTCCGGCGCCTTCCGCTGGCCGCGCGGCCGGACGACGTCCGTCCCGCTGACGACGACGCTGCCTGCGCGGCCGTGGTACGCGACGGGAAGCCAGCGCCAGTTGGGGAGCAGCGGCTCCTGGTCGGGCCGGAACATGCGGCCGAGGTTCGTGGCGTGCTCTAGCGAGGAGTAGAAGTCGACGTAGTCCGCGACGTCGAAGGGGAGGCGGACGCGCGCATCCCGCTCGGCGATGCGCGGCCCGTCGTGGGAGCGCGCTGCCGAGATCGCCTCCCCCCACGCGGAGCGGCCGGCGGCCAGCAGCTCGTTCAGCGTCGGCCGGGCGAACACGTCGCCGAGGCCCGAGAGGTCGACGACCTCGCCTTCCTCGCACCACGCGAGACCACCCGCTGCGAACGCGCCCAAGCCGCTCACGCGAGAATCCCCAGCTGCTCGAGCTCCTCGACCGGATCGAAGAACGAGCACGTGCCGATGGAGTGGAAGAGCGAGGCGCGGACGTCGGCGAGCCGGGCCGGCGACGCCTCCCGGTCGCGCCAGCGAAACGAAGCCGCGTCGAGGGCGAACGCAGGCGGCCGCTCGCGCAGCGCGTCCTCCTCGTCGCCGAAGACCGCGGCCGCGAGGAGATTGAGGAAACCGTGCTCGCCCGCCTCCGTGGCGTACACGTGGTGGAGGCCAGCCGTCGCCTTGAAGACGAGCCCGCGCGCGCGGCAGCCGCGGATGAAACCGGCGAGCTCCTCGATACCCGGAACGCTCGCGCCGCCGCAGCGGATCTTTGCGCGCAGCCCGCGCGACGAGACGTCGTCGAGCGGCACGCCTTCGAGGTACACCGCCTCGTCCTGGCGCTCGGTCCCGGCATCGACGACGGCGAGCGCACGCCCCTCGTCCTGCGGGAGCTGGCCGAGCTGCGCCGCCGGCCAGACGAGCCTGCCGAGCAGCCACGCATGCTCGCTCTCCCGGGCGCGCCGGTCCTCCGCGAGCGCCTCGTCCGGCGGCAGGCTCGCCGGCGGGAACATGGGCGCGTGATCGAGGAACCTCGTCAGCAGGGCGCGGCGCGCGTCGTCCGGCATGAGGCCCGAGGCTACACTGGCCGGCGGGCCAGGCCCCGCGCAGTGGGAGCCTGCGAACCGCGTCAGATCCGGGAGGAAGCAGCGCTAAGTAGTTCCTCCCACGTGTGCGTCAGGTCTGGCCCTTTTGTCGCTTCAACCGCTTCGCCTTCCAATCGCTGAGCGCAAGCGGCGACGTCAGCGAAAGTCGTGCGCGCCGTTCTGCTTGAATCGTCGGGTGGCTGCGCTTTACCGGAAGCACCGTCCCCAGAGCTTCGAGGAGGTCGTCGGGCAGGAGGCGGTCGTCCGGACGCTGAGCAACGCGATCGGGACGGATGCGGTGCGCCAGGCTTACCTCTTCGCCGGGCCGCGCGGCACGGGTAAGACGTCGATGGCGCGCATCCTCGCCAAGTGCCTCAACTGCACACAGGGCCCGACGACGACGCCCGACGGCACGTGCCACGCCTGCCGCGCGATCGCCGCAGGCACGTCCCTCGACGTGATCGAGATGGACGCGGCCTCGCAGCGCGGCATCGACGACATCCGCGAGATCCGCGACCGCGTCGTCCTCCAGCCGGTCGAGGGGCGCTACAAGATCTACATCCTCGACGAGGCCCACCAGCTCACCGACGCCGCCTGGAACGCCCTCCTGAAGCTGATCGAGGAGCCGCCGCCGCACCTCGTCTTCGTCTTCTGCACGACCGACTTCTCGAAGGTGCTGCCGACCGTCCGTTCGCGCTGCCAGACGTTCGTCTTCCAGCGGCCGCGCCTGCAGGATCTGGTCAAGGTGCTGCGCCAGATCGCGGACGCCGAGGGGATCGACGCGCCCGACCAGGCGCTCGCGCTCGTCGCGCGGAGCGGCCGCGGCGCCTACCGCGATGCGGTCTCGACGCTCGACCAGCTCGCGTCCGCGACCGGGAACAAGGTCACGGTGCCGGCGGTGCTCGAGCTGCTCGGGACGGTCGAGGAGGAGGCGCTCTTCCGGCTCTGCGATCTCGTGATCGACCGTGACACGGCGGGCGTGCTCACGTACGTCGAGGAGCTGTCGGAGCGCGGGCACGACCTCGGCCGCCTCGTCCTCGACCTGATCGAGCACCTGCGGCAGCTCATGCTCGCCCAACACCTCGGCGACGTGCCGGAGGCGGCCGCGACGAGCGAGGAAGCGCGGGAGCGGCTGCGGGCGCAGGCGACCCAGCTCGGCGAGGCGAGTGTCCTGCGCCTGATCGACCTGCTCGAGGTGGCGGTCGACGACATGCGCCAGGGCGCCGACCCGCGCCTGCCGCTCGAGCTCGCGCTCGTGAAGGTCACCCGGCCGGCGAGCGATCTCTCTCGCGAGTCGATCGCCTTCCGGCTCGAGCGGCTTGAGCAGGGGACCGCGCCGGCGGCGGTCGCGGCCCCCGCTCCGCCCGCGCCCGAAGCGGCGGAGGACCCCGAGCCGCTCCCTCAACCCGTTCCCGTCCCGGTGGGCGCTCCCTCGCTGGAGCTCTCGCAACTCCAGGAGGCGTGGGCGCGCACGATCCTGCCGGCCGTCGAGGAGCGTGGCGGCATCCCGACGGCGTCTCTTCTGCGTGAGGCCCATCCCGCCGACCTGAGCGGCGACACGCTGACGCTCGAGTTCCCGCCGACAGCACAGTTCCACCTCGACCTCGTCCGCGACCCGAAGAACGCAGGCCTGCTCGCCGACGCCCTCTACGACGTCACCGGCCGGCGGCTCGAGCTCGTCTTCGAGCTCGGCGAGGCGCGCGAGGCGCCGGTGGCCGACGACGCACCGGCGGGCGAGGAGCAGGTCCTCGAGCTGCTCAAGGAGACATTGGACGCGCGCGAGCGGGAAAGCTAGAGCCATGTCCTCGTTCGACATGGAGAAGCTCATGCAGCAAGCCGCCGAGATGCAGGCGCAGGTCGAGCGCATGCAGGAGGAAGCGGCGCAGGAAACCGCGCAGTCGTCGGTCGGTGGCGGCTTGGTCAAGGTGACCGCGAACGGCGCCGGCGAGGTGCTCGCGATCGAGATCTCGCCCGACGCCATCGACCCGGACGACGCGGAGGCGCTCGCCGACCTCGTCCTCGCCGGAGTCAACGAGGCGCTCCGCTCGGCAAGGGCGGGCGTCGAGGCGAAGGCGGAAAAGATGCTCGGCGACATGGGCCTCGGCGGGCTCGGTCTCCCCGGGCTCGGCGAGTGAACGCGCCCCCGCCGCCAGAGCCGCCTCCGAAGCGCAACCTGCGCGGTCCCTACCTCTTCTCGAACGGGCTGTGGGCGATCATCGTCCTCGCTCTGATCGGCGTCGTGATCTGGGGCTGGGCGTTCGACTTTTCGCCGCACTAGCGGCCCTGACTCGTCCGAAGCGGACGAGTACCCTCCGGACCATGCTCAGCCCGTCGGTCGAGAACCTCGTCGCGCAGCTGACACGCCTGCCGGGCATCGGCAGTCGCACGGCACAACGGCTCGCGTTCCACCTCCTCCAGACGCAGAAGGAGGAGGCGCTCGCGCTAGCCGGCGCGATCGAGGAGGTGAAGGAGCGCGTCCGCTTCTGCCGCGAGTGCGGCAACCTCACCGAGGACGAGCTGTGTGCGATTTGCCTCGACGCCCGGCGCGACCGCACGACGATCTGCGTCGTCGAGCAGCCGGTCGACGTCGTTTCGCTCGAGCGGACGGCGGAGTATCGCGGCCTCTACCACGTGCTCGGCGGCGCGCTGTCGCCGCTCGACGGCGTCGAGCCCGAGCATCTGCGGATCGACGAGCTCATGCACCGCGTCCAGAGCGACGGGGTCGTGGAGGT
>DASYOZ010000195.1:0-4029 GCA_036007185.1 Gaiellaceae bacterium | reverse complement strand
AGGCAGCGCGTGCAGACGTAGGCGCGCGTGGCCGTGCCCTTGAGCAGGACGCGGACGCGCTGGAGGTTCGGGTTGAAACGGCGCTTCGTGGCGACCATCGAGTGGCTCCGGTGGTTGCCGAAACCGGGCTTCTTCCCACAGACTGCGCATACCTTCGACATGAGGCGGCCAGGATAGCCGACCGCAGGCGCGCCTCCTCACCGTAGCTGTCTCCTTGGGACACGTCCGATGCCTGTCTCCTAGCGACACGTCCGGTGCCAGGCACCGGACATGGTCGAAACAGCCCGCCGCCCGTTCTGGACACCGGATTCGGGCTTCCTCCGTCTCGATCGGACCTGTCCGCGTGCCTGGCACCGGGAAGGGTGCTCTCGGGACTCGGCTGCTTGGGCGAGTGAGCTACTCGCGTGCTTGCTTGCGGACCTGGGAGAAGAGGTCGGCCATCTCGAGCGCGGCGCGCGCGGCGTCTGCGCCCTTGTCGACGCGCGCCTCGGCCTGCTCGGCCGTGTCCACCGTGAGGACGCCGAACGCGACCGGTACGCCCGTCTCGAGCCCTGCGAGCTGGAGCCCGGACGCCGCCTCGCCCGCGACGTAGTCGAAGTGGGCCGTCTCTCCGCGCACCACGCAGCCGAGGGCCACGACGCACGAGTAGCGGCGCGTCTTCGCAAGAGCCATCGCGCCGATCGGGAGCTCAAACGCACCCGGCACCGGCATCACCGTGATCCGCTCCTCCGGCACGCCGGCTGCCTCGAGCGCTTCGAGCGCCGACGCCAGGAGCTGATTCGAGATGTCGCCGTTGAACCGGGAGACGACGACGCCGACGGTGCGCTCGGCGCCCGAGGGCGACCCTTCGAGGACTGCGACGCCGTCGGGGATGTCGAGCTCGCCGGGCAGGTGCACCGCGGGGGCAGCTTCGGGCTCCTCCTCCTCGGCTGCCGGCTCCGGCTCGACCTCGGTCTCGGCTACCGCCGTCGACGCCGGCTCCGGCTGTTCGACCTCGGCCTCCTCCTCCGCCGCAGCCTCTTGCTCGTGCGGCTGGGGCCAGCCGGGAGGCGCCGCGTCTTCCGCCGCGCGCTCGTCCACGTCCTCCTGCTCGGCGGCCGGAGACTCGCCCGGCCAAAAACCTGAGCTCATTCGGCCTCCGACTCGAACTTGAGATCCTGATGGTGCAACTTGTGCCCGAGCTTATCCCGCTTGGCGGCCAGATAGCGAACGTTCTCGGGGTGGGGCGGCATCTCGATCGGCACCTGCTCCGTCACCTTCAACCCGTACGCCTCGACGCCGGACACCTTCTTCGGGTTGTTCGTGAGCAGCCGCATTGTCGTGATGCCGAGCTCGGCGAGGATCTGGTTGCCGATCCCCCACTCCCGCTCGTCGGCGGCGAAGCCGAGCGCGAGGTTCGCGTCAACCGTGTCGAGCCCCTGCTCCTGGAGCTCGTACGCCCTGAGCTTGTTGAGCAGGCCGATGCCGCGCCCCTCCTGCGCCATGTAGAGGAGGACACCGCTGCCTTCGACCGCGA
The DNA here is from genome assembly GCA_036007185.1 of Gaiellaceae bacterium. GTDB lineage: Bacteria > Actinomycetota > Thermoleophilia > Gaiellales > Gaiellaceae > Palsa-739. The sequence goes on along the minus strand of DASYOZ010000195.1, from coordinate 2,513 downwards.
TCGCGGCGAGCGCGGCCTCGAGCTGCTCGCCGCAGTCGCAGCGGAGCGAGTGGAAGACGTCGCCGGTGAGACACTCGGAGTGGACGCGGACGAGCACGTCCTCCCCCACCTTTCCCATCACGAGGGCGAGGTGGTCGCGGCCCGTGAGCGTCTCGCGGAAGGCGATCGCCTTGAAGGCGCCGTATTCCGTCGGCAGGTCCACGGAGACGACCCGCTCCACGAGCTTCTCCGTCCGCCGCCTGTACTCGATCAGGTCGGCGACGGTGATCATCCGCAGCTCGTGCAGAGCGCAGTACGGCACGAGGTCGGGGACGCGGGCCATCGTCCCGTCCTCGTTCATGATCTCGCACACGACGCCGGCCGGGGTGAGCCCGGCGAGCCGGGCGAGGTCGACGGCCGCCTCCGTCTGGCCGGAGCGGACGAGGACTCCGCCGTCGCGCGCGCGCAGCGGGAAGACGTGGCCGGGTTGGACGAGGTCGTGGGGTGTCGACGCCGGGTCGATCGCGACGTGGATCGTGTGCGCGCGGTCGGCCGCCGAGATGCCGGTCGTCACGCCTTCGCGGGCTTCGACCGAGACGGTGAACGCCGTGCCGAGGCGCGCCTCGTTGCGCTGCGTCATGGGCGGCAGGCCGAGCTGCTCGCACCGCTCGGCCGTCAGGCAGAGACAGATCAGGCCGCGCGCGTGCGTCGCCATGAAGTTGACGGCGTCGGCCGTCGCGAACTGCGCCGCGACGACGAGGTCGCCCTCGTTCTCGCGCTCGGGGTCGTCGACGACGACCACCATCTTCCCGTTCCGGATGTCCTCGACGGCCTCGTCGATCGTCGCGAAAGGCGTGACCGCCGAGCTCATGGCGCGAGCCTCGCGGCCACGAGCCGCTCGACGACCTTCCCGAGCACGTCGGCCTCGAGGTTCACCTCGTCGCCGGGCTCGAGCCGCCCGAGCGTCGTCACCTCGAGCGTGTGCGGGATCAGCGCGACCTCGAAGCCGTCGTCGTCGAGTGCGGAGATGGTGAGCGACACGCCGTCGACCGCGATCGAGCCTTTCTCGATGCAGGAGCCGAGAGCCGTCGCGGGCGCATCGAGCCACACGCGGCGGCTGTCTCCTTCCGCCGCGGTCGAGCGGACCCGGCCGACCGCGTCGACATGGCCCTGCACGACGTGGCCGCCGAGCTGGTCGCCGACGCGAAGCGACGGTTCGAGGTTCACCGAGTCGCCGTGCTCGAGCCGGCCGAGCGCCGTCCGCGAGAGCGTCTCCGGAGTGACGTCGAATGCGAGCCGCCCCTCCTCGGTCTCGACGACGGTGAGGCAGACGCCCGCGATGGAGACGGAGTCGCCGATGCCCGCGCCGACCGCCGTCTCGGGCGCCGTGACGACGAGCCGCTCTCCGTCGAACGCGGCGACGTTCCCTACCTCGCGGACGATGCCCGTGAACATGCGACAAGGTTACGGCTCGCGGAGGTACGCCTCCAAGAGCACGTCCCCTCCTGAGGGCTCGGCACGGAGGTGGAGCAGCTCGAGCGGCGCGGTGAGCTCGCCGAGCACGTGCGTCCCGTTCCCCGCGACGACGGGGGCGACGAAGAGGAGCAGCTTGTCGACAAGGCCTGCTGCAAGAAACGCCGTCGCGAGCGTCGGGCCGCCCTCGAGCAGGAGCGACTGGACTCCGTCGGCCGCGAGCACGCGCAGCTCCTCCTCGAGCGGGCCGCTGCGCAGCTCGAGCTCCGAGCCCTCCGGCAGCGGGCCGCGCCCGAAGGCGAGCCTCCGCGGCTGCCGCGCGGCGCCGACGTCGCGCGCGTCGAGCCGCGGCGCGTCCGCGCGCACCGTTCCCATTCCGACGGCGACCGCGTTCGAGACGGCGCGCAGCTCGTGCACGCGCCGCCTCGACTCTTCGTCCGACACCCAGCGGCGGCCGGGCACGGCGACGCGGCCGTCGAGCGTCACGGCCGCCTTGTAGATCACGAAGGGCCGGCCGAGGGACTTCCAGACACGCCAGGCCTCGTTCTGCCGGCGCGCGGCGAGATCGTCGAGGAGCTCGACCTCGATCCCCGCGGCGCGGAGGCGCTCGACGCCGCGGCCGTCGACGAGCGGATTCGGGTCGCGGGCGCCGACGACGACGCGGGCGACTCCGGCGGTGACGACCGCGTCGGCGCACGGAGGCGTGCGGCCCTGGTGGGAGCACGGCTCGAGCGTCACGTAGAGGGTCGCGCCGTCCGCCGCCTCCCCGGCCCGCTCCAGCGCGATCGCCTCGGCGTGGCGGACGCCCTCGTACTCGTACCACCCCTCCCCCACGACCTCGCCGTCGCGGACGACGACGGCGCCGACGACCGGATGGTCGGCGGTCTTGCCGCGTCCGCGCTCCGCGAGCTCGAGCGCGCGCTCGAAGTGGTTCACGCGAGCGCCTGCACGAGGCGCCGGTACGCGCCGGTCAGGTCCTCGCGGCCGAAAATCGCCGAGCCGGCGACGAGGAGCGTCGCACCCGCGGCATGCGCGAGCCCGATCGTCTCGTGGTCGACCCC
>DASYOZ010000194.1:0-12941 GCA_036007185.1 Gaiellaceae bacterium | reverse complement strand
AGCAGCTCGTCCTCCTCCTCCCGCACCTCGACCTCGCGACCCTCGTCCGAGAGGACGTGGACGTCGAGAGCGAGCGACTGCATCTCCTTCAGGAGCACCTTGAAGGACTCGGGGATCGACGGCTCGGCGATGTTCTCGCCCTTGACGATCGCCTCGTAGGCCTTGACCCGCCCGACCGTGTCGTCGGACTTGATGGTCAGCATCTCCTGCAGCGTGTACGCGGCTCCATACGCCTCGAGCGCCCACACCTCCATCTCGCCGAAGCGCTGGCCGCCGAACTGGGCCTTGCCGCCCAGGGGCTGCTGTGTGACGAGCGAGTACGGGCCCGTGCTGCGCGCGTGGATCTTGTCGTCCACGAGGTGGAGCAGCTTGAGGATGTACATGTACCCGATGGTGACCTTCTGCTCGAACGGCTCGCCGCTGCGCCCGTTGTAGAGCTGCACCTTCCCGGAGCACTGGCGCCCGGCTGGCCGCTTCGTATCGACGACGAACTGGATCGGCGAGTCGGGGTTCTGCTTCGTCCACGCGATCAGCGCCTCATCGACGTCGACGGGCGTCGCGCCGTCGAACACCGGCGAGGCCACTGCGGTCGGGTTGCCGCCGTTCAGCACCTGGCGGCGATGCCGCCAGTCGACCTCACCGTTCTGCTGCCCGTTCGCGGCACCTTCCTCGGCGAAGACGCCGTGGGCCGCGGCCCAGCCGAGGTGCGTCTCGAGCACCTGGCCGATGTTCATCCGGCTCGGCACGCCGAGCGGGTTGATGACGATGTCGACCGGGCGGCCGTCCGGCAGGAACGGCATGTCCTCCTCGGGGACGATCTTCGAGATCACGCCCTTGTTGCCGTGGCGGCCGGCGAGCTTGTCGCCCTCGGCGATCTTCCGCTTCGTCGCGACGAAGACGCGGACGAGCTCGTTCACGCCCGGCGAGAGATCGTCGCCGCCGTCGCGCGAGAACGTCTTCACGTCGATCACGACGCCGCCCTCGCCGTGCGGGACCTTGAGGCTGGTGTCGCGGACCTCGCGCGCCTTCTCCTTGAAGATCGCCCGGATCAGCTTCTCCTCGGCGGTCAGCTCGGTCTCGCCCTTCGGCGTCACCTTGCCGACGAGGAGGTCGCCCGCGCCGACCTCGGCCCCGATCCGCACGACGCCGCGCTCGTCGAGCTGCGACAGGGACTCCTCCGAGCGGTTCGGGATGTCGCGCGTGATCTCCTCGTCGCCGAGCTTCGTCGAGCGGGCGTCGATCTCGTACTCGTGGATGTGGATCGACGTGAGGATGTCGTCCTTGACGATCCGCTCCGAGATGACGATCGCGTCCTCGAAGTTGAAGCCCTCGAACGGCATGAACGCCACGAGGAGGTTCGCGCCGAGCGCGAGCTCGCCGCTGTCGGTCGAGCTGCCGTCGGCGAGCACGTCGCCGGCCTTCAGCTTGTCGCCCAGGCGCACGATCGGCTTGTGGTGGATGAGCGTGCCCTGGTTCGAGCGCATGAACTTCGTCAGCGTGTACTCGTCGCGCCCGTCCTTCGCCTCGACCGAGACCCGTTCGGCGTCGACGTCGACGACCGTGCCGGGCCGTGACGCGATGACGACGTCGCCGGAGTCCACGGCGGCCCTGTACTCGAGGCCGGTGCCGACGAGCGGCGCCTGGCGCACGAGCAGCGGCACCGCCTGCCGCTGCATGTTCGCGCCCATGAGGGCGCGGTTGGCGTCGTTGTGCTCGAGGAACGGGATCAGCGCCGTCGAGACCGAGACGATCTGGGCCGGCGAGACGTCCATCAGGTCGACGTCCTTCGCCGCCGCCATCACGGCCTCGCCCTCCGAGGAGCGGCAGAGGACACTGTCCGTGGCGAACTTGCCGTTCTTGTCGAGCTGCGCGCTCGCCTGCGCGATCACGTAGCGGGACTCCTCGACGGCGTCGAGATAGACGATCTCGTCGCTGACCTTGCCGTTCGCGGCCTTCCGGTACGGCGTCTGGACGAAGCCGAACTCCGAGACGGTCGCGTACGAGGCGAGGTAGCCGATCAGGCCGATGTTCGGGCCCTCGGGCGTCTCGATCGGGCACATGCGGCCGTAGTGGGTCGGGTGGACGTCGCGCACCTCGATCGGCGCCCGCTCGCGCGTGAGGCCGCCGGCGCCGAGCGCCGAGAGGCGGCGCCGGTGCGTGAGGCCGGCGAGCGAGTTCGTCTGGTCCATGAACTGCGAGAGCTGCGAGGAGCCGAAGAACTCCTTCAGCGCGGCGACCACCGGCCGGATGTTGATGATCGTCTGCGGCGTGATCGTGTCGACGTCCTCCGTCGTCATCCGTTCGCGGACGACGCGCTCCATCCGGTACAGGCCGACGCGGAACGCCTCCTGGATCAGCTCGCCCACCGTACGGAGGCGCCGGTTGCCGAAGTGCTCGTACTCGTCGAGGTCGTTGACGATCGGGGCCCGCGAGAGCGCCATCCCCTCGGCCGCGAAGTCCTTCGAGTCCTCGGGGACGCCGATCTTGACCGGCAGCTCGAGCAGCTTGCGCACGAGCGCGACGATGTCCTCGGTCGTGAGGACACGCGTGTCCTCCGGCACCTCGACGCCGAGCCGCTGGTTGAGCTTGTACCGGCCGACCTTCGTCAGGTCGTAGCGCTTCGGGTCGAAGAACAGCGCGCGCAGCAGGTTCCGCGCGTTGTCGAGGGTCGGCGGCTCGCCCGGCCGCTGCTTCTTGAACACCTCGATCAGCGCCTCCTCCTCGCGCGTCGAGGGGTCCTTGTCGAGCGTGTTGACGATGTAGTGCGAGTTGTCGAAGAGCGCGAGGATCGCCTCGTTCGTCGACGTGTCGAGCGCGAAACCGGTGGACGGGTCTTCGGCCGGAAGCGCGCGGAGTAGCGTCGTGATCGGCAGCTTCCGCTTGCGGTCGATGCGGGCGTAGACGATGCCCTTCTTGTCGATCTCGAGCTCGAGCCACGAGCCGCGGCTCGGCATCAGGTTCGCCGTGAAGACCTGCTTGGTCGGGTCCTTAGGCTCCATGAGGTAGGCGCCCGGCGAGCGGACGAGCTGCGTCACGATGACGCGCTCCGTCCCGTTGATGATGAACGTGCCGTGCTCCGTCATCATCGGGAAGTCGCCCATGAAGACCTTCTGCTCGCGGATCTCGCCCGTGTCCTTGTTCACGAAGCGGACGATCATCGAGAGCGCCGCCTGGTAGCTCAGGTCCTTCTCGCGGCACTCCGTGATCGAGGTCGCGGGCGGATCGAAATGGTAGTTACCGAACTCGACGGCGAGCGAGCCGGTGTAATCCTCGATGGGTGAGATGTCGTCGATCGTCTCCCGCAGTCCCTCGTCGAGGAACCACTGGAACGAGGCCTTCTGGATGTCGATGAGGTTCGGTAGGTCGAGAACGTGCTCGAGTCGGCTGAACGACGTACGAGCGCGGGGCGAAGCGACCGTGGTGGTCAAGTAGAACAGCCTCCCTTGAAGCGTGCGAAAACGGGCAAGAAACGGCGTCGGATCTGCGAGCGGCCAAACGTAGGCGCAACCCGCCAGGGTACCGGAACGACCCCCCTCACCGCAAGCCGAAGCCGCGGCGGTCGCCGGTATCGGCGTCAACTGTAGCGAATGGCAACGCTGCGCGCTGCCATTCGTGGATGAGGAACTCCGCCAACCGGAGAGCGCGGTCTCCGGTTGGCTCCGTGCTGTTCTGGTTTTTGATGCTCTGGACGATCTGGCTACCTGGTGCGCTCGCGCGCGGCGGAGGCCGGCGCGAGCGCAGTCCGGCCTGCGGCCAAGCCCCCGCGACGCGGATGTCTTAGCCTCCGGCCCTTCGCCTGGTTCTGATTCAAGCGCTTTCGAACCCTGACCGCGGAAAGGGCGGGGGCGTAACGGCACGTTACGACGCCGCCGAATCTTCGCGGGCGGACGCGCCGCAGGCCGTCCGCTCGCGACGGAAGAGCGCGCCCGAATCCTGCGTCAGCCCTCACAGAGTTCTGCCACACGGAGCCAACGGGAGACCGCGCTCTCCCGTTGGCGGAGTTCCTTATCCAGCGAGCGGGTGAGGAGCACCCGCGAGCTACTTCAGCTCGACTGTGGCTCCGGCTTCCTCGAGCTGCGTCTTGATCGTGTCGGCTTCCTCCTGGGCGACGCCCTCCTTGACCGGCTTCGGGGCCGAGTCGACGAGGTCCTTCGCCTCCTTGAGGCCGAGACCCGTGACCGCGCGTACGACCTTGATCACCTGGATCTTCTGGCCGCCGGCCTCGGTGAGGACGACGTCGAAGGCGGTCTTCTCCTCCGCCGCGGCGCCATCACCCGCCGCCGCGCCGGGTGCCGCGACGGCGACCGGAGCGGCGGCTGTGACGCCCCACTCCTCCTCGATCTTGTTCTTCAGCTCGACCAGCTCGAGGACGGACATCTTCCCGAGCTCGTCGAAGATCTTGTCGACTGCCATCTAGCTCTCCTCTTCTTCTTCGGCGGCGGACGGTGTGGCGTCCGCCTGTGTGTCTTCCGCTGGCGACTCCTCGACGACAGCCTCTTCCTCGGCCGGCTCCGCTTCGGCCGCCTGCTCCTCGGGCTCCGGCGCTTCCTCGGCCGGGGCCGCCTCGGCCTCGGGCTCCCACTGCGGCTCAGGCGCGGTCTCTTCGCTGCCGAGCTGTTCGATGCGCGCGTCGATCAGGCCGACGAGGTTCTGCAGCGGCGCGTTGAGCAGGCCGGCGAGAGCGGTGACGGGCGCGATGATCGCGCCGAGCACCTGTCCGCGCAGCACCTCCTCCGGTGGCAGCTTCGCGAGTGTTTCGACCTCGGCCGCCGTCACGGCGTGCCCCTGCATGATGCCGCCGCGAATCTCGAGCACGTGCGTCTCGTGCGCAGAGTCGGCAAGGGCCTTCGCAGCCGCGACCATGTCGCCGTCGGCCTCGAGGAACGCGATCGCGATCGGACCGTCGAGCAGGGCGAGCAGCCCCTCCGTGCCGGCCTGCTCGGCCGCCCTGCGCGTGAGCGTGTTCTTGACGACCGTGAAGCGCGCGCCGCTCTCGAGCAGCCGCGTCCGGAGCTCGTCGATCTGGGGCATCGTCAGCCCGCGGTAATCGGCGACGAGCAGCGTGTCAGCGGCCTTCAGCCGCTGGGCGAGCTCCTCTACGACCTGCTGTTTCTGTTCCTTCTTCATCTCACCTCGACTGGTCTTCCACCCTCTCAAGGAGGACTGCCAGTGGTCTTCGGCGGGTCAGTTGCTAGGCCGGAACTGTAGCGGCCTCTTGCGCTTGTTCGTCCAGCTCTTCGACAATGCCGCGGGTGCGGGCCGGGTCGACGTGGATGCCGGGCCCCATCGTGCTCGTGAGCGTGATCTGCCGGATGTAGCGGCCCTTCGCGGCCGCCGGCTTCGCGCGCACGATCTCGTCGAGGACGGTGGCGTAGTTCTCCACCAGCGCCCGCTCGTCGAAGCTTTTCTTGCCGATCACGACGTGGACGTTCGCGCCGCGGTCGGTGCGGTACTCGAGCTTGCCGGCCTTAGCCTCGGAGACGGCCTTGCCGACGTCCATCGTCACGGTGCCGGTCTTCGGGTTCGGCATCAGCCCCCGCGGGCCGAGGATGCGGCCGAGCTTGCCGACGTTGCCCATCTGGTCGGGAGTCGCAATCGCGACGTCGAACTCCGTGAAGCCCTCCTCGATCTGCTTCGCGAGGTCGGCCGACCCGACGATGTCCGCTCCGGCCTGCTCCGCCTCGCGGGCCTTGTCGCCCTCGGCGAACACGGCGATGCGGACCTCCCTGCCGCTCCCGTGCGGGAGCATCAGGGTGCCGCGCAGCTGCTCGTCGGCGTGACGGACGTTCAGGCCGAGCCGGAAGTGCAGCTCGACCGTCTCGTCGAACTTGAGGTCGGGCATCGACTTGAGCAGGCGGACTGCCTCGACGGGCGAGTAGACCTGCTCGCGCTCGAAGGTCGCGCGGGAGTCGCGATAGCGCTTGCCGTGCTGGGCCATTACAGATCCACCTCCACTCCCATGCTCCGCGCGGTGCCGGCGATGATCCGCGCCGCGTGCTCGACGTCGCGTGCGTTCAGGTCGGGCATCTTCGTCTCGGCGATCCTGTGCACCTGCTCGCGCGAGAGGCGGCCGACCTTCATCCGGTTCGGCTCGCCCGAGCCCTTGTCCAGCCGCAGCGCCTCCTTGATCAGGACGGCCGCCGGCGGCGTCTTCGTGATGAAGGTGAAGGAACGGTCCTCGAAGACCGTGATCTCGACCGGAGTGATGCGGCCGTTCTGGTCGGCCGTCTGCGCGTTGAACGCCTTGCAGAACTCCATGATGTTGACGCCGTGCTGGCCCAGCGCAGGGCCGACCGGCGGAGCCGGGTTCGCCTGGCCGCCGGGAATCTGGAGCTTGATCAGGGTGAGAACTTTCTTCGCCATCTACTTCCTCAATCGAGCTTCTTGACGTTGTCGAATCCGACCTCGACCGGCACCTGCCGCTCGAAGATGTTGACCATCACCTGGAGCTTCTGCGCGTCGGGGTTGACGTCGGTGATCTCGCCGTCGAAGTCCGCAAGCGGCCCCGAGGTGATCTTGACCGATTCCCCGAGCTGGAACTCGACCTGCGACCGCGTCTGCAGCGCCGCACCCGACCCCGTGTGGAGAATCCGGTCGACCTCGGGCTGCGAGAGCGGCACGGGCGTCGCGCCTGCCCCGACGAAGCCGGTCACGCCCGGCGTGTTCTTCACGACCGTCCAGGCGTCGTCGTTCAGGTCCATGTTCACGAGCACGTAGCCCGGCAGGGTGCGCTTTTCGGCCTGCACCTTCTGGCCGTCCTTCGTCTCGATCACCTGCTCGGTGGGGACGACGACGCGCCGGAAGCGGGCGCGCTGGTTCATCGACTCGATCCGGTGCTCGAGGTTGGTCTTCACCTTGTTCTCGTGCCCGGAATAGGTGTTGATCACGTACCAGCGGAACATCAGGGTCTCTCCTCGGCTCCCAATTCTCTTAGTGCAGCAACAGGTGCTGGACGACGTACTTCCACAGCTGGTCGTTCAGCCAGAGGAAGGTGCCGGTGATTAGGCAGGCCATGATGACGACGGCGGTGCCGCTGATGAGCTGTTGCTGGTTCGGCCACTCGACCTTCTTCAGCTCGGCGTACGACTCCCGGAAGAAGCGGATGCCGGGTGTCCCGGGCCGGACGTCCTCCTGGCGCTCGGGCTTCGGCTCGCGACCGCGGGACGGCTCGTCCCCGCCGGTCTCGACCGGCCGGACGGGCGGGCGCGCGGGGGGCCCACCGGCGAGAGCCGGATGCTGCTGGGCACGGCGCTGGCGCCGCTGCTGCCGCGTCGAGCGCGCCACTACCGCGTCTCCCGGTGCAGGGTATGGCTGCCGCACCAGCGGCAGTACTTGCGGAACTCGACGCGGTCGGGCGAGTTTCGCTTCGACTTCTGCGTCTGGTAGTTCCGCCTCCTGCACTCGGTGCAAGCAAGCGTGATTGCGACTCTGACTCCGGTTGCCATTCCTGTATCTCGATCCGAGGGACGCGCTCCAGTAGCGCCGGGTGGGCTCGAACCACCGACCTCTGCATTATGAGTGCAGCGCTCTGACCAGCTGAGCTACGGCGCCAAGCGCCGCCGCAGTGTAGCGAGAACTAGGTCGAGTTCTTCTCGACGAAGTCGAGCGTGCGCCGCCAGGCGTCGTCGGAGGCGTCCTGGAACTCCGCCTGCTTGCGGTCGAAGAAGCTATGCGGCGCGCCGTCGAACTCGATCAGCTCGTACTCCTTGCCGGCTTCGCTCAATGCCTGCTCGAACTCGACGTTGTCCTCGTGAGGGATGCCCTGGTCGGCGCCGCCCTGCAGGGCGAGGATCGGCGCCTCGAGGCGCGGCACGTACTCGATCATCCGGCTCGGCCGGCCGTAGAAGCCCACGGCGCCGGCGAGGCCGTGGCCCGAGGCGGCCGCCGCCCACGAGCCGCTACCGCCGAAACAGAAGCCGACGGTGAAGATCGCGCTGCAGCCGAGGTCGCGCAGGTGGCGGACGCAGGCGCCGACGTCGACCTGCACCTGGGCGTGCGTGAGCTGCTGCACGAGCGGCTTGTAGTCCCAGTCGTCCGGCCGCTTGTCGACGCCTGCGGTGCGGCCGAAGTAATCGAAGGCGACGGCGGCGTGGCCGCGCTCGGCGAAGCGGAGCGCGAGCTCCTCGTAGAACCGGTAGAGGCCGCGGACGTCCGGCAGGATCACGACCGCGGTCGAGAGTTCTGCCTCGGGAAGCGCCTGGAAGGCGGCGAAGCGGTTGCCGTCCTCGCTGTCGAGCACGAGGTCGTCGTAGGAGACCGCGCCGCCGGAGATCCGCGGGATCGGCGGCTCCGAGTCGAGCTCGAAACACATCGTGTCCCAGCCTACGAGAGGAGCCGCCGGCTCTGCGTCGTACGTCGGGTGGGTGGACGAGGAGTCTCAGCGCGACGAGATGAACGCCGCGATCCGCGCCCAGCGAGAGCGGGGAGCGGTGCCGCGGTCGATGCTCCCGCCGGAGGAGGAGCCGCTGCCATTGCCGCAGCCGCTCCAGCCGGAACCGGAGCCTCCCGCTCCCGAGCCCGCGCCGCCGAAGCGCGGCGTGCTCGCCCGGTTGTTCGGGCGCTGACCCCGTATCCCGCCGCCGCGCAAAGCGGTTTACCCGACGTCGCATGAGAGACGGCAACGCGCGCAACAAGGGGTGGCACTGGAAGCGAGGGCTGCAGATCGCCGCCGCTTGCGGCGTCGTGCTCGTGGGCGCCTTCGCCGTCGGCGCGGCCGTCGCCGGGCCGTTCTTCTGGTACCCGTGCAGCCTCAACGGCCTCGAGGCGCAGGGGCCGGCACGCGCGAGCGTCCTCCTCTCCCGCGACGGCACGCGGCTCGGCATGCTCGGCGCGAGCGGCGAGCGGCTGCCCGTCTCGTTCCCGAAGATCAGCCCGGTCATGCGGCAGGCGATCGTCGACACCGAGGACAGCCGCTTCTACCACAACAACGGGATCGACTACATCGGGATCCTGCGGGCGCTGAAGACCGACGTCGCCTCGGGGGACCTTGCGCAGGGCGGGTCGACGATCGAGCAGCAACTCGTCCGCAACCTCTACCTCAGCCCGCGGCAGACGGTCGGCCGGAAGCTCACCGAGGCGTGCCTCGCCGTCCAGCTCGACCGCCGCTGGGGCAAGGAACGGATCCTCACGGCGTACCTGAACGACATCTACTTCGGGCAGCAGGCGTACGGGGTCGAGGCCGCCGCCGGCGCGTTCTTCGGCGTGCACGGGAAGAAGCTCTCGCTCGAGCAGGCCGCGCTCCTCGCCGGCCTGCCGCAGGCGCCGTCGGCGTACGACCCGCTCATCCGGCCGGGCGCCGCGCGTGCCCGCCGCGCCGAGGTGCTCCAGGCGATGCTCAAGGCCGGCGACATCTCCCCCGCCCGCTACCGGCGAGCGCTCCGCAGCCCGCTCGGCCTCCACCCGAAACAGGTCCCGGGAGCCTCGGGCCAGACGTACCTGACCGACTTCATCACCTCCCAGCTCGTGAAGCAGTACGGCGCCGAGCGCATCCGCCGGGGCGGCTTGCGGGTGTACACGACGCTCGACGGGAAGATGCAGCGGGAGGCGACGCACGCGATTCTCGCCACACTCGACCGCAAGGACGACCCGGCGGGCTCCGTCGTCTCGATCGACCCGGCCACGGGCCAGATCCGCGCGATGGCGATCGCGCAAACCGGAAAGCGAATCGCCTACGACATCGCGGCCGACGGGCAGCGGCAGGCGGGGTCGACGTTCAAGATGTTCGTGCTGACGCAGGCGCTGCAGCGGCAGATCAACCCGTCGACGACGAAGTACCTCTCGGCGCCCTTCACCGGTCCGGACAACTGGCACGTCCAGACGTTCGAGCACACGTACTCCGGCCGCATCCCGATCACGCGGGCGACGCTCCTCTCCGACAACACAGTCTTCGCGCGCCTCACGCTCGACCTCGGGCCGAAGCCGATCGCCGACCTCGCGCACCGGATGGGAATCCAGTCGGACCTGAAGCCGGTCCCGACCGTCGGGCTCGGGGCCAATTCGGTGAGCCCGCTCGACCTCGCGAGGGCCTACGCGACGCTCGCCGACGGCGGAGTCGCGCACCAACCGACCATCGTGACCAAGGTCGTCTTCCCCGGGGGCGGCGCCGCGCGCGCCTCGAGCCTACGGGGGAAGCGAGTCGTCGACGCGAAGATCGCGGCAGTCGTCACGCGGATCCTCGCCGCGAACGTCCAGTCCGGGACGGGGACGGCCGCGGCGCTCGCCGGACGGGCCGTCGCCGGGAAGACGGGGACGACGGACAGCTTCGCGGACGCGTGGTTCGCGGGCTGGGTCCCGCAACTCACAACCGTCGTCTGGGTCGGCCACCCGACGAGCGAGCAGCCGATGCGCAGCGTGCACGGGATCGCGGGCGTCACCGGCGGCACGCTCCCCGCGGAGATCTGGCATGCGTACATGACAGCCGCGCTGCAGGGGCAGCCGGTCGAGCAGTTCGCGGATCCGGGATCGCCGCAGTACACGCAGTGGTGCGGACGCTACGAGTTCGCGCGCACCTTCCGGGACGCGCGCAAGCCGGATGCCTGCAAGCACCGGCACGCGCAGACGACGACGAAGGCGAGGACGGTGAAGCGGAAGACGACGCCGGCGACAGTCCGCACGACCACGCAGGCCACGACGCAGACGACGACGGAGCCCGGCACGACGGCCCCTCCGCCGACGACGACCGCTCCACCGCCCACGACAACCGCTCCGCCGCCGACGACAACCGCTCCGCCGCCGACCCCGACCACGACGACCGGCGGCTGACCCTGAGGTGAAGCTCTGGATGCGCCGGGGAGCTCGGTGTCCCGAGCTCCCCACCGCCGGGCGCCGCCAAGGCGCTAAGCGGCCCGCTTCTTTCCGAGCATCTTCGACCACCACTCGGTCTCGTCGACGAGTGGGGCGACCACTTTCGGCCCGCTGGGCCACCGCGGCAGAGTCACCCGCCGCTGTTTTGTGAGCTCCTCGAGCACGGTCGAACGCAGGGTGTGCAACCGCTCGTGCTGCGCAGCGATCTCCTGGGCCAACTCGCGGCGCTCGACATCCCGACGGGCCACGTCGTGCTCGACCTCGAGCAGGCTGTCCCTGTGGGTGAGGCCCTCCTCGATGGTGCTGGACATGCGGCTCTCCTCCTCCACTCGTGGTGCCTACGGACGCCGCAGTTGTCCTGGCGGAATTCTCGTCAGGATCCCCGTTGCGCACCATCCCTCGAACAAGCGTTTCTGCACAGGAGACAAGCCCGGCAGCAGCTGTCAAGTTCGGCGTTTCGTATGCCGATAGAGACCTCGTGTTTTCTCTGCGGCTGGTCAGGGCGTAGCCATGAGCACCTCTTCTGGAAGCGAGCGCATGCCGCAGCGTCAGCTCGGCGAACTGATGACCGAGCTCGGGCTCATCAGCGAAGAACAGCTCACGACGGTGCTCGAGGTGCAGCAGCGGTCAAAGCGGCCGATCGGCCAGATCATCGTCGAGCTCGGCTTCGCCTCAGGCGCCGCCGTCGCGCACGCTCTGGCGATGCAGAGCGGCGGCGCGCTCCGGACCGAGTACGGCTTCGCGCTCGGAGTGAACCCCGAACACGGCGACGCCGGCACGGACGAGGCCACTGCCGGCCTCCCGAAGCTCCGGCTGGCGCCGACGGCCGTAGTGCCGCCGGTGCGAGCGAACCTCACACCGGGCGAGGAGCCGGAGGCTGAGCAGGTCGACGAAATCGAGAATGCCGCGGAGGTCGCGGAGCTCGAGGACACCGTCGCGGTCACGCCGCTGGAAGTCGTCCCGGAGACCGAGGAGAGCTCGGACGCAGAGCCGGAGGACGTACTCGGCGAGCCCCAGTCGAGCGTGGACACGCCCACGGAGGTCGCGGACGACCCTGTGGAGCTGGAGAGGCTGAATGGGGAGATCGAGCAGGCGGCTCTCGTCGAGGATCAGGCTGCGGCCATCGCCGAGCAGGAGGAGCGGCTCCAGGCCGAGGCAGCGAGACTCGAGGCCACACTCGCCGACGCATCGGCGCGCGAGCAGGAGCTGACCCGGCTGCGAGAGGAGCACGAGCGCGCCACGAACGAGCTCGGTCAGCTGCAGGCAGTGCTCGCCGAGGCGCAGGCATCGGCCTCGGAGCAGGAGCGCCGGCTGGCCGAGGAGCAGGAGCGGCACGCCGGCGACCGGAGCGACCTCGCCGCGGAGCGCGACCGGCTCCACGACGAGCTCGGAGACGCCCTCGAGCGGCTCGCCGCTGAAGGCACGGCCGCCGCCGAGCGCGAGCGGTTGCTGGGAGACGTCGACAGGCTGGAGAGCGCCCTCGCAGCGGCACAAACGGCGCACGAGGAAGAGCTCCGTGACCTGCGCGAGGAGCACGAGCACGACCGGGCCGAGCTCAACAGCCTGCGTATGGCGCTCGCCGACGCGCAGACCGCTGCGGCCGAGCAGGAGCGTCGCCTCGCCGAAGAACAGGAGCGGCACGCCGATGAGCAGAACGAGCTCACGACGCAGCGCGACCGGATCCAGCAGGATCTCGGAGACGCGCTCGAGCGGCTCGCGGTCGTAGGGCCCGCCGCCGAGGAGCGTGACGCGCTTCGAACAGAGGTCGAGCAACTCCGGGCCGCCAACGCCGAGACGCAGGAGACGTGCGCTGCGGAGCTGCACCGCATGGCCGAGGAGCGCGACCACGCCATGGCCGAGCTGGCCGAGGCGCGGGAGATGCTGCTGCAGGCAGAGCGGGTGCGCGAGTCGCAGATTGCCCTTGCTGCCGAGCGCGACCGTGCTGTGGCCGAGCTCGAGAAGCTCAGGACAATCGCGGCCGAGGCTCAGGCGGCCAATGAGGAGCAAACTCGCCTCCTCGCAGAGGAACAGGATCGTCGTCACGAGGAGCGGGAGTCGCTCGTGGCTCAGCGCACGCTGCTCGAGCAGGAGCTCGGCACAGCCATCGAGCAGCTCGCCGCCGCGGGAGCCGCCGCCGA
>DASYOZ010000193.1:0-4165 GCA_036007185.1 Gaiellaceae bacterium | reverse complement strand
GAACAGCTGCGCGAGCACGGATTGACGCTGGCGCCGCTCGAGCAGGGGTAGGCCGGTGGCCGCGGAGACCCTCGACCTCGACGCCGTACGGGAGCGGTTTCCGGCCCTCGCCTCCGGCGTCGCCTTCCTCGACGGGCCGGGAGGGACGCAGTGCCCGCAGTCCGTGATCGACGCGATCGGCGCCTACCTGCGCGACTCGAACGCGAACCTCGGCGGCGCATTCGCCGCCAGCCGCCGCAGCGAAGAGCTCGTCGAGCAGGCGCACGCGACAGCCGCGAGCTTCCTCGGCTGCCGGACCGCGGAGACGATCTTCGGCCAGAACGCGACCACCCTCAACTTCGCGCTGACGCGCGCGCTCGGGCGGGCTCTCACGGCCGGCGACGAGATCCTCGTCACGCGGCTCGACCACGACGGCAACATCGCCCCGTGGCTCGAGCTCGCCCACGACCTCGATCTCCGCGTCGGCTTCGTCGAGGTCCACGCGGACACGAGCCTCGATCTCGACGACCTCGAGCGCAGGCTGTCGGAGCGGACCCGCGTCGTAGCGTTCCCGCTCGCGTCGAACGCCTTCGGGACGGTGACCGACGCGGCGCGCGTCGTCAGGCTCGCGCACGAGGCCGGAGCGCTCGCCTGGGCGGACGCGGTTCACTACGCGCCGCACGGGCCGATCGACGTCGAGGCGCTCGGGGTCGACGTCCTCCTCTGCTCGCCGTACAAGTTCTTCGGCCCGCACCTAGGCCTCGCCTTCGGCCGCGAGGAGCTTCTGCGCTCCTGGCGGCCGTACAAGGTCCGCCCGGCGGCGGACGAGCCCGTCGGCAGCCGCTTCGAGACGGGGACGCTGGCGCACGAGCTTCTCGCGGGCTTCGTCGCGGCGGTCGAGTACCTCGAAGAGCTCGGCTGGGACGCGATCCGCGCGCACGAGCGGGCGCTCGGGCAGCGTTTCCTCGACGGGCTACCGGCTCGCTGCATCCTCTACGGGCTGGAGACGATGGAGGGCCGGGTTCCGACCTTCGCCTTCGGCGTCGACGGCGCCTCGCCGCGTCGGGTCGCTGAACGGCTCGCCGAGCAACAGTTCTCGGTCTGGGACGGCGACTACTACGCCGTGGAGGCGATGACGCAGCTCGGCCTGCAACCCGACGGCGCGGTCCGCGCAGGCTTCGTCCACTACAACACGTTCGCCGAGGTCGACCGGCTCCTCGAGGCGCTGGCCGACCTCTAGGCGGCGTTGTCCGCCTGCGCCGCGCGCGCGGCCGCGGCCCAGCGCGGGTCGTCGCGGCGGATGCGGTCGGGCTCACGCCCGCGCGCCTCGGCGAGAACAACCGTCAATCGCTGGAAGAGCACGATGTCGACGACCGGGTGCCGCGTGGGCAGGAGATCGACGTCACAGCCCAGCTCCCGCAGCGCCGCGGCCGCGGCTGCAGCCCGCTCCGCCGCCATTCCCTCTCCCTCGAGCACGAAGGCCCGCACCGACTCGTCCACCGCGGCGAAATAGCCGTGAAGAAGCTGCTCGGTCTCGTACGCCGCGGCCGCGACCCACGCGCCCTCGCGGAGCTTCAGCACCGCCTCGTGGGCGGTGGCGAGATCTCGGCCGGCACCGGCGACCAGGAAGCGCTCCTGCTCGCGCACGAGCGGAAGGTCGGATGCGAGCGCCTCCGTCACCGCCCCGGGCAACCACGAGACGTCCTCGCCGTGGAGCGCCGCAATGGCCGCCACCGCGCACGTATAGCTCGTGGTGTGGCACCAGCTCTCTTCGATCTCGGGCGTGCAGACGATGACCTCGTCGCAAAGCTCGGCGATCGGGCCGTCCGCCCGTCCGGTCACGAGCCAGCGCGGCCCGCGCCATGCGCGAGCCGCTTCGAGCGTGAGCGGCGTCTCGCCCTCGTGCGAGACGAGCACGAGGAGATCGGCGGCGCGGTCGGGACGCAGGACGAGCTCGAGCGCCTGCACGGCGTCACCTCCGGTCATCGCCGCGTGGAACGACGTCCCGCAGCCGGTGAAGAGGAGCCGTGCTCCGTCCGGGAAACGCCTATCGGTCGGCACCCGCGCCAGCCACTCCGGCTGCGCTGCGATGGCGCGCCTTGTTTCCTCGCCGTGCACGAGCGGTAGGTCTATACGATCGGGCGTGGTGACGATGTTCCAACGCGCCACGCTCGACAACGGCCTGCGCGTCCTCACGGCCGATCTGCCGCACGCGCAGTCCGTCGCCGTGATGGTCATGCTCGCCGCAGGCTCCCGCTACGAGACGGCCGAGACGAGCGGGATAGCGCACTTCGCCGAGCACATGTTCTTCAAGGGGACCGAGCGGCGGCCGAGCGCGCGCCAGATCGCCGGCGAGATCGACGCGATCGGCGGCGAGTTCAACGCCTTCACCGGCAAGGAGAACACGACGTACTACGTCAAGTGCGCAGCCGAGCACCGCGACGTCGCGCTCGACGTCCTCGTCGACATGCTCCGCAACTCCCGCTTCGCCGAGGAGGAGATCGAGCGCGAGAAGGGCGTGATCACCGAGGAGATGAACATGTACTACGACACGCCACGCGATTTCATTGGAGGCGTCTACGAGGGGCTGCTGTGGGGCGACCAGCCACTCGGCCGGGACATCATCGGCCGCAAGGAGACGATCCGCGACGCCACGCGCGACACGTTCATGGGCTACCTCGACCACTGGTACCGGCCGTCACGGATCGTGCTCGGCGTCGCGGGCCGCATCGGCGACGGCCTACTCGAGCGGGCGCAGGAGCTGCTCGGAGACCTGTCCGACACCGAGACCGGCGAGCCCGAGCCGGCGGCGCCGTACGCGAACGGCCGCGTGCGTGTCTTCACGAAACAGTCGGAGCAGGCGCACATCTCCATAGGCGTGCACAGCCTGCCGCTCGGCCATCCCGACCGCTACGCGCTGCAGCTCCTCGCGGCCGCCCTCGGCGGCGGGATGTCCTCGCGCCTCTTCAGCGAGGTGCGCGAGCGGCGCGGGCTCGCCTACTACGTCTACGGGCTCAACCACAGCTACACCGACGCGGGCACGCTCTACTCGCAGGCGGGCGTCGACATCGGCCGGATCGACGACGCCGTGACGACGATCGCCGCCGAACTGCGCAAGATCGCGGCCGAGCCGCTGCCGGCGGACGAGCTCGAGAAGGCGCGGAACTTCGCGAAGGGTCGCTTCGTCCTTCAGCTCGAAAGCCCGCAGGGGCTGATGATGTTCGGGTTGCGGAAGGAAGTGCTCGAGCGGCGGCTCCCCGATCCTGACGAGTTTCTGCGCGGAGTCGATGCAGTGACGAGCGACGACGTGGCGCGGGTCGCGACGGAGCTCATCACCTCCGACCGGCTGCGCCTCGCGGTGATCGGCCCGCTCGACGATCCCGCGCGCTTCGAGCCGTTCCTCGACGGCTGACGCGGGCACGCCGAGCAGATCGCCCGGCGTATCCATCGCTTCGGAAGGCGGCGCTTTCCGCAGGTCGGCGGTCCAGTTGGCACCTGACCCGGATCCACCCGTTGGAGTGCCTTCGACCTCCGCAGCCGCTCGTAGACGTGCTTCTTACCATTCGCCGCGGTCGACGCATAGCCTCCTAAAAGGGGATCGAGTCGAGGTCCGACTCGATGTGCTGCCTGTCCTCCGGGTCCGCCACGGCCGCGGTTTCCGTGCGCGCGAGCTCGAGGTAGTGGCGCGCCTCGTCCACCTCGCCGGCCGCTGCATGGGCGCGGGCAAGCGCCTCGTGCGCTGCAGCGATATCCCAGTCTTCCATCTCCTCGCTGGCACCCTCGACGATGGCGAGGGAGCGGCGGGCGTGGTGGAGAGCTCCCTCAGGCTGCCCGGCGAGCACGTGCACGCGGGAGCAGAGCCACTCCGAGCGCGCGCGGTTCGCCGCCGTGTGCGGCGCGTGCCGCCAGTGGTAGGCGGAGGCGTGAGCCTGGTGGAGCATCTCGTCGTCCTCGTCCGGCGTCCGGTCCTCGCGCTCGATCAGCGCCCAGGTCCCGTTGTAGAGCTCGACGCCGAGCCGGCGATGCTCCTCGGGTGTCACGCCCGCGATCCTACGTCTAGGCCTCGGCCTCCTGGGCCTTCTCGTCGGCCGCCCGCTTCGAGATCTCGTCGACCACGGTCGGGTCGGCCAGCGTTGTCGTGTCGCCGAGCTTCCGGTCGTTCGCGACGTCCCGCAGCAGGCGGCGC
>DASYOZ010000192.1:0-11843 GCA_036007185.1 Gaiellaceae bacterium | reverse complement strand
CGGCCGCAGCCGCTGCGCGAGCGGCGCGACGTCGCGCGCGTGCTGGTCGGCGGCGTCGGAGAAGAGGTCGCCCACGACCGCAGTATGCTCCGCCGCGTGACCGGGTCGGCCGCCGACACCTGGAGCGGCGCGAGCTACGAGCGCCTGGCGGAGACGTATGCGCCGATTCACGACCGCGTCGTCGAGGCGCTCGCGATCGAGCCCGGCGCGCGTGTTC
This sequence comes from Gaiellaceae bacterium, assembly GCA_036007185.1. Taxonomy (GTDB): domain Bacteria; phylum Actinomycetota; class Thermoleophilia; order Gaiellales; family Gaiellaceae; genus Palsa-739. Next base: position 11,626 of record DASYOZ010000192.1, on the reverse strand, counting down.
TCGACGTCGCCTGCGGAACCGGCGGCGTCGCGTTGCGGGCGGCCGGCGCCGGCGCGGAGGTCGTCGGCATCGACATCTCCGCCGACCAGCTCGCAAAGGCGCTCCGCGCTGCCGAGGCCGTGGGTCTCGCGAGCCGATTCGACGAGGGCGACTGCCAGGAGCTTCCCTACGCGGATGCGGAATTCGACGCCGTCGCCTCCGCCTTCGGCGCGATCTTCGCCGCCGACCACGAGCGGACCGCCGCAGAGCTCGCCCGCGTCTGCCGTCCCGGCGGCCGGCTGGCAATGACCGCCTGGCAGAAGGACGCCTGGTCGGACCTGCACGCGAAGGCGGGGCGGACCTTCTCGCACGAGGCGGACGCGCGCGAGTGGTCGGAGGAAACCCGTGTACGCACGCTCCTCGGCGACGCGTTCGAGCTCGAGCTGCAGAGCGGGGAGTGGCGCATCGAGGCGCCCTCGGGAGAAGAGCTCTGGGAGCTCGTCTCGACGTCGATGCCACCGCTGCGCGCGTGGCTCGCGGAGCAGAGCGACGAGACTCGCGTGCGAGCAGAAGGTGTCTACCTCGATTTTCTCGCGCCGGGCGTGCTCGAGCGCAAGTACGTCCTGGTCCTGGGAACGCGTCGATGAGCGCGACCGCGCTTCGGGACGAGGTCACGGATCTTCTCCAGCGGCTGATCCGCGTCGACACGACGAACCCGCCGGGCAACGAGACGGCCGCGGCCGAGCTGCTGCGCGACTACCTCGAGCCGACCGGCCTCGAGTGCGAGCTGATCGCCAAGGTGCCCGAGCGCGCGAACCTGTTGGCCCGCCTCCCCGGCGGCGACGGCCCGTCGCTCCTCCTCCTCTCGCACACCGATGTCGTGCTCGCCGACCCGGGCGAGTGGTCGACGCCGCCCTTCTCCGGGGAACTGCGGGACGGCCAGGTCTGGGGACGCGGCGCGCTCGACATGAAGGGGCAGGTCGCGGCGAACGCCGTCGCCATCGCCTCGCTCGCGCGCGAAGGCTTCCGGCCGAGCGGTGACCTGATCTTCGCGGCGACCGCCGACGAGGAGGTCGGCGACGGCTTCGGCCTGTCATGGCTCTGCGAGGAGCATCCCGACGCCGTTCGCTGCGACTACGCGATCAACGAAGGCGGCGGGGAGCGGATCGAACTCGAGGACGGCAGACCGATCTACGAGGCGACCGTGGCCGAGAAAATGACCGCGCCGTTCGTGCTGCGGGTGCGCGGCCGCTCGGGCCACGCGTCGATGCCCGGCATCGCCGACAACGCGCTCGTCAAGGCGGCGCGGCTGATCGAACGGCTCGCCGCGTTCAGGCCGGAGCCGCAGCTCGGAGCCGAGGTGGAGGGCTTCCTCCGGGTCGTGCTCGGCGCCGTACCGCCGGCGCCGGAGGCGGTCGAGCGGGCGCGGGAGGTCTCCGCGGCGGCCGCAGACACCATTGAGGCTCTCCTCGTGCCGACCTTCTCGCCGACGATCATCTCTGCGTCGCTCAAGCGAAACGTCATCCCGGCGGTGTGCGAGATCGAGGTCGACTGCAGGCTCTTGCCCGGCCAGCACCCGGAACACGTCGATCCGTATATCCGTGCAGTGCTTGGCGGAGACGTCGACTACGAGCTCGAGTGGCTCGAGGTGGAGGGCGGCACCCGCTCGCCCCTCGATACGCCCCTGTGGCGGGCGCTCGAGGAGTTCGTCGCCGGGGTCGAGCCGGGGGCGCAGGCGGCTCCGCTCGCGTGCGTCGGTTTCACCGACAGCCACTGGCTGCGTGAGGCGTTCGGCACGGTCGCGTACGGCTTCTTCCCGTCGACCGGCGAGCTGCCGCCGGAGGTCGCGGCGTCGCTCGTCCACTCGGCCGACGAGCGCATCCCCGTCTCCGACCTCGAGCTCGCTCTCGGCTGGCTGCGCCACGCGGCGCACACGGTCCTCGCCTAGGCGCGACTACTCTTCGCCTCGATGGCCAAGGAGAAGATCCGGCTCGGCGGCATGGCCCTCCCGAACGGCGTGCTCGTACACGGGCCGCACGCGTGGGCCTGCGCGATCCGGCGCGATGACGGGCGGATCGAGGTCGCCTCGGCGCGGAAGCGCCTGCAGGCCGCGCGAATCAAGAGCCCGCTCCTTCGCGGGCCGGCGCGGCTCGCGGAGGCAATAGCGCTCCTGCCGCAGCTGAAGCTGAAGCTGCCGTCGGCGCGGCTGCCGATGGAGAGCCCGCGCACGTTCGCGTCGATGCTCGGCGCTGCGGTGTTCGTCCGCGTCCTCCGCGAGTCCGGGCTGCGCCCCGTCGCGCGGGAGCTTCTCGTCTCGCTCGCGTCTGTCGCGCCGGCCGTGCTGGCGCTGCGCGGGGGCGAGCTCGCGGCGTACCACGGCGCGGAGCACATCTCGATCGGCAGCTACGAGAGCGGAAAGCGCTCGACGCGTGAGCACGAGCGCTGCGGCGGGCATCTCATCGGGCCCCTCCTCGCCACGTCCGCCGTCGGCAACGTGCTCGCGGGCATGGCGCCGGAACGGCATCGGCGGCAGGCGCAGGCCGTTGCCCAGATCGGCGCGATCGCGGCGGCCACCGAGCTCTTCGGCTGGATGACGCGGAACCCGTCGAATCCGCTCGCGCAGGCACTTGCGAAGCCGGGGCACGAGCTCCAGCACCGCTTCTCGACCGCCGAGCCGAGCGAGGACCAGCTCGAGGTGGCCGAGGCAGCGCTGGCGGCGTGCCTCGAGCTCGAGCATGCCGCCGCCGCGTAGGGAGCGCCTCGCCCCCGAGGTCTTCGACCTCCCCGTCGAGAAGATGCGCGCGGGCTGGTACACCGACGCGTACTTCAATCACGCCCGCGCGACGCTCCTCGCCGACGGGCGCCACCCGCGCGTCGTCGTCCAGGTCTTTCAGAAGAAGCACGCCTGGCTCGGCGGGATGGACGAGGCGATCGCGATCCTCCGGCTCTGCTCCCACGAACCGGACGGGCTGACGATCCGGGCGCTGCACGACGGCGACCCGATCGAGCCGCGGGAGACCGTGCTCACCGTCGAGGGCGACTACACGACGTTCGCGCATCTCGAGACCGCCTACCTCGGCACCCTGGCACGGCGGACGCTGATCACGACCAACGTCGTGCGGGTGCTCGAGGCAGCCGGCGGCAAGCCGATCATCTTCATGCCCGCCCGTTTCGACCACCACCGCGTGCAGGCCGGCGACGGCTACGCGGCCTACGTCGCCGGGCAGGTCACCGGTTCCGAGATCGGGGTCACGAGCGACGAGCAGGCGTCCTGGTGGGGCGGCCGCGCGATCGGCACGGTGCCGCACTCGTTGATCGCGGCCTGCGGCGGCGACACCGTGCTCGCGGCGCGCAAGTTCGTGGAGTGGGCGCCACAAGACATGTCGATCACCGTCCTCGTCGACTTCGAGAACGACTCGATGCGGACGGCGCTCGAGGTCGCGGAGGCGCTCGGTCAGCGGCTCTGGGGCATCCGGCTCGACACGTCCGAGACGCTCGTCGACCGCTCGCTCTGGGAGGAGATGGGCGACTTCAAGCCGACGGGCGTGAACACGCAGCTCGTCCGGAAGGTCCGCGGCGCGCTCGACGCCGCCGGCTTCGGCCACGTGCGGATCGTCGTCTCCGGCGGCTTCACCGTCGAGAAGATCCGCGAGTTCGAGGAGCACGGTGTGCCGGTGGATGCGTACGGCGTCGGCTCCTCGCTCATCCGCGGCGCCAACGACTACACGGCCGATGTCGTGATGACCGATGGGCGGCCGTCAGGGAAGTTCGGGCGGCAGTTGCGCGACAACCCGCGGCTCGAGCTCGTGGAGTGAGCCTCCGCGTCGTTCCCGTCACCCCGGGCCGGTGGAGCGACATGTGCACGCTGTTCGAGCAGCGCGGACCGCGCGGCGGACATCGCAACGTTCCCGCCTACGGCTGTTGGTGCATGTACTGGCGCGATCGCTCGCTCGAGCACGGCGAGCCGAAGAAGCGCGCGATGGAGAAGCTCGTCCGGAGCGACCACGAGCCAGGGCTCCTTGCGTACGACGGGGACGAGCCCGTCGGCTGGGTGTCGCTCGGTCCGCGCGAGGACTTCGCTGCGCTCGTCAGCTCGCCGCAGTACCGCCCGCGCGAGGCGGATGGCGGCGACGCCGTCTGGTCGCTCGTCTGCTTCACGGTCGACCGGCATGCCCAGCGGCGGGGTGTGGCGCGGGCGCTCCTCGACGCTGCGGTCAGGCACGCCTTCGCGCGTGGAGCGAGCTCGCTCGAGGCCTTTCCGCACAAGACCGACCGCGCGAACTACATGGGGCACGTCGAGCTGTTCGCGTCGGCGGGCTTCGAGCCCGTGCGGGAAACGAGCAAGCGAGTCCTGATGCGCCTCGAGCGCTGACGGCGCGCAGGCTCATCCGCGGAGTACCCTTGCTGCGATGCTGGCCAATCTCGTAACGTCGCGCGCCTGATCAGTCGAGTACGCCGAGCGTGTCTCGGCGGCGCTGCAGGCACAGGAGCTGAACAACCGCCTGCGGGAGGCGGGAGCGCTCGCTGCTCCCCCTAAGGAGCGGCGAAGGCTCTGGACGTTTCGGCTTCGGTGGTCCCTAGCCGAGCGATAGGCCGAACAGCGGCAGGCACGGCCCGAGGCCACCGATCTCGACGGCGAACGGTGGTTTCCAGTCCTCTCGCCGTAGCTCGACGTCCGTGTGGCCCACCTCGACGCCGCGCGGCGATACCTTCCCGCGGCCGACCTGCCGGTAGCCAAGCTTCGCCGATACGCGTAGCGAGGCGACGTTCCCGTCGATGGCGCCCGAGCGCGCCGCCTCTGCGCCCAGGCCGCGGAAGGCGAGCTCGAGCACCGCCGTCCGCATCTCGGTCCCGATGCCCTGCCCCTGGAAGCGCTGTCCGAGCCAGGAGCCGGTGCCGACGACGCGCGTCGCGGCGAAGTTCTCACTTTCCATCCCCTGCCCTCCGACCGGCTCTCCCTCCAGCCAGACGCCGAGCTCGAGGTGCCACGCGTCGGGGCGCCACTCCCGCCGCCGCATCTCGTGGTAGTCGCGGAAGCCCGCGAGCTCTGGGTCGTCGGTCCACGGCACGGTGAACGGCATCAACTCCGGCGGATGGACTCCGACCAGCGCGACCTCGCGGAGCGTGTCGAGCTCCTCGAGTGCCGGGAGGCGCAGCTCGAGCCGCGGCGTCCGCACGCGCAACGCGAAGAGCGAATCGATGTCCGTCAGCCCAGCTTCTCCGGGTGGCCGAGTCGGCCGAGCTCGACGATGTCGCGGCGGAAGAAGAGCGACACCGTCCAGTCGACGACGACGCGGAGCTTTCGCTGTGCGAGCGGGAGCTGGTACAGGTGGTACGTCCGCGTCACCCACCAGCCGGGGAAGCCGCGCAGGCGCAGGCCCAGCACCTCCGCGATCCCCTTGTGCCGGCCCAGCGTCGCGACCTGGCCGAGCATCCGGTAGCCGTACGGCTCGGGCGGCCCGGAGAGGTTCCGAGCGAGGCGCCGAGCCTGGCGGAGCGCGTGCTGGCAGGTGGGAGGGTCGGGCCGGTCGCTGCGCGTATTGGGGACTCGTGTGCAGTCGCCGAGCGCCCAGACGTGCTCGTGCCCACGAACGCGGAGCAGCTCGTCGGCCTCGACGCGGCCCCTCTCGTCCAGCGGCAGCGACCACTGGCGCAGCAGAGGGTTCGGTGCCACGCCCGCCGTCCAGACGAGGGTGTTCGTCGGGATCCGCGTTCCGTCGCCGAGCACCGCCTCGTCTGCCGAGACCGACTCGAGAGTCGTCTCGACGTGGATCTCCACCTCGCGCGAGCGGAGCTCGGCCGCAGCGTAGTCGCCGAGCGGAGGTGGGATCTCGGGCAGGATCCGCGGGGCCGCGTCGACGAGCACCCAGCGGCGGCGCGTCGGCCGCAGGCGCGGGTAGTAACGGAGCGCGTCCTCTGCGAGGTCGGAGAGCTCCGCGAGTGCCTCGACGCCGGCGTAACCGGCTCCGACGAACACGAACGTCAGGCGCCGGGACCGCTCCTCCTCGTCGAGGGCGGCGTCGGCCGCCTCGAGCTGGTGGAGGACGTGGTTGCGCAGGTGGATCGCGTCGGCGAGCGTCTTGAACGACAGGGCGTGCTCGGACAGGCCGGGGATCGGCAGCGTCCGCGGCACGGCGCCGAGGGCGAGCACGAGCTCGCGCCACGAAACCGTCTGCGGACCCTCATCCGTCGCGACGTCAGCCGTCCGCGCCTCGAGGTCGACGGTCGTGACGGTCCCGAGGATCAGCTCGGCGTGCGGGCACATCGCGCGCAGCGGCACGACGCAGTGACGCGGTTCGAGCGTTCCGGACGCCGCCTCGGGCAGGAGCGGCGTGTAGAGCATGAAGTTCTCGTTGCTGACGATCGTCGCGCCGCGGGCGCCGAGCTCGCGCGCGACGTACGCGCCCGCGAAGCCGCCGCCGAGCACGAGCACGCCCCCGCGTGCCTCTCTCGCTGCTGTCACGTGTCCTAGCATCGCGCAGATGGCGATCCAGGTTTCCGTGATCGGGAGCGGAGCAGAGCACGAGGGGCGCGCCGAGACGGTCGGGCGGCTGCTCGCCGAGGGCGACGCCACGGTCGTAACCGGCGGGCTCGGCGAGGTGATGGCCGCCGCCGCGCGCGGCGCCAAGAGTGCGGGCGGGACGACGATCGGGATCCTCCCCGGCGAGACCTCGGCCGACGCCAACCCGTGGCTCGACCACGTCGTGGTGACCGGCATCGGCCACGCGCGGAACCTCGCCGTGGTCGCGTCCGGAGACGCGGTGATCGCGGTCGGCGGCCGCTACGGCACCCTGGCGGAGATCGGCCTCGCGCTCACGCTCGGGCGACCGGTCGTGGTGCTCGAGCCGGGCTGGGAGGTGGAGGCCACGCAGCGGGCGCAGACGGCGGCCGAGGCGGTCGAGCTTGCGCTGGCGGCAGCACGGCATACTCAGGTCACATGACCCACGTTGTGCTCCTCAACCTCGTCTTCTTCATCCCGGCGACGTGTGGTGCGACCGCCTTCGCGCTCTTCATCTACCGGTTCTTGACGAGCGCTCCGCCGTCGGCGCATCCGCGGGCCGCCGGGCCGGACGACCTCGCCCGCTCGGCCTAGGCTGCGCCGGCCGCGTGCCGGGCGCGGAAGCTGCGCGCCTTCTCGCGGTTGCCGCAGACCTCCATCGAGCACCAGGCGCGTGAGCGGTTGCGCGACTGGTCGTAGAAGGCGACGCGGCAGGTCTCGTCGCGGCAGGTCTTCAGCCGCTTCCACTCCTCGGTCGGCGCGAGCTCGGCGACGGTCGCGACGATGCGTCCGATCGCGCCGCGCGTCCCGGCGTCCTCGGGAGCGAGCAGCGGGCGGCCGTTCGCGAACCGGACCATGAGACCGGCCTCGCGCCCCGCCGCTTCGAGCGTCATCGAGGCTGCATCGGTGTCCGCGTCGACGCCGTTGTTCGCGAGGAGGAGCTGCCGGATCGCCTCCCGCACTGCGAGGGCATCGGCGTGCTCTTCGCCGGTCGGCTCGACGATGTCGTCGACGAGACCCTCCTCGGAGAACCACGTCGCCAGCTCGTCGGGCGACGAGATCCGGTCGATGCCGGTCTCGAAGTCGAGCGTGTTGACGTAGTCGCGGACGAGGTCGAGCTGCGTGTGTACATTCGTAACCATTGACCTTGCGTTGAAGGTTACGTAACTGGTAATCTCCAAACAGTGGTTAGGGTAGCACGTCGAGAGGAGGAGTAGTCATGCATCCCGAGCTCAGTCGCATGTTCGCTCGCCAGCGAATGGCCGCCTTCCAGAGCGACGCCGCGAGATACCGCCTCGCGCGGGCCGCTTCGATCCATCCGCCACAGCCCGTGCGGACGGCGATTCAGCTGCGGCTGAGCGCTTGCCGCGACGAGCTCGAGCGCCTCGCGGCCCTCAGCGACCGCTCCGCGCGGGACGGCGACTGGATCGTCGCCGACCTCGACGGAGTGCCCGTGGCGGCGGTCTCGATCGAGGACGGGACGACGGTCTACGACCCGTTCCGGCCGACCTCGCAGGTCGTCTCGCTGCTCGAGCTCCGGCGCAAGCAGGTGCTCGCGACCGCGTACTAGGCGCCGGACGCTACGAGGCGGCCCTGGAGGAAGGTGCGCTCGGTCTCGCTCGGAGCGAGCTCGAGCGCACGCGAGTAGGCGGCCTTCGCCTCCTCGTCCCGGCCGAGCCGGTGCAGGAGCTCCGCGCGGGTCGAGTGCCAGAGGTGGTACAGCTCGAGCCCGGTCAGCCCGTCGATGATCTCCAGCGCGGGCCCGGCGCCGTCGGCCATCGCCACGGCGACCGCGCGGTTGAGCTCGACGACCGGCGAGGGGCTCAGCTCCGCGAGCCGGCCGTAGAGAAGGGCGATCTGCGCCCAGTCCGCCGGCTCCTCGTAGTGGAGTGAGGCGATCGCCGCCTGGAGTTGATACGGACCGGGGACGCGGAGCGCGAGTCCTCGCTCGAGCGCCCGCCGTCCCTGCTCGACCCCGCCCGCGTCCCAGAGGCTTCGATCCTGGTCGGCGAGCAGCACGAGCTCGCCTGCGTCTGACACGCGCGCATCCCGGCGGGCGTCCTGCAGCAGGAGCAGCGCGTGCAGGCCGTGCGCCTCGGGCTCGTCCGGCATCAGGGTCGCGAGGACGGCGGCCAGGCGAATCGCCTCCCCGCAGAGCTCGCGCCGCACCGGCGGCCCGTAGCCGGCGTTGAAGACGAGGTAGATCGTCGCGTGGACGAGCCGCAGCCGTTCGGGCAGCAGGTGGTCCGCTGGGACGCGCAGGGGGATGCCGGCGTCGCGGATCTTCCGCTTCGCGCGGACGAGCCGTTGCGCGAGCGTTGGCTCGGGGACGAGGAACGCGCGGGCGATCTCGGGCGTCGTGAGGCCTCCGACGAGGCTCAACGTCAGCGCGACCTGCGCCTCGGGCGCGAGCGCGGGATGGCAGCAGGCGAAGATCAGCTCGAGCCGCTCGTCGGGAATAGTCGCCTCCTCGTCCTCCAGGATCTCCGCCGCCCGCGCGAGGAGCTCCGTCTTGCGCGCGAGCGTCTGCTCGCGGCGGATCCGGTCGATTGCTGCGTTGCGTGCGGTCGCCACGATCCAGGCTCCCGGATTGCCGGGAGCCCCGTCGCGCGGCCATCGTTCGGCTGCGCGGACGAAAGCGTCCTGCACCGCGTCCTCGGCGAGGTCGAGGTCACCGAGGACGCGGCCCAGGATCGCGATCGAGCGGGCGCGCTCGTCGCGGTACGCGCGGGCGAGCTCCTCTATGAGGCGACGTCCGCTGTGCGCATCACGACAGGGCGCACCTCGATGTGGCCGTAGCGGGCCGACGGGATCTTCGCCGCCCACTCGAGCGCCTCGTCGAGGGTGTCGACGTCGATCAGGTAGTAGCCGCCGAGCACTTCCTTCGTCTCCGTGAACGGACCGTCCGTCGTCAGGGTCTTGCCGTCCTCGACGTGGACGACGGTCGCCGTCGACGCGGGCTGGAGCTGGTTCGCGCCGACGAGGATGCCGCGGCTCTGCAGCTCCTCGGTGTACTGCGTGTACTCGCCGTAGATCGCGTTGCGGTCGTCCTCGGGCATTTCGCCCCAGACGCTCTCGTCGTCGTTGATCAGGAGCAGGTACTGCATGGTCGCCTCCTCGGGCTCGTTGACAACAGTGCGACGAACGGGTCAGCGGGAATTCGACATCCTCGTCAAAAGTATGAGCGCGCCGGCCTTGTCGAGGAACTCGTTGAGGTTGCCGCACTTCGGGCTCTGCACGCAAGAGGGGCAGCCGCGCTCGCACGGGCAGCCGGCGAGGAGCTCGGCCGTGTCGGCGACCCAGCCCTCGAACTGCTCGAAGCCGCGCGCCGCGATGCCGACGCCGCCGGCGTGCCCGTCGTAGACGAAGACGGTCGGCGCACCGGTGTCGAGGTGGAGGTTGGTCGAGAGGCCGCCAATGTCCCACCGGTCGCACATCGCCCACAACGGCAGGAGTGCGATGAGCGAGTGCTCGGCCGCGTGGAGGGACGAGAGCAGGAGCGGCATCGCCTCGAGCCCCTCGAGCTGGTGCGGCCGCGGCACGAACCAGACGGCCTCCGTGTCGAACGTCGTCGGTGGCAGCTCGAGCGGGATCGTGGCGAGCGTCGCGCCGTCTGCCACCGCCTTCTTCTGGTACGCGACGACCTGCTCCGTCACCGAGACGCGGCCGAAGGAGAGCTCGAGCCCGAGCCGGCGCTCGACGCGCAGCGGCTCCTCGATCGACGTCTCGGTCTCCTTCTTCGCCTGCGTGTACCAGTCGCCGTCGAAGGGCTCGACGAGCGCGTGCCGCGCCTCGAGGTCGAGCTCGCGCACGAGGTACTGGCGGCCGAGGTGGAGGTAGACGGCGCCCTCGTGCACGGTGGAGTAGGCGCGCTCGCGCTCGGCCAGTCCGAGGACGTCGCCGCTCGAGGCGTCGACGACGAGGAACGCGTCGGGCGAGGTGGAGCGGAGCGGGATGCGCGGCGCCGGCGCGTCCTTCCCCGCCCAGACCCAGCCGCGCTGCGTGAGCCGCAGCTCCGGCACGTGCGGCGCCCGTTCGAGCGCCTCCAGGCCGAGTGTCGCCGCGTCGCCCTCGTCGACCGGAGCCTCGAACGCGGCCGCCGCGACGTGCCCGTCGAGGACGCGCGGGTTCGCGTGGTCGAGGATCGCCGCCTCCACCTGCCGCTCGAGCAGCGCCGGCGGCTCGCGCATGAAGTACTGGTCGAGCGCGTCCTCGGAGGCGACGAGGATCGCCAGGCCATGGCCACGGCGGCCGGCGCGTCCCCACTGCTGGCGAAGGCTCGCGACCGTGCCGGGGAAGCCGACCGAGATCGCGCAGTCGAGGTCGCCGATGTCGATGCCGAGCTCGAGCGCGTCAGTGGACGTGACGCCGAGCAGGTCGCCCTCGACGAGCCGCCGCTCGATCTCTCGGCGCTGCTGCGGCGTATAGCCGGCGCGGTACGGGGCGAGCCGGGCCGCTGTCGCGGCGTCGACCCGGTCTGCTGCGAAACGGTGGATCAGCTCTGCCGACTTGCGGCTCTTCGCGAAGCAGATCGTCCGCAGGCCGCGTCCGACGAGCCCCGCGAGCAGCCGCGACGCTTCGCCGAGCGCGCTCGCCCGCAGGCCGAGCTCGGCGTCGAGCAGCGGCGGGTTCCAGAGCGCGATCGTGCGCTCGGCTCGCGGTGCCGCATCGTCCTCGACCACGGTCGCGTCCTCACCCGTGAGCGCGCGCGCCAGCTCGGCGGCGTTCGCGATGGTGGCCGAGGCGAGCAGGAACTGCGGCTCGGCGCCGTAGATCCGCGCGAGCCGGCGCAGCCGCCGCAGGACGTTCGCGACGTGAGAGCCGAAGACGCCGCGATAGACGTGCGCCTCGTCGACCACGACGAAGCGGAGGTTGTGGAGGAAGTCTCCCCACAAGTCGTGTCGCGGGAGGACGCCGATGTGGAGCATGTCCGGGTTCGTGAGCACGAGGTTCGCCCAGCCTCGGATCTGGCGCCGCCGCTCGGTCGGGGTGTCTCCGTCATAGATCGCCGCGCGGACCGCTGCGAGCCCGAGCTTGCCGAGCGAGCGCGCCTGGTCCTGGGCGAGGGCCTTCGTCGGATAGAGGTGGAGGGCGCGCGCGTGCCGGTCGCCGGAGAGCGCGTCGAGCACCGGCAGGTTGAACGCGAGC
>DASYOZ010000191.1:0-4925 GCA_036007185.1 Gaiellaceae bacterium | reverse complement strand
GCCGCCGATCCCGGTCGCGACCGAGGCGCCGATCCGGTCGGCCTCCTTCTCGATCTCCAGCCCTGCGTCGGCAGCCGCCTGCCTGGCCGCCGCGAGGATCAGATGCGTGAAGCGATCCATCCGCCGGGCCTGCTTGCGGTCGATCCACTCGGTCGGGTCGAAGCCCTTCACCTCGCACGCGAAGTGGACCGGATAGTCGGTGTGGTCGAACTGCGTGATCTCGCCGGCGCCCGAGTTGCCCGCGAGCAGGCTGGACCACGTGGACTCGACGTCGAGCCCGAGGGGCGTCACAGCGCCCAACCCAGTGACCACGACGCGCCTGCGACCGTTGAGAGAACCGTTACCTGCGCTCACTACATTCCGAGTCCGCCGTCGACGAGCAGCACATCGCCCGTGATGAACGATGCCTCGTCGGAGCAGAGGAAGCGTACCGCGCCTGCAACGTCTTTTGGCTCTCCGAGGCGGCCGAGCGGCGTGTTGCCAAGCATCGCCGTCGTCGCCTCCTCAGGCAGGACGTCCGTGAGCTGCGTCCGCACGTAGCCCGGCGCGACGACGTTCGCCCGGACGCCGCGGCTCCCGAGCTCGCGGGCAAGCGACTTCGTGAAGCCGATGATCCCCGCCTTCGACGCCGCGTAGTTCGTCTGACCCGAGTTGCCGTGCACACCGACGATCGACGAGACGTTGACGATCGAGCCGGAGCGCTTCTTCATCATCGGCCGGCAGACGGCACGACACGTGTAGAACACCGAGGAGAGGTTCGTCTCGATCACGGTGCGCCAGTCGTCGTCGGGCATCCGCGCCAGAAGACCGTCGCGGGTGAGGCCGGCGTTGTTGACGAGGATGTCGAGGTCGCCGGCCTCCTCGACGAGTCGCACTGCCTCCTCTGGGCTCGAGACATCGGCCTGAACCGCGCGGCCCTCGATCTCGCGCGCCAGGGCCTCGGCCTCCTCGGCTCCGGTCCGGTAGCCGACGACGACGTCGGCGCCGGCGCGGGCGAGCTCCTCCGCGATCGCGCGGCCGATGCCTTTCGATGCGCCTGTGACGAGGGCACGCTTGCCCTCGAGCGAAGCGAAGCTCACGCTTCGGCGAGCAGCTCCGGAAGCCGCTCGAGGGCCTCGATGCTGTTGACCGAGACGGTCTTGACGCTCCTGTCGATCCGCTTGACGAGCCCGGACAGCACGTTGCCCGGGCCGACCTCGACGAAGGTTCGGGCGCCGTCGCGGATGAGCTCCGTTGCCGACTGCGTGAAGCGGACCGGCGCCGTGAGCTGGTCGACGAGGAGCGGTCCGATCCGCTGCGCCGACTCGACGCGGGCGGTCACCGTGGACATGAACGGAGCGACGGGCTCCTGGAAGCGCACCTTCTCGATCGCCGGCCTCAGGCGGTCGGCGGCGCGCGCGACGAGCGGCGAGTGGAAGGCGCCCGAGACCTGGAGCTTGACCGCGCGGCGGGCGCCGTGGCTCTGCGCCTGCTCGATGCACTCGTCAACGGCCGGGTTCTCGCCGGAGACGACGATCTGCCCAGGGCAGTTGTAGTTCGCCGGCCAGACGCCGAGGATGCGCCGGCAAAGCCCCTCCACCACCTCGTCCGCGAGGCCGAGGATGGCGGCCATCGAACCGGGGTTGCGGGCGGCCGCGTCGGCCATGGCCAATCCCCGCTCGCGCACGAGCGCCATCGCTTCTTCCAGGGTCATCGCCTCGGCTGCGGCGAGCGCGGCGAACTCCCCGACCGAATGGCCAATCACGAAGTCGGCCTTCACGCCCCGCTCGCGCAGAGCTGCGAGCACGGCGAGCGAAGTCGCGACGAGCGCCGGCTGCTGCACGGCCGTGTCGAGCAGCTCCTCCGCTTCCGAGTGGAAGCACAGACGCTCGAGGTCGAGGCCGCTCGCCTCGCTGCCGCGCTCGAAGACCGCCCTCGAGGCCGGAACCGCCTCCGCGAAGTCGCGGCCCATCCCCGCCTCGAACGAGCCCTGGCCCGGGAAGCAGAAGGCGACTTTGCTCACGCCTGGGCCTCGGTGGTCTCCGCATGCGGCCTCTGGCCGGGCGTCGCCGGCTTCGACGGCGGCGCTTCCAGCCCCTGAGTCCAGCGCATCAGCGCGCTCCCCCACGTCAGCCCGGCTCCCATCCCGGTCATCAGGACGAGGCTGCCCGGCCGGAGCCGTCCGTCCGCCTGCGCGTCTGCGAGCGCGAGCGGGATCGAGCCGGACGACGTGTTGCCGTAACGGTCCACGTTGATCACCACCCGCTCCGACGGAATCCCGAGCTTCTTGGTTGCGTGATCGATGATACGAACGTTTGCCTGGTGAGGGACGTACACGTCCACATCCTCCACGCTCGTCCCGCACTCTTCAAGGACGGCCTCGGCGGAATGCACGAGGATCCGCGTTGCGAACTTGAACACCTCGCGACCGTTCATCTTCACGAGCCGGTCGGAATCCTCGAAATGGCGGGAGCCACTGCTCGGCAGCCAGAGGTGCTCACCGCCGGCGCCGTCGGCGCCCAGCTCGAAGGCGAGGAAGCCGTCCTCCTCCGACCGCTCTAGCACGACCGCGCCCGCACCGTCGCCGAACAGGACGACCGTCGAGCGGTCGCTCCAATCGAGGATGCGGGAGAGCACGTCTCCGCCGACCACGAGCGCCCGCCGAGAGAGCCCGGCCGCCACCATCCCGTATGCCTGCGCAAGCGCGTACATGAATCCCGTGCAGCCGGCGGAGAGGTCGTAGGCGGCCGCATCCGTGGCGCCGAGCCGGTCGGCGAGGATCGCCGCTGTCGAGGGGAACATCATGTCGGGCGTCACCGTCGCGACGATCAGAAGGTCGATGTCCTTGCCGTCGCTCCCCGCCGCGTCGAGCGCCTGGCGGATCGCGGGAAGCGCCAGATCGGAGAGCGCCTCCGTCTCCGCGGCGATCCGACGCTCGCGGATCCCTGTGCGCTCGACGATCCACTCGTCCGAAGTGTCGACGAGCTTGGCGAGCTCGTCGTTCGTGATCACGCGGTCGGGCACATGCGCCCCCAGGCCCGTGATCGTGACGTGGACGTCGTCGCGGCCGGTGCCGATCATCGGAGCGCTAGCCCTCGCTTCCGACGAACACGGTCAGCATCGCCTCCGCCGCGACGTCACCGCCGACGCTGGCGCGGCCTTGCCCCTTTGCGATCGGCCCGCGCACGCGCAGGAACTCGCACTCGAGGTCGAGCACGTCGCCCGGCACGACGACGCGCTTGAAGCGACAGTCGTCGATCCCCGCGAAGAAAGGGATCTTGCCCCTGTTCGCCTCGGCGGCGAGAACGGCGACCCCGCCACATTGTGCGATCGCCTCGATTGTCAGCACCCCCGGCATCACCGGGCGGTCGGGGAAGTGGCCGCGAAACCACCAGCCGTCCTCGGGCACGAGATAGCGCCCGCGCACGAGGCGACCGGGGTCGAGCTCGAGCACCTCGTCGACGAGCAGGAACGGAGGCCGGTGCGGGATGATCGACTGGATCGTCTCGCGCCCAAACGGCACTGCCGGGACGGTCAAGCGACGTCTCGGCGCTCGAGCCGCTCGCGCAGCCGGTTGCGGCCCCGGTGCGCGTGGCACTTGGCCGTCCCGACCGGCATGTCGGCCGCAGCCGCAATCTCCTCGAAGGTGTAGCCGAGGGCGTCCTTGAGCACGATCACCTGCGCCTGCTCGGGGGAGATGCCGGCAAGCGAGTCGCACAGCTCCCGTCGCAGCTCGGAGATCCGCACGCCGCGCGCCGGATCGTGCTCGAGGTCGGCACCGAGCTCTTCCGGCAGGGGCTCGTGCGTCCGCGTCCGCTGCCGCTCGCCCACGTCGCTGCACGTATTGACGACGAGCCGGTGAAGCCACGTCGAGAACTGCGCCTCGCCGCGGAACTGGCGCAGGCGGACGCAGAGCTTCGCCAGCGCCTCCTGCGCGGCGTCCTGCGCATCCTCGGGGTCGCGCAACAGGTGCCGAGCGAGCCGCTCCACTCGCGGCCCATGGCGGACGCAGAGCGCCTCGAGCGCCTCGCCGTCGCCGGCCTTCGCGCGGGTCACGAGCACGGGGTCGCTGAGGCTCGCGTAGTCGACGCTGCGCTCACGCACCGGCTGCCGGATCGCCCTCACCGCCGCAGTAGTCTAAATGCGGGTGTCGGATCTCTCTTCGGGCTCTGTCGAGCCGTTGCTGCAGGGGCGCCTCGGACGACCGTACCGCTTCGTCGACGAGTGTGCGTCCACGCAGCTCCTGCTCGACCCGGAGGAGGCCGAGGGGACGACGGTCGCGACCGACCTCCAGACACATGGGCGCGGCCGCCTCGGGCGTCGGTGGAAGGCGCCGGCCGGCCGGGCGCTCCTCTTCTCCGTCCTCCTCCGGCCGCGACCGCCGATGCCACTGTGGCCGGAGCTCTCGCTCATCGCCGGCGAGGCCGTCGCTGCGGCGCTGCATGTGGAGACCGGCGTCCCCGCCGAGCTTGGCCACCCGAACGACGTCCTCGTCGAGGGCCGGAAGGTCGCCGGGATCCTGCCCGAGGCGACCGTCGGCAAGGTCAGGCTCGGCATCGGCGTGAACGTCAACCAGACGGCCGAAGAGCTACTGGTGGAGACGCGCAAGCCGCCGACTTCACTCCGCGTCGAGACCGGCCGCGAGTGGCCGAGGGCACCACTGCTCGCCGCGATCCTGCTCGACCTCGAGCGGCACTACGACGAGTGGCAGCGGCTCCACTCGGTGCGATAGCTGCAGTTAAGGGCCTGCGCCGTTGGTGCGCTGCTCGCGGAAGCTGTGCGCGGCCTCGATCGCCGCGCCGAGATTGAGGCCCTTGTCCTTCGCCTGCTTGATCAGCATCACGGTCTCGAGCGCGTCGATGTCGTAGATCCGCTGCTTCTTGCCCTTCGTCGGGATCTGCGCCTTGTTCGTCCAGTAGTCGAGCTGCATCTTCGAGATGCCGGCG
>DASYOZ010000190.1:0-1754 GCA_036007185.1 Gaiellaceae bacterium | reverse complement strand
GCGTAGAGGCCCTTCGGGTCGCGGCGCGCGCACTCCTCGAGCGGCGTCGCGACGTAGATCTCGACGAACGGCGCATGCTGCTCGACGAGCCCTCGCGCGTGCCGCCGCATCTCCTCGTAGGGCGAGATCGCCGAGACGATCACCGCCGCGCCCGCACGCGCGAGCCGCGACGCGACCCAGCCGATGCGAGCGATGTTCGTGTCGCGGTCCTCCTTCGAGAAGCCGAGGCCCTTCGAGAGGTGGGTGCGGACGATGTCGCCGTCGAGGTGCTCGACGACGAAGCCGCGCCGCTCGAGCTCCGGCTCGATGATGTTCGCAATCGTCGTCTTGCCGGCGCCCGAGAGGCCCGTGAACCAGAGGACGAAACCGCTCACGAGACGGCGTCCGGTGTCGAGGCAGTGTGGATGCCGCATTCGGTGCGGTCGCTTCCCGCCCAGCGTCCCTCGCGACCTTTGCCCGGCTCGGTCGAATGCGTGTCGCCGATCGAGTCGTAGCCCCGGTCGTGGAGCGCGTTGTACGGCAGTCCGCGCTCGCGGATGTACGCCCAGCAGTCGTCGTCCGTCCAGTCGGCTAGCGGGTTCGCCTTCCAGAGCTCGTGCTTGTCGTCCCACGCGAGCTTCGGCGAGTCGGCCCGCGTCGGCGACTGGTCGCGGCGGATCCCGGTGATCCAGGCGTCGAGGTCGAGTAGCGCGCGATTGAGCGGCTCGATCTTCGCGATCGCGAGGTAGAGGTCGGGATTCGTGTCCCAGAGCCCGTCGTCGACCGGCCCGCCTTCGAAGCGCTCGATCGTCGTCCCGTAGCGGCGCTCGACCTCGCGCCAGATCTCGTGCGTCTCCGGGAAGAGGTGGTGCGTGTCGATCGCGAACACGCGGGCCTGCGGCTCGAGCTCGAAAAGCATGTCGAGCAGCACCGACTCCTCCTTCTGGAACGAGCAGGCCAGCGCGACGCGGCCGGGAAACGCGCCGACCACGAGCTCGACGACCCGCTGTGCGGGCCATGCCTCGACGTCAGCCGGCAGTTGCAGGCTCGCCACCGAGCAACACCTCCTTCAGAGTGTCGGCGCGCAGTCCGAGGCGGAGCGTCTCGAGCGCGATCACCTCGTCGGGTGGGATGTTGCCGAGGTTGACGTTCGTGCCGAAGTGCTTGATGAACCAGGCCTGACTGTCCTTCGTCGGTGCCTCCCAGATCAGCGACTCGAAGGGGAGGGAGTGCTCGATCTCGTCGACGAGGCCTGTCCGGAGCTCGCCGCTCGGGCGGTAGATCCCGGCGGTGCCGCCCTCGCGGCCCTCGGCGATGACACGCCAGGCGCCGGCGTCGAGCTCCTCGCGCATCCACTGCGCCCAGAGGTATGGCGCGATGTTGACCTCGGCGTCCTTCGACCCGACCTCGGAGAGCACCGTGAAGTCGCGCGCGAAGTCGGCGATCAGCTCCAGTTTCCGGTCGCGCGGGATCTCGATCGTGCCGTCGGAGATCTCGACGTGCGAGAAACGGTGCTCGGTCAGCCAGGCCTTGAACTCGTCGATCTTGTCCCGCGCGTAGACCGCCTCGAACAGCGTGCCGCCGCAGACGACGGGCGAGCCGAGGGAGCGGTAGAGCGCGATCTTCTTTTCGAGGTTGTTGGTGACGTAGCTGGTGCCCCAGCCGAGCTTGACGATGTCGACGTACGCGCCTGCGGTGTCGAACAGACCCTCGATCTCCCGCAGGTTCAGGCCCTTGTCGATGACGTGGGTGAGCCCGCTCTCGCGCGGCTTGCC
>DASYOZ010000189.1:0-4110 GCA_036007185.1 Gaiellaceae bacterium | reverse complement strand
CGCGAGGGCGGCGACGAGCCGCGTCTTCGCCGTGGCGACCTGCTTGCTCTCCGAGTCGAGCCGGGTTTGCAACTGGTCGACCGCGAAGAGTCCCTTGCCTCCGCCGCTGCTGTACTGGCCGGCGAGCCCGAGCACGTCATTGACGTACCAGGTGGCGTGGTTGTAGCAGTAGACGGCTCCGGCGATGTCCGTCTGGCCGCCGCAGGCGACGAGGTAGCGGGCGGCGCTGAAGATGGCGTCCGCGGGATTGTCGGGGTCGGCGACGCCGTCCCCGTTCGCGTCGATGCCCCAGCGCGCCCAGGTGGAGGGCATGAACTGCATCCAGCCCACGGCGCCGGCCGAGCTCGGCCCCAGGTTGCGGCCGAAATCGGTCTCGACCTTGTTGATGGCGGCGAGGACCTCCCACGGGATGCCGTAGGCGTTGCCGGCCGCCTGCCAAATGCTGCGCAAGGCCCCGAAGGACATTGGGCCGTTCTGCGCCTCGGTGAACGGGATCACCGCGCCGTTCGGCGCGAACGCCGCGTAGCCTGCGCCGCCGCTCGTGTGCGGCCGCACGACGCGGAACGTGTCCGCGGCGGCGGTGCTCGAGAGGGCCGCCAGCGCCAGCACGGCCCCGAGAAGGGGGAGGAGACGTCTCATGGCTACTGCTGGCCGGCGACGCGGAGCCTCGGGAGCTCCACGGATTCCGTGGGCTCGTCGGCCGCCTCGCCCGCGGGCGGTTCCGGCTCCGGGGCGCCCTCGGGATCCGGTACGGAATCCAGCTCCACGGCGGCCGCGGCGACCCGCTCCTTGAGGGCGCGGTCGAGCGCGATCAGGAAGTCGTGGCGGTTCGACGACGCGTTGGCCGCGACCTCGCGGTCGATCTTGTCCTCCAGCACGAGGTGGATCAGCGCGCGGCTGAACGTTTGCATCTGGAAGAAGTCGCCCTCGGCGATCGCTTCGGTGATCTCGTCGGGCTTGTTGTCGCGGATCAGGTCTGCGATCCGCGCGTTCCCGATCATGACCTCGACGGCGGGGACGCGTCCTCCGCCGATCTGGGGCAGCAGGCGCTGGCTGACGACGCCCCGGAGGACGCCGGCGAGGATCGAGCGAATCAGCTGCTGCTTGACGGCCGGGAAGAACTCGACCATCCGTCCGATCGTCTCCGAGGCATCGACCGTGTGCATCGTCGAGAGGACGAGGTGGCCGGACTCTGCCGCGGCGAGAGCGGTCTCGGCGGTCTCCGCGTCGCGGAGCTCACCGATGAGGATCACGTCGGGGTCCTGACGGAGGCCCCGCCGGAGCGCCTGGGCGAACGACGCCGTGTCGAGACCGACTTCGCGCTGGTTGACGATGCAGCCGTGGTCGCCGTGGACGATCTCGATCGGGTCCTCGATCGTGACGATGTGCTGCCGTCGCGAGCGGTTGATGTGGTCGATCATCGCGGCGAGCGTCGTCGTCTTGCCCGAGCCGGTCGCGCCGGTGACGAGGACGAGGCCGCGGTGTTCCTCGGCCAGGCGCCTGACGCCAGCGGGCAGCGAGAGAGCCCCGAAGTCCGGGACCTCGCGCGGGATCACCCGGAAGGCGATCGAGACCGAGCCGCGCTGCCGGAAACCGTTGACGCGGAACCGCGGCAGGCCGGAGGGTGAGTAGGCGCTGTCGAGCTCTCCCGTCTCGAGGAACGTCTGCAAGCGCTTCGGGGTCTCGGCGCAGACCTGCTCGAGCGCCAGCTCGAGATCGCGTTCGCTCAGCTGGTCCACGCCTTCCAGCTCACCCAGGCTTCCGTCGCGGCGCACGATCGGCGGCCGCTCGACCTTGAGGTGGATATCACTGGCGCCGAGTTCGACGGCGCGTCGGAGCACGAGTTCGAGATCCATCGGCAACCTTCCAATCGGCCGACTGCGGCGCGGCCTTTAGCCCCGTCCCCCGGATGGGACGATGAGGAGCGTCGCCTCGTTCATCCGTTAGGCGACTGCGACGAGACCACCGGCGCGGCGCAACGCCAGTCCTGGCGTTGGGGGTGCGTCGAGATCAGCGTGCACGACTTGTTGGTCAGGTTCGGGAAGCCGTCCAGGCGACCCTTGGAGCAGCTCAGCAGCGTCGGGTCGGCCTGTCCGTTGACGGTGACCGCGCTGCAGCTGCTCAGCAAGCCGGCGTCCTTGAGCACGCGGCCGTCCCTGATGGCGGCCATTGTCCCGATCACTACGGCACCGACGAGGAGGATCTTGAGCAGCATCGTGTCTCCTGGCTTGTCGCCGTCTGAGTCGGCATCGGACGCGGCTGCGCCGATCCCTCCTTCGGACGATCAGCGGGCGATCAGCGCCTCGAGCTCCCGCTCGAGCTCGGCGAGCTCGTTGTCGTGCCGCCCGATGCCGCCGCCGAGCGTGTCGAGCGTCTGCTCGAACCGCTCGCGCTCGCCGGCGACGAGCTTCTGCAAGCCGTCCCGCTCTGCCTCGAGCTCGCGGATTCGCTGCTCGAGCTGCTGCGCGTTCTGGCGCGCGGCCTCCGACTCGCGCGTGAGCTGTGTTGCGAGGTTCGCGAGCGCGTGCCGGTGCTGCTCGAGATCCGCAGCGGTGGCGGCGAGCTCGACCTCCAGCTCCGCGATGATGTGGGACTTGCGGCGCCAGCGAGGTGGCCGCGGCGCGGCGTCGGGCTCGGGAGCCTGCTCGGTCCGGCCCGCGACGATCGCGACGGCGCCGACGAATGCCGCGAGGCAGATTCCGGCGGCGTAGAGAATGCCGGGGAGGCCGCCGACGGCCAGGTAAGCAGCCGTGCCCGCCGCTGCACCTGTGCACGCAGTTGCCGCCGCGGCGAGCGTCCGTGCCCGCTCGCTTCTCACCGGAGATGACCGCCCTGCATGATCGCCGCGAGCTCCTGCGTCTTCGACAGGGCACGCTCCAGACGGCTGTTGCGGTCGGCCAGCTCGTGCTTCAGGCGGTCGACGGCCTCCTGATCGCGGAGGCGCTCGACGCGGATTCGCTGGAGCTCGGTCTCGAGCTCCTGCACACGGGACTCTCGCGCGGCCATCTCGCCGCCGAGCTCCTGCAACTTCCCGCGCAGCTCCTGCAGCCGTGCCGCCTCGGAGTCGAACAGGCCGAGCACGCGCTCGAGCGTCCGTCCCCAGACGGGCGCCGCTGTGGCCGCACCCGAGGTGACGGAATCCGAGCCCGAGCCCACTGCCATCGACGCGGCGTCGAGCAGAGAAGCAAGCGTCGAGGCCCTGACGACGCCGATCCCGATGCCGCCCGAGAAGTGCTCGCGGACCCCCGCGATGCGTTCCGGCGTTGCATCTGCCAGGACGACGCGGACGCTGCCGTCACCGCACCGGACGGGCGCGGCGCCGATGCGTGCAAGCTCTTCGCCGCCCACGCGGGTGGCGGATTCGCTGTCGATCATGAGGGGCTCGTCCCCGAGGTAGGGAAGCTCCCAGCTGCGCGCGGTGTCGATCGCCGCGCTGCGCTCGTCGCCGGGCTCGACGCGCTGCGCCTCGCCGTACATGGTCTCGGTCTCGTAGTACTCGTCCACAACAGGCCTCCAGTTCGCGTATCGCCGCAGTTATCGGCGTGGGGTGGGCCGTTCTTTAGGCATGACGCGCCTTACACCTGCGCGAGGTAGACACAGACGTCCCCGCCCGGGAGCGTCCGGCCGCTGCGCACGACCTCAAACAGGGTCGGCTCATTGCGGTCGGGCAGGACGATTTCGACCGTCTCGCCGGCTTGCGGTGGCACCCCGGTCTGCGGCACGAGCTCGTAGCCGTTCGGGCTCGGGACGAACAGCGAGTAGTCGACCGGTCCGGATTCGGTCTCGGTCGAGAGCGGCTCGGTCTCGGGCGACGCGGTCTCGAGCTCCGCTTCCGGCTGATCTTCCGCGGTCTCAGCCGCCTCGGGCTCCTCATTCGGGAGTTCCTCTGCCGCAGGCGTGAGCTCGGCCGCGAGGCGCCGGACTGCATCGAGCGCCTCCTGCAACCGCTGCGAGCGGAGCTGCAGCTGTGTCTCTCGTTCGTCGGCGGCGGCTCCCGCGGCGGCGAGCTGCTCGATGGCTGTGCCGAGCTCCTGCTCGAGCAGCGTGCGCTGAGCCACGAGCGACTCCCGCTCCTCGTGACGACGATCCTGTTCCTCTGCGAGGAGGCGA
>DASYOZ010000188.1:0-3855 GCA_036007185.1 Gaiellaceae bacterium | reverse complement strand
GAGGTCGCCCGCATCGACGCCGACCTCAACGAGCGACGCCGCCGCGAGGCTCGAAGACTCGCCGTGAGCACAGACGAGCACGAGCCGCCGGCCGGCGAGCTCGGGGTCGCGCCACTCGGAGGTCTGGTCGGCGCGCCACGGGAGCACCGAGTACGGCACATGCTTCGAGCCCGGGATGACCCCGCTCGCCGCGCGCTCGTCCGCCGAGCGGATGTCGACGAGCAACACGTCCGGTTGCGCCGCCACGTCGGCAGGGGTGTGGCGAACGATCCGTGCGCGGACTTCGGCGACCATCAGGTCTATCCGCGATGTCACGCCGCAGCCTTCTCGAGCTGGGCGATCCACGCATGTCGCGGGTACACCCGCTCGAGCGCAGAGCGCAGCCACTCGCGCCGCCGCACGTCGAGCCTCGGCAGCGCCGCCTCGAAATCCGCCTGGTTCTTCGCCTCGGCTGCGTGCCGCGCCTTGAACAGGAGGACGATCTCGGGGCGGCCGTAGGGGATGCCGTCCTCCGTCCACTCGATCACGTGCTCGTACGGCAGCCGGATCGCGGGATCGCGGCGGCAGATCCACGTGTCGCCGTCCGACGGCTCGCGGAGCAGGTCGAAGCGCCATTTGCCGCTCGAGGGCTCGCGTATCCACGTCTGGTGCGTGTCCATCAGACGGTCGCGCGCCGCCGGGAGCGGCGTCGCCTCTGCGTGCGCGGTGATGACGAAGACCTCGAACCCGGCGAGGACGCCCGCGAGCTCGTCGAAGCGGGAGTTCGGGACGGCGACTTCGATGTCCTCGTGCTCGCGCCAGTCGCCGCCGAGGAAGAGGTCGATCGCCCACCCCCCGGCCACGTACCACGGCAGCTCGACACCGGCCAGCAGCTCCGCAACCTGCTCGGGCCGCCACGGCTCCCACTGCGAGACGTCTGGTTCGATCGCAGTCACCGGACGTGCGGCAGCACTTTCTCGCCGAAGAGCCGGATCTGCTCGTGGCGGTTCGCGCCCCAGAGCTCGAGCATCACGTGGGTGCAGCCGGCGTCGCGGTACTCCTCGATCGCCTCGATGCAGTCGGACGGCGTGCCCGCGATCGGCCGGCATTTGTCGAGCAGCGCATCGGAGACCTCGGCCTTCGCGGCGAGGCGTCCGCCCTGCTCCATCGCCTCGGCGACGGGCCGGATCTCGTCCTGCTCGATGCCGGCGAGCTCGAGCAGCGTGTCGGCCGCGCCCTGGATGTTCTGCACCTTGTTCGCGAGGTACATCCCCGCGATCTCGCGGGCGCCGTCGCGGCCGGCGTCGCGGTCGCTCTCGTGGATCGAGGCGACGACGGTGCAGCCGACGTCGATCTCGCCGCCGACGTTCCCGCGCGTGTAGCGGACGAAGGCCGGTGTCGTGATCGAGGGCGTGAGGCAGCCGTCGGCGATCTCGCCGGCGAGCTGCTGCATCTTCGGCGCGGTCGCCGCGACGTAGACCGGCGGGACCTCGCGCGGCGCGTGCGCGTCGGCCGCCAGCGCCGGGACGTCCGCGCTCCACGTGTCGCCGTCGTAGTCGAACCGCGCGCCGGAGAGGACGCCGCGCGCGATCGTCACGGCGTCGCGCATCGGCCCGAGCGTCTTCTTCGTCTGCGTCTTCGTGTTGTTGAGGAAGATCTTGGAGGTCCCGAAGCCGAGGATGAAGCGGCCCGGCCCCGCCGCCTCCTGCACGACACGCGCGTCCATCGCCGCCTGGACGGGGTGACGCGTCGACGCCGCGATGATCCCCCAGGCGATCGTGAGACGCCCCGTTTGGTGCGCCATGAGCGCGGCGACGCCGGACGAGGAGCGCGCCTCCATCCCGTGCTTGCGCCACCACGGATAGGCCTCGGCCAGCCAAATCGTGTCCATGCCGGCCTCCTCCATCGCGCGCGCGGAGGCGAGCATCTCCTCGAGCGGCTCCATCGTGAGCTGCATGACGCCGATCCGAAACGGCGCCGTCAACTCGACTGCCCCAGCGCCTCCTGCACCTGCCCGTCCAGCGCCGTGAGGACGTGCTGCACCTGCTGGTTCACAATCGGCTGGAGGACGCGCTGACCCATCGAGCCCACCGGCCCGAGGATCTTCACGTCCGCGCTCCACGCCATCGCGGTGCCGCCCGCGGGCGCGTCGGAGAGCGTGAACGACGTCTCCATGTTCATCATCGCGCCGACGCCGCTGCCCTTGACCGCGAGCTTCGCGAAGTCCGGCTCCCGCTCCTCGATCTTCTCCATGTCGACCTTCATCCTCAGGGCGCCGAGGCCGAGCGGGATTTTGACGTTCGCCGTCCAGTGGCGGTCGTCGTGGACGTCGAAGCTCTCGACGCCCGGCATCGTCTTCGCCATCGACTCGGGGTCGTTCAGCACCTGCCACACCGTTGCGCGCGGCGCGGCGAACGTCCGCTCGCCCGAGACGTTCACGCCTGCTCCTGCAGCAGACGCCACACGCGCTGATACGGGTTGTGGCTGTCGGTGACGACCGCGCCGGTCGCGTGCTGGATCGCCGCGCAGATCGCGTGGATGCCGGCGCCGCCTCCCTCGCCCATCCCCTTCGTCCCGAGCGGCGTGAACGGCGACGGGCTCTCGATCGCGCCCGTCGCGAGCGGCGGCATGTCGAGCGCGTGCGGGACGTGGTAGTCGTAGAAGTTGGGCGTGAGGAGGTTGCCGTCCTCGTCGTACTCGTAGGTCTCGTGGATGGCGGCGCCGATCGCCTGCGCCGTCGCGCCCATCACCTGCCCCTCGACGATCTGCGGGTTGATCCGCTTGCCGCAGTCGTCGACGGCGGCGTAGTCGACGATCTCGTACGCGCCCGTCTCGGGATCGACCTCGACCACGGCGACGTGGATCTGCGCCGCATACGTGAGCGTGAGGTTGCCGAACTTCTTCTCGACATCCGGCACCTCGAACGGGGGCCGGTAGACGTAGCGGCAGTTGAGCGTCACGTCGAGGTCCTCCGGCAGGCCGGCGTTATTCGCGTTGATGATCGCGCCGCACGCCATGAAGGGGAGGAACGCGTCGGGGCTCTCCTTGATCCGGACGCCGCCGTCGGCGAGCTCGAGCGCCTCCGCCGGCACCCCTCCGAAGACCGCGCCGGCGAGCTTCTTGATCTCCGCCGCGAGCATGTCCGTCGCGCCCTTGACCGCGCCAAGCCCGGTGACCGCGAACTGGCTCGCGTAGGTTCCGGAGAAGCCGGCGTGCGAGTTCCAGTAGCTGTCGTGCCCGGCGCGCACGTGGACGTCGTCGACCGAGCAGCTGAGGATGTCGGCGACGACCTGCGCCGCGGTCGTCTCGTGGCCCTGCCCCTGGGGCGTCGTTCCGAGCGTGACGACGATCTCGCCGAAGATGTCGAGCTTGACCGTCGCCACCTCGTTGTTGCCCGAGAACTGGAGCTCCGGGTTGATCAGGCGCGACTGGCCGAAGTTGTTCGTGCCCGAGTCGAGGGTGGAGCCGATTCCGACACCGAGGAGCTTGCCTCGCGCGTCCGCGTCCGCCCGCCGCTCCTCCATCGAGCCGTAGCCGATGAGCTCGAGCGCGAGGTCGAGCATCGCCGCGTAGTCGCCGGAGTCGTACACGCAGCCGTTCGGCGTCTCGTACGGCATGTCCTCGGCGCGGATGTAGTTCCGCATCCGCACCTCGACCGGGTCGAGTCCGAGCTCGCGCGCGACGATGTCGATCACGCGCTCGGTGAACCAGAGGTGCTGCATGCGCGAGTAGCCGCGGTTCGGCGAGACGGGCGCCTTGTTCGTCGCCACCTGCGTGAAGTCGAGCTCGATGTGCCGCCAGCGGTACATCCCCGGCGTGACCTGCGCCCAGATCACGCCGCCGAGCGGCTCGTAGCGCAGCCAGGCGCCTGCGTCG
>DASYOZ010000187.1:0-12780 GCA_036007185.1 Gaiellaceae bacterium | reverse complement strand
CAGGACGCGCGCATGCCTCTCGAGGTGCTCGCCGCGCCGTACCGGGACATCGGCGATCCCCTTCTCGCGTACCTCCGCGAGCTCACCGGGGACGGGTACGACGTCCTCGTCGTCATGCCGGAGCTCATCCTCCGCGGCTGGGCCCGGCTCCTGCACAACCAGCGTGCCCTCTACGTGAAGCGGCTGCTGCTCGTCGAGCCGAATGTGATCCTCGCCTCGGTTCCCTACCACCTCATTCGATGAAACTGCCCGACGTCAACCTGCTCCGGCGCCGGGCGCGGCGCTTGGCGCGCTGGAGCGGCTCGATCGCCTACCGGAGCATCGTCGTGCCGCTGCTCGAGCGGGAGGAGACGGAGCACGCTCTCGACCTCGCCTGCCGGCTCGCGGCCGACCGCGGCGCCCGGATCGTGCTCGTCGCGCCGCTCGTCGTCGAGCGCGAGCTACCGCTGAACGCCCGCTTCAACGGGGAGGTCACCGAGCTGAAGGAGCGGCTCGAGTCCGCTGCCGCCGTGGCGAGCTCGTACGGCGTCGGCGTGCGGCGGGAGATCGTGCGCGCGAGGCCGGGGAGCCTCGGCGAGAAGGTCGCCCGCGTCGCCGCCGAGCGGCGGGCCGAGCTCATCGTCGTCGGCGCGCCGGTCGAGTCGCGTCGGGGCTTTCACCATCCGTTCCCCCGGGAGGTCCTCCTGCTCCTGCGCGACGCGCCCTGCCGCGTGATGATCGCCACTGGTCCGGTTGCAGGCGCGACCGCAGCGCGCACTACAGTCCCGCCGTGGCACGACGGCGTCGGCAGGCGCACGAGCTCGAGCGCGTCCTCGGAGCGAACGCTCTCTTCGCCACCGCGTACGGCAACGTCGGCTCCTCGATCTACTACGCGCTCGGCGTAACCGCCTTCTTCGCGCTCGGGCTGACGCCCGTCGTCTTCGTCGTCGCCGGCCTCTTCTTCGCGGCGACCGCAGCGACGTACGCCGAGGGGACGGTGAGCTTCCCGGAGGCGGGCGGCTCCTCGAGCTTCGCGCGGCACGCCTTCAACGAAGTCGTCTCGTTCGCCGCCGCCTGGGCGCAGATGCTCAACTACATCATCACGATCGCCATCTCGGCGTTCTTCGTGCCGCACTACCTCTCGATCTTCTGGGAGCCGCTGAAGCAGAACCCCTGGGACATCGTCGGCGGCGCCGTCGTGATCGTGCTCCTCGTCGCGCTCAACATCGTCGGGATCCAGGAGTCGGCGCGGATCAACGTCGGCCTCGCCGCGGTCGACTTCGCCACCCAGATCCTGCTCGTCCTGCTCGGCTTCGCCCTTGTCTTCAGCCCTCACACGCTCGTCTCGAACGTCCACCTCGGCGTCGCCCCGACGTGGGCCCACTTCCTGCTCGCCATCCCCGTGGCGATGATCGCGTACACGGGCATCGAGACCGTCTCCAATCTCTCGGAGGAGGCGCGCGACCCCCTGCGGACCATCCCGCGCTCGATCCTGATGGTGGCGGTCGCCGTCTTCGCGATCTACTTCACGCTGCCGCTGATCGCCCTCTCGGCGATGCCCGTCCACCTGGTCAACGGCCACTACCAGACGGTGCTCGGCCTGCCGCCGCCGCAGGGCTTCGCGAACGACCCCGTGCTCGGCGTCGTCGAGAACCTCGGGATCTCCGGGACGCTCCTGTCGGTGACCAAGGTCTACGTCGGCATCCTCGCCGCGACGATCCTCTTCATCGCGACGAACGCCGGCGTGATCGGCGCGTCGCGGATCACGTATGCGATGGCCAGCTACCGACAGCTGCCGAGCGCCTTCCGCCGGCTGCATCCGAGGTTCAAGACGCCCTGGCTGTCGCTGATCATCTTCGGCGGGTTCGTCTCGATCCTCGTCCTGCTCCCCGGCAAGACGACCTTCCTCGGCACGATGTACTCGTTCGGCGCGATGCTCTCGTTCACGATCGCGCATGCCGCGGTGATCCAGCTGCGGCGGCAGCGCGCCGGCCAGGACATCCCGTGGAAGGCCAGGCCCAACTTCCGGTGGCGCGGCGTCGACTGGCCGGTCTTCGCCGTGATCGGGCTCCTCGGGACCGGCCTCTCGTGGATCGATGTCGTGATCCAGTATCCGAGCACGCGTTACGCCGGTCTCGGCTGGCTCGCGCTCGGGTTCGCCATCTACATCGTCTACCGGCGGCAGGTGCTGCACGTACCTCTGAGCAAGACGGTTCGCGCGCCGGTCGAGTACGGCCCGGCGGCGGCGCTCGAGTTCCGCAGCATCCTCGTCCCGATCGCGCCGGGCTACCCGTCCGACGAGGCGATGGACTTCGCCTGCCGCCTCGCCGCAGAGCGGCGCGCGTCGATCGTCGCGTTCACGGCGATCGAGGTGCCGCTCGACCTCCCGCTCGACACTGACCTGCCCGACGACGTGCACGAGGCGAACGAGCAACTCGACGAAGCGCGCGCCATCGGCGACTCGTACGGCGTGCGCGTGATCGGCCGCATCGCGCGCACCCGGAACATCGGCCGCGCGATCGTCGACGAGGCGATGCGGCGCCAGTCGGAGATCATTGTCATGGCGGGGCCGAGGCGGGTACGGCTACAGCGTGGGCGGCGCCAGATCTTCGGCGATTCAGTCGACTTCGTCCTCCGCCACGCGCCCTGTCGTGTCATGGTCGCCACGCCGCGCGAGCGCGCCGCGTGAGCAGCTTCCATCGCCGCTCGATCATCGTCTTCGGCCTCGTCGCGATCGGGCTGGGGATCGCGCTCCTCGCCGAGACGGTCGCGATCGGCGGAGGCTCGACTGGCTACCTCCTAGGCGTCCTCTTCGTCGCGCTCGGCTTCGGCCGTCTGTACCTCTTGCGCCGCCGGTAGGCTCGCGGCGCTATGGCCCGCAAGCTGCCGCGGCTGCAACGGGTGCTCGATGCGCCGGCGCTCGCCTCCGTCGCGTACGGCGAGGTCGCCTCCTCGCTCTACTTCGCGCTCGGGATCGTGGCCCTGCACGCGCTCGGCCTCACGCCGGCCGTGCTTGCCGTCGTCGGCGTGATCTTCCTCGTCGTGACGCTGTCGTACGCCGAGGGGACGACGTCGATCGGCGAGACGGGTGGCGCCGCGACGTTCGTGCGCGTCGCGTTCAACGACTTCGCGGGGTTCCTCACCGGCTGGGCGCTGTTCCTCGACTACCTCATCGTGATCGCGCTCTCGGCGCTCTTCCTCCCGCATTATCTCGGGCTCGCGATCGGCATGCACTCGATTGCGCAACGCCCCGGCGACGTGATCGTCGGCTGCTGCGTGATCGTCGGGATCGCACTGGTGCGGCTGCTTCTCCGGACACGGCTCTACTCGTTCAGCCTCACGGTGCCGTTCCTCGACCTCGTCACGCAGCTGCTGCTCGTTCTGCTCGGCTTCGCCTTTCTCTTCTCGCCGAGCGCGCTCACGCGCGGCCTGTCGCTCGGGACGCAGCCGTCGTGGCACCAGGTCGCGTTCGCGTTGCCGCTGGCGTTCCTCGCCTACACGGGCCTCGAGACGGTGGCGAACTTCGCGGAGGAGACGCGGCAGCCGGGACGCGACCTGCCACGGAGCCTCTTCACGGGAATCGGCGCGGTCGTGCTCGTGACGGTGCTCATCGGTCTCGTCGGGCTCTCGGCGTATCCGGCGACGAACGGGACGACGGAGCTCGGCACCACCTGGCTGCGGGCGCCGCTGATGGGGATCGTCTTCGCGCTCGGGCCGCACGTCGCCTTCTGGGTGGAGCACGCGCTGCGCGTCTACGTCGGGCTGACGGGCGCGTTCGTCCTGCTCGCGGCCGCAGCAACGTCGAACTCCGGCTTCGGGCGCCTCGCGTATTCGCTGGCGCAGCACGGCCAGCTGCCGCGCGGCTTCGGCCGGCTCAGTCGCCGCAGCCTCCACTCCCCCGAGGCGGTGATCTCGGCCGCCGCGATCTCGATCGTGCTCCTCGTCTCGACGGACTTCACCACCAACCCCGTCAGCTTCCTGGCCAGCCTGTTCAGCTTCGGCGTCCTCCTCGCGTTCACGGCGGCGCAGCTCGCGGTCGTGCGGCTCCGGTTCACGAAGCCGCAGCTCGAGCGCCCGTTCCGGGTGCCGCTCTCGATCCGCTTCCGCGGCGCGGACGTGCCGCTGCCGTCGGTGCTTGGCGCCCTCGCGACGACGGCGATCTTCGTCGCGGCGATGGTCACCCACATCGGCGCCCGCTACGGCGGCCCGATCTGGCTCGCCGCCGGTGGCGTCGTCTACCTCCTCGTCCGCCGCAGCCGCGGCACGGGTCTCCTCGAGCATGTCGAGCCGGCGGCCGAGGGAGCGCTGCCGCAGGCCGAGTTCTCGAAGATCCTCGTTCCGGTGAAGCTCGGCGACATCGGGGAGGAAATGGTGGCGACGGCGGTCAAGCTCGCGCAGGAGCGCGACGCCAAGGTCGTGGCGGTACACGTGATCCGCGTGCCTCTCGACCTGCCGCTCGACGCGGAGCTGGCCGACGAGGAGGAGCGGTCGGCCGCGTCGCTCGCCGAGGCGGCCGTGCTCGGCGAGGACCTGGGCGTGAAGGTCGAGGGCCGTTCGGTGCGCGCTCGCTCGATCGGCGAGGCGATCGTGCAGGCAACGGAGGAGACGGGCGCCGACCTGATCGTGCTCGGCTCGTCGCCGCGCTGGCGCCGGCAGTCGCGCTTTTTCTCGCCGACGGTCGACTACGTCCTCCGCAATGCGCCGGCCGAGGTGCTCGTCGTGGCCTTCCCCCAGGGCGTGCTCGAAGAGGTCTAGCGAGCTACGCTCCGCTCGTTATGGAGGGGCTAGGTCTCAAGGCGCTGGTCGTCGGCTGCGGGCGTGTCGGCTCGGCTGTCGCGCTCCAGCTGCACCAGGAGGGCTGGGACGTGACCGTTGTCGACGAGAACGAGGACGCACTCACGCGGCTCGGCGAGAACTGGCCCGGCACGTTCATCGTCGGGCACGGCATGGACGCGGATCTCCTGCGCGGGGCCGGCATCGAGGACGCCGACGCCGTCGTCGTCGCCACCGACGGCGACAACACGAACATCATCATCGGCCAGGTCGCGCAGAAGCGCTTCGACGTCCGCTGCGTCGTCGTGCGTGTCCTCGATCCCGCCCGGGCGAAGTTCTACAAGGAGCGGGGACTCGACACTGTGAACCCTACAAGCGTGGCCATCGATGCGTTGATGGACTCGGCACGGACGTGCGCGATTCCCACCCAGCGCACCGAGCCGGAAGAGGTCGTGGGCTGATGTACGCCATCGTCGCAGGCGGCGGCAAGATAGGTGCGAACGTCACTCGGTCGCTCCTCAGGCTCGGGAACGAGGTGACGCTGATCGAGCAGCGCCGCGACCGCTTCGAGCAGCTCGAGGACGAGTTCGAGCACCAGGTACAGCGCGGTGACGCGACCGAGCTCTACGTCCTCGAGCGGGCGGGGATTGCGCGCCCGCCGGACGTCGTGCTCGCGCTCACGGGCGACGACGAGGACAACATGATCATCGGGCAGATCGCGCGCGAGAAGTACGGCGTCCCGAAGGTGATCGCGCGCGTGAACGACCCACGCAACCAACCCCATTTCGACCTGCTCGGGATCTCGCCGACCATCTGCGCGACGTCGAGCGTGATGGCGCTCGTCGAGCACGAGGTACCGGAGCACGACCTCATCCACCTCCTCGAGTTGCGCGGCGAGAACCTCGAGATCGTCGAGGTGCAGCTCGACGGCGACTCGCCCTCCGCGGGCCGGAGCATCGAGGCGCTCTCGCTGCCCGAGGGCTCGCGACTCATCTCCGTCATGCGGGGCGGCCGGGCCGAGATCGCGATCGGTTCCACGGTGCTCGAGGCGGGCGACCAGGTGCTTGCGATCTTGGAGCCCGGCAAGGAGGACGAGCTACGTCGCGTACTGCTTCGTCGCTAGGCGCCCTCCTTGTTGCGGGGATCGTGCTCAGCGCCTGCGGGAGCGGCGGTGCGACCGGCGGCGTCAGCGCCGCCAGGAAGACGATCGCGACCTCCAGCCGCGACTGGACCCGCTTTGGCTGGGACGCGCGCCGCAGCAACGACGATCCGCAGGCGACCGGGATCACCGCGGCAAACGTGGCGTCGCTGAGCCGCCAGCAGGTCAGGCTGCCGGGCACGGCCGACTCCTCAGCGATCTATCTCCACGGTGTCACCGTCGGCGGCGCGGCCCACAACGCCTTCTTCGTCACGACGACGTACGGGATCACGCTGGCGATCGACGCGCTGAGCGGGCAGATCCTGTGGCGGTGGACGCCTCCCCGCTACTCCTCGTGGGCGGGATCGGCACAGATCACGACGGCGACGCCGGTCGCCGATCCCAGCCGTAGGTGGATCTACGCCGCCTCGCCGGACGGGCGGATCCAAAGACTCACGGTCGCCGGCGGTCAGGCCGTGTGGCGCCGCCGGATCACGAGGCTGCCGTCCCGCGAGAAGATCGCCGCCTCGCTCAACTTCGTAGGCGGGCACGTCATCGCAACGACGGGCGGCTACATCGGCGACGCGCCGCCCTACCAGGGGCACGTCGTCGTCATCGCGGCCGGGAGCGGCCGGCTCCTGCACGTCTGGAACTCCCTCTGCTCGAACCGGCACGGGCTCATCGTCCCGTCCCGCTGCCCTGCGAGCGACTCGGCGATCTGGGGACGCGCCGGTGCTGTCGTCGCACCGCGCAGCGGCAACCTCCTCGTGGCCACGGGCAACGCGCCGTGGAACGGCCGCACCAACTGGGGTGACGCGGTGCTCGTCCTGTCGCCGAAGGCAAAGCTCATCGGCAACTACACACCCACGAACACGCAACGGCTAAACGCCACCGATCTCGATCTGGGATCCACGTCGCCCGTCTACCTCACATCGAAGCTCATCGCCCAGGGCGGCAAGGACGGGAGGATCCGGCTCCTCTCCGTGGCGCGGCTGCGCGGCACGAGGCCCCATCAAGGCCGTGAGCTGCAAATCGTCCCGACGCCGTCCGGAGCGGGTCTCTTCACCGCGCCGACGGTGTGGCGCAGCGGGAAGCGCCTGTGGCTGATCGCGGCCGACGGCGGCGCAACCCAGGCGTGGTCGCTGCGCGGCGGGCGGCTTCATGCGGTCTGGGGGAACGGCAACGCCGGCACGAGCCCGGTCATCGCCGGCGGGCTGCTCTGGATCTACAACCCGGGGGGCAGCGGCCTGAACGTCTATCGGCTGCCGAGCGGCAAGCTCGTGGCCACATTGAGCGCCGGCCCGGGCCATTGGAACAGCCCGATTGTCACCGACGGCGTCATCGCGCTCCCGGAGGGAGACGCGAACGACCACTCGACGAGCGGGGTGCTCGACATCTGGCGGCTGCGCAAGGTCCCGAAGTCGGGCTAGGCCGAACGGCGGCGGCGGACGGCGGGCGCCTGCTGGCCGAGAGCTGCGTAGGCCAGCGCCTGCAGCGATTCGTTCAATGTCGCGAGCTCGCGGGCGAGCCGGAGGAAGTTCTCGTCGTTGTCGAGCCGCTTGTTCGTCTTTGCGAGCTCGTCGGCGATCCGGTCGAGCCGCTCGAGAATCAGGTCGAAGCGCCGGTCGGAGAGGTCGTGCTCCACGTGTTCATCGTAGTCCAGCCAGCTCCTCGCGCGACCGGACCACGACGGCATCCCCGCCGAGCGCCGCTCGCACCTCCGCGAGCATTCCCACCACCTCCACCTCGCGGGCGGCGCCCGCGTGCGCGAGCGCGATCTCCACGAGCTCCCGCGGAGCGTCGCTGAAGACACCGATGTGCGCGCCGGCGGCCTTGAGCCGCCGCAGCGCCGCGTTCGTGTCGGCCCGGGGACGGATCCAGAGCGGCGCCCGGTCGGCGGCAAAGCGCGCCAGCAGCGGCCGCCAGTCCCCGAGCGCCTCGTCGAGCGCGCCCGCAGCCGCTTCCCGATCCTCGGGGACGTCGAGCTCGACGCGTGCGCGACGCGACGCGTCCTCGAGCCACGCGTCCCAGAGCGGCCGCGTATCCGCGAGCACGCCGTCGAGGTCGAGAGCGAGCGCCAGCCCAGGCACGAAACGCGATGCTAGATTCCCGCCACAAACCGGCGAGCGGTGAGGGAACTCCGGTGCAAGTCCGGGACGGTCCCGCCGCTGTAAGGGGAGACGCTCTCCCGCCACGACGCCACTGGGTTGCAAACCCGGGAAGGCGGCGGGGGAGGGAGCCCCGAGTCAGAAGACCTGCCGCCCGCCGCAAACCCGAACCCCTCGCGGAAGGAGGATTCGTGCTTCGCCGTTCTTTCCCATTCCTCGCGGCCGTCGCGGCCGCGCTCGTCGTCGTCTCCCTCTCGGCGGCCGCCCCCCAGCGTGCGCTCCGCGCGCAGCGCTATCCGCACCGGATCGTCTCGCTCTCGCCGACCATGACGGAGGACCTGTTCGCGATCGGCGCCGGCAAGCAGGTCGTCGCGGTCGACCAGGACTCGAACTACCCTCGGCGCGCGCCCCGGACGAGCCTCTCGGGCTACACGCCGAACTCGGAGGCGATCGCGAACTACCACCCAGACCTCGTCCTCATCTCGTACAACCCCGGCAACTTCGCGTCGCAGCTGCGGAAACTGAACATCAAGGTCGTGATGGAGCCCGCCGCGAACGATCTCCCGCACGCCTACCGAGAGATCCTCAAGCTCGGCCGCCTCACCGGCCACACGCGCGGCGCGAACGCCGTCGTCCGCTCGATGCGGACGCATCTGGCGGCGATCGTGCGGAGCGTGCCGGGATCGCGCCGGCACCTGCGCGTGTATCACGAGCTCGACCCGACGTACTACTCGGCGACGTCGAAGACGTTCATCGGCAGCATCTACAAGCTGTTCGGCTTCCGCGACATCGCCGACGCCGCGGACACGACGGGCAGCGGCTATCCGCAGCTCTCGGGCGAGTACATCATCCAGCAGAACCCGCAGATCGTCGTCCTCGCCGACACGAAGTGCTGCCAGCAGACGGACGCCACGGTCGCCGCACGGCCCGGCTGGAGCACGATCGCGGCGGTCCGGCGACATCGCGTGGTCGGCGTCGACGACGACGTCGCCTCGAGGTGGGGCCCGCGGATCGTGCAGTTCGCACGCGCCGTGGCGGAGATCGCCCGAAAGGGCTGATGGCCGCAACGGCCGGCAGGGCGGAGGCGGCACCCCGCGTCGCGGCGCGGGGGGTCGGTCTCCGCGCCGGTCTCGTCACCGCGGCGTTCCTCGTCGGGGCGCTCGCCGTCGGCCTCGCCGTCGGGCCGGTGCACATCGGCGCCGGCTCGATTCTCCGCTCGGCGCTCTCGTACGTTCCGTTCCTGCACGTCCACCAGCCGCTCGCCGCGGTCGACCGCGCCGTGCTCTGGCAGCTGCGTGCGCCGCGGGTGGTGCTCGCAGCGCTCGTCGGCGGGATGCTCGCGATCGCGGGCGCTTCGTATCAGGGCGTCTTCCGGAACCCGCTCGCCGACCCGTACCTGCTCGGCGTCGCGGGCGGCGCTGGCCTCGGTGCGACGCTCGCGATCGTCTACGCCTCGGCCGCGGCGGCGGGGACGGACTGGAGAGTGCCGCTCGCCGCGTTCGGCGGCGCCATCGCCGCCGTCGTCGCGACCTACGTCCTCGGCCGCTCCGCCGGCGCCGTCCACACAACGGGCGCACTCGTGCTCGCCGGCGTCACGGTCGCGACCTTCACCGCCGCGGTACAGACCTTCGTCCAGCAGCGGCACACGGACGTGCTCCAGAACGTCTACTCGTGGCTCCTCGGCGGCTTCTCGACCGCGACGTGGAGCGACGTCGCCGTCTGTGCGCCGTACGTCGCCCTGAGCTCGCTCGTGCTCGTCCTTCACCGGCGGGTGCTCGACGTGCTCAGCCTCGGCGACGACGAGGCGGCGAGCCTCGGCATCAACGTCGCGCGCGCGCGGCTGGCGATCGTCGTCGCCGCCACGCTCGGGACCGCGGCCGCCGTCTCGGTCAGCGGCCTGATCGCCTTTGTCGGGATCATCGTCCCGCACACGATCCGGCTGCTCGTGTCGACGAGCTACCGCGCCGTGGTTCCGCTCTCGCTCGTCGCCGGAGCGGGGTTCCTCGTGCTCGCCGACGTGCTCGCGCGGACGATCCTCTCGCCGGGGGAGTTGCCGATCGGGGTCGTTACCGCCTTCTTCGGCGCCCCGTTCTTCGCGATCGTCCTTCGGACCGCGAGGACGGCGCGATGATCGAGACGCGCGAGCTCTGGGTGCGGTTCGGGCCGGTCGCGGCCGTGCGCGGGCTCGCGCTGCGCGCGGAGAGGGGAGGCTGGACCGCGCTCATCGGGCCCAACGGCGCGGGCAAGACGTCGGCGCTACGTGCGCTCGCCGGCCTCGTCGACTACGAGGGCGAGGTGCTGCTGGACGGACGGGACGTACGCAGGCTCGGCCGCCGCGCCGTTGCGCGGCTCGTCGCCTTCGTCCCGCAGAAGCCGGAGACGCCGCCGGCGCTGACGGTCGCGGAGTACGTCCTCCTCGGCCGCACGCCGCACATCCCGTACCTCGGCGGCGAGGGCCGCCGCGATCGCGAGGCCGCGGCCAGGGCGCTGCGCAAGCTCGAGCTGGAGCTCTTTGCGGAACGGCCGCTCGGCTCGCTCAGCGGCGGCGAGTTACAGCGCACGGTGCTCGCGCGCGCGCTCGCGCAGGAGGCGCCGGTGGTGCTGCTCGACGAGCCGACGACCTCGCTCGACCTCGGCCGCCAGCAGCTGGTGCTCGAGCTCGTCGACACGCTCCGCGGCGACGGACTGACGGTCGTGACGACGATGCACGACCTCACGCTCGCCGGCCAGTACGCCGAGCGGCTCATCCTGCTCGACGGCGGCTCGGTCGTCGCCGAGGGGACGGCGACGGAGGTTCTCTCCGCGCCGAACGTCGCAGCCCACTACGGCGCGAACGTCCGTGTCGTGCAGGACGAGGCCGGCGTCTTCGTCCTTCCCGTGCGCACTAGATAGAGTTGCCGGCGGCGCCCGGCGCCGCTCCATGCGCGACTGACCCGTCTCATCCGACCCTGTCTTTCCAAGTAACAGTCTGTTACTTGCTCGTCGTTGGAGGTCGTTGCGCATGTCTCGCCAAGCCGGCTCGCTCGTCGCGGCCGGGATCTCGAAGTCGTACGGAGCGGAGATCATCCTCGCGGACGTCGGCCTCGTCGTGCCGCCGCGGGCGCGGATCGGCCTCGTAGGCCCGAACGGCGCCGGCAAATCGACGCTGCTCCGCCTGCTGGCCGGCGTGGAGGAGCCCGACGCGGGGCGCGTCCGCCGCACGCCGCCGACGCTTGCGACCGGCTACCTCGCGCAGGAGCGCGACTCGGCCGGAGCTCGCTCGGGCGGCGAGAAGGCGCGCGCGGCGCTCGCCGGCGTCCTCCGCAGCGGTTTCGACGTGCTCCTCCTCGACGAGCCGACCAACGACCTCGACTTCGCCGGCCTCGCCCGGCTGGAGCGCTCGCTCGCGGCGCACCCCGGCTCGGTCGTCGTCGTCTCCCACGACCGCGCCTTCCTCGACCGTGTCGTCACGCGCATCGTCGAGCTCGACGAGTGGACACGCGGCACGACCGAGTACCGCGGCGGCTGGAGCGACTACCAGGCCGAGCGCGAGCGGCGACGCGAGCGGCACTACCGCCGCTGGGACGCGTCGGTCACCGAGCGCCGGCGGATCGAGGAACAGGCTCGCCGGATGGCCGAGTGGGAGCGACGCGGCTACGGCCAGGGACGCAAGAAGAAGAAGTCGAAGGACGTGAAGCGGACGTACGGCGCGAAGCTCGCGCGCGTCGAGACGGTCGAGAAGCCCTACGAGCCGTGGGAGCTTCACCTCAGTCTCTCCCCGGCGGCCCGCAGCGGCGAGGTCGTGGTGAGGCTGGAGAAGGGCGTCGTCGAGCGCGGGGAGTTTCGGCTCGGGCCGCTCGACCTCGAGGTGGCGTGGGGCGAGCGCGTCGCGATCGCGGGACCGAACGGGAGCGGCAAGACGACGCTCCTCGACACGCTCCTCGGCCGCCTGCCGCTCGGCGCGGGCAGCCGCTGGCTCGGCCCCGGCGTCGTCCTCGGCGAGCTCGAGCAGGATCGCGCCTCGCTGTCCGGGGCGCAAACGGTGCTCGACGTCCTCTGTGCCGAGCTCGACGAGGAGAGCGCGCGCACGCTGCTCGCGAAGTTCGGGCTCGGCGCCGAGGACGTGCGCCGCGCAGCCTCGTCGCTCTCACCCGGCGAGCGCACCCGCGCCGGCCTCGCGCTGTTGAGCGCGCGCGGCGTCAACTGCCTCGTCCTCGACGAGCCGACGAACCATCTCGACGTCGAGGCGATCGAAGAGCTCGAGCGCGGCCTCGCCGGCTACGACGGCACGGTGATCCTCGTCACCCATGACCGCCGCTTCCTGGAGGCCTTCGCGCCCACGCGTACCATCGATCTGTGAGCGGGACCGCCTCGATCCTCACGATCGGGAACGAGCTCGTCTCGGGCGACGTGCCGAACACGAACGCGGCCTGGCTCGCGCGCCGGCTCGCGCCGCTCGGGGTGACGGTGCGGCTGACGGCTGCGCTTCCGGACGAGATCGACACGGTCGCGAACTTCGTGCGCGCCGAGGCGTCGCGCGTCGACTTCCTCCTCGTCACCGGCGGTCTCGGCGGCACGCCGGACGACCTGACGCGCGAGGCGATCGCCGCCGCGTTCGGTGTCCAGCAGGAGGAGGTACCCGCGCTTGCCGCAGCGCTGCGTGCCCGCTTCACGCGCGACCCCGAGTACGCGGCGCGCTGGGCGCTCCTGCCGCGCGGCAGCCGCCCGCTCGCCAACCCGCACGGCGGCGCGCCCGGCTTCGCACTCGAGAACGTCTACGTCCTGCCCGGGCTGCCGAGCGAG
>DASYOZ010000186.1:0-4080 GCA_036007185.1 Gaiellaceae bacterium | reverse complement strand
TGCCGTCGCGCTTCCTCGACGAAGTGCCCGAGCGGCATGTCGAGCGCGAGCGCCTGCGGCCCGCGTCGTGGTCGGGCTACGGCGCGCCGCGGCAGAGCCAGATCGCCCCGCGGGAGGACGTGCCGGATCTCGCCACCGGCGACTCCGTCCGCCACTCGACGCTCGGCGAGGGCGTGGTGACACGGATCGAGGCGGGCGGGCTCGTCACCGTCCGCTTCGCCGACGACGGCAGCGAGCGCAAGCTGATGCTCGACTACGCGCCGCTCGAGAAGCTGTAGCGTCGCGGCGTGTTCGACGTCCGCTCCTGCGCCGACCAGGACGAGTACGGCCGCGCGATCGGCGCGATCGGCCAGTACTTCAACCCGCCGCCGAGCGAGGAGTGGCTCGAGCGCTTCGTCAGCACGCTGCCGCACGAGCGGATGCATGCCGCCTTCGAGGACGGCCAGATCGTCGGCGGTGCCGGTGCGTTCCCCTTCGAGCTGTCCGTGCCGGGCGGCTCGCTCCCGTGTGGCGGCGTCACCGCGGTCGGCGTCCACCCGACGCATCGCCGGCGCGGCGTTCTGCGCGCGATGATGGACACGCAGCTGCGCGACATCCACGATCGCGGCGAGCCGATCGCGGCGCTGTGGGCCTCGGAGGAGACGATCTACAGCCGCTTCGGCTACGGCATCGCCTCCTGGGTGGGCGAGCTGAAGATCGCGCACGAGTGGGACGCGTTCGCCGAGCCGCTCGACCTGAGCGGCGTGGCGACGCGGTTCGTCACCCCCGAGGAGGCGCGCCAGCTCTTTCCCCCGGTCTACGAGACCGTGCGGCGCGAGCGCCCGGGGATGACGTCGCGGAGCGAGGAGTGGTGGGCGGGCCGTCACCTGCGCTTCGAGGAAGACGAGGCCGCCGCGCCGCGCCGCTTCGTCGTGCTCGAGCTCGACGGCGGGCCGCTGGGATATGCGATCTACCGGACGCATTTCGCTTTCGACGGCGGCTCCGCAACCTCGCGGCTCGTGGTCAAGGAGGCGCTGGGCGCGACTCCGCAGGCGATGGCGGCGATCTGGCGCTTCCTCCTCGACGTCGACTGGATGGCCGTCGTCGAGGCGTCGTTCGTCCCACCGGACCACCCGCTCTTCCTGCTCCTCGCCGCGCCGCGCCGGGCGCGCTACCGGATGGGCGATGGGCTATGGGTACGGCTCGTTGATCTCCCGGCAGCGCTGTCGGGACGCGCGTACGGCGACGGCGGCCCGCTCGTGCTCGAGGTGCGCGACGCGGTCTGCGACTGGAACGACGGGCGCTGGCGGCTCGAGGGTGGGACGTGCGAGCGCACCGAGGAGGAGCCCGATCTCGCGCTCGACGTCTCGGCACTCGGCTCCGTCTACCTCGGCGCGGTCTCGTTCGCGCAGCTCCGCGAGGCGCTGCGCGTGGAGGAGCTACGCGAGGGAGCGGTGGCGCGGGCGGACGCGCTGTTCGCGTGGCGTCCGCTGCCCTGGTGCCTCGAGATCTTCTGAGCCGGCGGACGCGACCAGCACCTCACGG
The DNA here is from genome assembly GCA_036007185.1 of Gaiellaceae bacterium. Lineage (GTDB taxonomy): Bacteria > Actinomycetota > Thermoleophilia > Gaiellales > Gaiellaceae > Palsa-739. Next base: position 2,556 of record DASYOZ010000186.1, on the reverse strand, counting down.
AGCAAGTCAGGGAAGGCACGTCCCCGGGTTCTACTCGCCCCCCGAGCCCGGGCGTTAGTGGCTAGTCAACGTGCCGGCCGCAGTCGGTCCCTGACCCTTCATTGCTCATAGGCGATACGGCCGATGCTCGGCCTCCCCTGGTCGGGCGGGAACGTCAGCACGTTTAGGCGGGGAAAGGCTCCGTCGGCGGTCTCGCGGACAGCGCTGTCCGAAGCTCGACGCATTCTGGTGTGGCGATGGCTGAAGCCACCGGGCAGGCTGCTCCCGCCCCGCGCTCACCGGAGCCGGACCGGTTGCACGTGGCAGCACGCGAAGCACGCAACGACGCCGCTCCCTTCGCGCTGGTCGCAGCGACGATTCTGATCGCGCTCGCGCTCGTGGCAAAGCACGCGCACTGGGAAACGCTTGGACAGTCGCTCTGGTGGATGTGGCTGATCGTCGCGGTCCCCTACGTTCTTCTCGCCGCGACGCTGCTTCTCGGCCTGAAGCGCCTCGTCCGCCACGATCACCGGCGGGAGATCGTGATCGGGCTCCTGACGCTCGTCTGGGTCTTCAACGTCCTCGGCGTCGTCCTGCTCGTCGCCGCCCTGGTCGCGCATTCCGCGATCCACATAACCGGGTCGCAGCTCCTCGCCAGCGGCGGCGCTGTCTGGTTCACCAACGCGATCGCCTTCGGGCTCGCCTTCTGGGAGCTCGACTGCGGCGGCCCGGTCGCTCGCGCACTGGCGACCGCAGCTCGCAAACCCGACTTCCAATTTCCTCAGGACGAGAACCCCCAGCTCGCACGCGACGGCTGGGCGCCGCGGCTCTGGGACTACTTCTACGTCTCGCTGACGAACGCGACGGCCTTCAGCCCGACCGACTCCCTGCCTCTGACGCGCCCGGCCAAGGCATTGATGGCCGCCGAATCCGTGCTATCCGTCGTCACCGTGCTGCTCGTCGCAGCGCGGGCGGTCAACATTCTCGTCTGACCTCGAGGTGGCTACCACTTCGAGCGGCGCCCGCGGCGGCTCGTGTACATGAGCTTCGGCCGGGCGGTCTTCATGCCCGTCGCCTCGAACTGCTCGCGGTGTCCGAGCATGGTCGCAAAACGGCTGACATCTGCCTGCTGCTCGGGCAGGACGAGCGTGATCCCCTGGCCGGAGCGTCCGGCGCGGCCGGTCCGGCCGACGCGGTGGACGTAACCCTTGCCGTCTGCCGGTGGGTCGTAGTTGATCACGTGGCTGATCGCGTCGAGGTCGAGGCCGCGGGCGGCGACGTCGGTGGCGACGAGAGTCGTCACCTTGCCGCTGCGGAAGCGCTCGAGCGCCCGCTCGCGCGCTCCCTGGGACATGTCGCCGTGCATCGCGGCCGCCTCGACCCCGTGCGCGCGCAGCTTGTGGGTGAGCCTGTCGGCGCCGCGCTTCGTGCGCACGAAGACGAGGGCGAGCTCCCGCTCCTCGCCGAGCGCGTCGATCAGCCGCTCGAGCTTGTTGGCGTCGGTGACGGCCACGAACTCGTGCTCGACGTCGCCGTCGGCGTGGCGCGAGGGCAGCTCGGCCTCGAACCGCGACGGATTGGTCGTATAGGCGTGGGCGAGCTCGCCGACGGCGCCGTCGAGCGTGGCCGAGAAGAGCATCGTCTGACGCCTGCCCGGCAGGCGCTGGACGATCCGGTCGACCTGGGGCTGGAAGCCCATGTCGAGCATCCGGTCGGCCTCGTCGAGGATGAGGATCCTGACGTGCTGCAGCGAGAGCAGGCGCCGTTGCACGAGATCGTTGAGCCGGCCGGGGGTGGCGACGACGACGTGCGCACCGCGCAGGCGCTTCACCTGCGACCCGACCGGGGCGCCGCCGTAGGCGGCCGCCGCACGAATGCCCTTCGGCTTGCCGAGCAGCACGAGCTCCTCGGTCACCTGCAGCGCGAGCTCGCGGGTGGGCGCGAGCACGAGCGCGGCCGGGGCCGGCTCGCCGGCCGAGACGAGCTCGACGATCGGAAGCGCGAAGGCGAGGGTCTTCCCCGAGCCCGTCGGCGCCTTGCCGAGGATGTCGCGGCCCTTGAGCGCGTCAGGGACGACGAGGGACTGGATACGAAACGGCTCGACAATGCCGCGGGCGGCGAGCGCCTGCTCGACTTCCGCGCTCACGCCGAGCGCGCCAAACGACTGGGACATACGGATTCGACTCCTTCGGTTCGGATTCGAGATGCAGACCCGAAACCGCCAAAGGAGGGAACGAGAAGCTGGATCTCACGGGACTCGGCTGGATGCCGTCCCTGCGGTCAGGCTAGCAGCCGCTCTGGCGGTTCGAGCTCCGCGTCACGGCTGACGAGCGCGGCGTAGCGGCCGCGGGCTGCGAGCAGTTCCTCATGGCGGCCGCGCTCGACGACCTTGCCGTGGTCGAGGACGACGATCTGGTCGGCGTCTCTGACGGTCGAGAGTCTGTGCGCGATCGCGATCGTCGTCCGCCCCTCCGCCAGCCGGTCGAGCGCCTCTTGCACGAGGCGCTCGGTCTCGGTGTCGAGGGAGGAGGTCGCCTCGTCGAGGACGAGGATCGGCGGGTTGCGGAGGATCGTGCG
>DASYOZ010000185.1:0-1975 GCA_036007185.1 Gaiellaceae bacterium | reverse complement strand
GGCCTACCGCGACGTCTTCGCCGCGATCGACGAGGCCGCGCTCGACTCCAACGTCAGCGTCAAGCTGACCGCGCTCGGGCTCGGGCTGTCCTACGAGCTCTGCCGCGAGAACCTCCTCGACGTCGTGCGCACGGCGGCCGGCTACGGGAACTTCGTCCGGATCGACATGGAGGACTCGTCCACGACCGACGACACGCTGCGTCTCTACCGCGAGCTCCGCGAGGACGGGCACGACAACCTCGGCGTCGTTCTCCAGGCACGGCTGCGGCGTACGCTGGACGACGTCCAAACGCTCGCCGACCTGCGGGCGAGCGTCCGTCTCTGCAAGGGCATCTATCTCGAGCGCGGCACGATCGCATTCACCCCCTACGAGGCGGTGCGCGCGAACTTCCTCCGCTGCCTCGACGCGCTCTTCGACGCCGGGTGCTACGTCGGCGTCGCCACGCACGACGAGTGGCTGATCGGGGAGTCGCTCGCTCGGATCTCGGAGCGGGGGGTCGGGCCGCTCGAGTACGAGCTTCAGATGCTGCTCGGGGTGCGCGAGGAGCGGCGCGACGAGCTCGTCGCGGCGGGGCACCGGCTGCGCGTCTACGTCCCGTTCGGTGAGTACTGGTACGGCTACTCGCTGCGCCGGCTGCAGGAGAATCCCGCCATGGCGGGGACGATCCTGCGGGCGACGGCCGGGCGGGTGCTGCGGCTGAGCCGGTGATCTGGGCGCGGGCCGAGGGCTGCCGGGTAACGCTCGACGACGGGCGCCGGCTGCTCGACCTCACCGGCGGCTTCGGCGTCGCGGCGCTCGGCCACCGCAACGCGCGCATCCTCGAGGCGTGGCGCGAGCAGGAGGTTGTGCACGCGCTCGGGGATCTCGCCGACGCCGAGGTGACGGTGCGCCTGCGCGAGGCGCTGCCGCGGCCCGCGAAGCTCGGCGTGACGGGCGAGGACGCGGTCGAGATCGCACTTCGGACGGCGCTGCTCGCGACCGGGCGGCACGGCATCGTCGCCTTCGACGGCGCCTACCACGGCACCGGCCTGCTTGCGCTCGCGGCGACCGGCTTCGAGCGGTTCCGCAAGCCGTTCGCGCCGTGGCTGCCGGGGCCGGTGCACCGGTTTGAGTTCGGGGAGGATCCGGGACCGCTACCGGAGGACGCCGGCTGCGTGATCGTCGAGCCGGTTCAGGGGAGGGCGGGCTCGCGGGTTCCGCCGGACGGTTTCCTAGAGACGTTGCGTCGCCGCTGCGACCAGACGGGCGCGCTGCTCCTCGTCGACTCGATCTACGCCGGGCTCGGCCGCATCGGCGAGATGTGGCCGGGCGAAGGGGTCGCGGACGTCCTCTGTGTCGGCAAGGCGCTCGGCGGCGGGCTGCCGCTCTCGGCGGCGCTCTTCTACCGCGACCGCCTCGAGGAGGTCTGGCAGTTCGGGCCCGAGGACGTGTACACGCACACGCACGCCGGGAGCCCGCTTGCGTGCGCCGCGGCTCTCGTCGTGCTCGAGGAGGTGCCGAAGCTCCTCGATCGCGTGCAGGCGGCGGGCAAGCGCTTCGAGCGGGCGGGGTGGCGCGGCCGCGGGCTTCTCCGCGCTCGCGAGGGCGACGCGGAGGAGGCGCTCGAGCGCGGCGTCCTCGTGGTGCCGGCCGGCCTCGACGGCTTGCTGATCCAGGCGACGCCGCCGCTCACGATCACCGACGCCGAGCTCGACGAAGCCTTCGAGACGCTCGGGCCGACTTAGGTCGCACGGCGCGCGTAGAGCAGGAACGTCGCCGGGATGCGGCGGTCGTGGTGACGGCGCGAGGTGCCGCCCGGATACTCCTCGAGCGCCTCGACGTGTACTCCGGCGCGCGCGAGCGCGCTCACGACCTGGCCCATCCGCCACAGCCGGTCGGGATCGGCCGGGTCGCGGAAGTAGTCGCCGCGCCAGCGGAGCAGCCCGTCGACGCAATCCGCGACCGGGTGGTCGTCGAAGACGAGGAGCTCGCCGT
>DASYOZ010000184.1:0-7526 GCA_036007185.1 Gaiellaceae bacterium | reverse complement strand
CGTGGTGAAGGTTCGAGAGCGTTTGAACGAGAGCCCGGCGAGGGGCGAAGGCTAAGACATCCGCTTTAGCGGGGGCTTAGCCGGAGGCCGGACTGCGCTCGCGCCGGCCTCCGCCGCGCGCGAGCGCACCAGGCAGCCAGGTCGTCCAGAGCATCGGAAGCCAGAACAGCACAGAGCCGCCGGGAGACCGCGCTCTCCCGGTGGCGGAGTTCCTTTGTACCAGCGAGCGAAGCGCCAGCTTCGCTCGCTACTCTTGGGCGATGTCCAAGGTCTGCGCGATCTGCGGTAAGAAGCCCGGCTTCGGTAACAGCCGGAGCCACTCCATGGTTGCCACGAAGCGCCGCTTCGAGCCGAACCTGCAGCGCGTCCGCGTCGTGCTCGACGGCAAGGCGACGCGTGCCTACGTCTGCACGCGCTGCCTCAAGGCCGGCAAGGTCCAGAAAGCGCTCTAGCTCCCTCCGGCGTCCCGGACATCGTGGATGAACCAGAGCTGCTCGCCGGTCTGCGAGCGGGACGGCCCCTGCACCGTGATCTGGCCGAGCTCTGGATACTCCGCGACCTCAGGGGCCCGCCGTGATGAGGCGACGAGGTAGCGGCAGCGCGCCTCGCCGTCGTTGCGGAAGCCGTGCGCCCCCGCCGGCCCGACCGGGAAGATCACGACCTCGCCGCGCCGCACGAGCCGCTCTCCCTCCTCCGTCTTCATCGTCATCTCGCCGTCGAGGACCACGAGCAGCTCCTCGGAGGCGTGGTGGAAGTGATACGGGACGAAGTTGCCTGGTCCGACCTCGTACACGGTGGCGCCGAGCCGCTCGGCGCGGGGCAGCCGCTTCGCCTCCCCACCGCCACCCGACCAGTCCTCGCCTTCGTCCCACTCGTCCGTCCAGATGTTGTCGTCGCTCATGCCGGGATTCTGCTCGCAACCGCGCGCCGGGGTCGTCGGTCCAATCAAAGATGGAAGTGGGCCACGCGCTGTCCTCGCGGCTGGGCCGGATCACGATCTCGAGCGAGGCGATCGCCCAGATCGTCGCGGAGACAGCCGCCGAGTGCTACGGCGTCGTCGAGATGAAGGGCTCGCTGCGCGGGCGTCTCGCGCACGCCCGCGGCCGCCCGCGCGGGATCGAGATCGGCCGCGACAACGGCGAGGTCACCGTCGACCTTCACGTCGTCGTCGAGTACGGCCTCAACCTCGCCGAGGTCGCCTCGAGCGTCAGCAATCGCGTCGCCTACGAGGTGGAGCGGCTGACGGGACTGTCGGTGCGCACGGTCGAGGTGCACGTGGACGACGTGCGAACCGGCGGGCAGTGACCGCGAAGGCAGACCTCGAGGTCGTGCGCGGCCTCGTCGGCTCGGCCCTCGCCTCGCTCGAGACGAGCCGCAGCCGGATCGACGACCTCAACGTCTATCCCGTTCCGGACGGCGACACCGGCACCAATCTCACGCTGACGGTGCGGGCGGTCGCGGACGGTGTCGCCTCGGCGGAGGCGGCCGACCGACCTGCGCTCGCGCACGCCGTCGCACGGGCGGCGCTGATGGGAGCGAAGGGCAACTCCGGCGTCATCCTCTCCCAGATCGTGCGAGGAGTCGCCGACGTCCTCGCCGAGTCGACCAACGGGATCGACCCGCTGCTCGCTGCGCGTGCGCTGCGCGGAGCTTCGGACGCCGCCTACCGCGCAGTCCGCCGGCCGGTCGAGGGGACGATGCTCTCGGTCATCCGCGAGCTCGCGGAGGAAGCGGAGCGGCGCGCCGGCGAGCCCGAAGCCCTGGGCGACCTGCTCGTCGAGCTCGTGCGACACGGGGAGGAGGCGGTCGCCCGCACGCCGGAGCAGCTCGACATCCTTCGCGAGGCGGGAGTCGTCGACGCGGGCGGCGCCGGGCTCGTCGAGCTCCTTCGCGGCCTCGCGGCCGCTGTGAGCGGAGAAGCAGTGCCCGCGGCTCCGGCAGCTTCCGCGTCGCCCGGCCCGGACGCGATCCACCTCGAGGCGTCGCGCTACCGCTACTGCACCGTCTTCGTGGTCGAGGGGGACGCTCTCGATCGCGACGAGCTCGAGGCGGAGCTCGAGCCGCTCGGCGACTCGCTCGTCGTCGTCGGCGACGAGACGGCGCTCAAGGTGCACGTCCACACGGACGATCCGGGAACCGCACTCTCGCTCGGCACCGCCGCGGGCACGATCGAGGGCGTCGAGATCGCCAACATGCACGAGCAGCAGGAGCAGCGGGAGCGGCGCCTCTCGCTCGTCCCGGCCACGCGCGCGAAGAGCGGCGTCGTCGCGGTCGTCGCGGGCGAGGGGAATCGGCGGCTCTTCGAGACGCTCGCCGAGCGCATCGGGGCGATCCGGGTCGTGGCGGGCGGGCAGGCCGCCAACCCCTCGACGGCGGAGCTCGTCGCGGCGCTCGAGGAGCTCGAGGCGGCCGAGGCGATCATCCTGCCGAACAACCCGAACGTGCGGCTCGTGGCCGAGCACGCGGCCGAGCAGGTGGAGCTGCCGGCCGAGATCGTCCCGACGGAGTCGATTCCGGCCGGCCTCGCGGCCCTCCTGGCCTACGACGGCTCGCGCGGAGCAGCGGAGAACGCCGTCGAGATGGCCGAGGCCGCCGCAGCCGTCGCCGCCGGCGAGGTCACGCACGCTTCCCGCGACGTCGACCTGAACGGGCTCGCCATCCGGAGCGGTGACTGGCTCGGGCTCGCGGACGGTGAGCCGGTGGCGGGCGGAGACGACTTCGCCGAGGTCGCGCTCGGCGTCGTCGCGCGCCTCCTAGGGCAGCGGCGCACCGTGTTGACCCTCCTCACCGGTGCCGAGCCCCCGCCGCTCGATGGGCTCCTCGAGCGGCTCGCCGCCACGCATCCGGAGCTCGAGGTCGAGGTGCAGGACGGAGGCCAGCCGCACTACCCCCTTCTGCTCGGAGCGGAATAGGCTTGCCAGGGATGCGTCCTGTGCGGATCGTGCTCGTCGAGGACAACGAAGTCTTCCGCGATGCGCTCGAGCTCCTGCTCGGGATGCGGTCCGACGTCCAGGTCGTCGCCTCGGTCGGCGACGGCGTGGCCGCCGTCTCGGCTGCGATCGAGCACCGGCCGGACGTCATGCTGATGGACTACCGCATGCCCGCGCTCGACGGCATCCAGGCGACGGCGCAGGTGCGCGCGGCGATGCCCGACGTGGCGGTCGTGGCGTTGACGGCGTCGGCGGACGCGGCGGAGCGCGAGGCGCTCGTCGAGGCGGGAGCGGTCACGTGCCTGGCAAAGGACCAGGAGCTTGACGAGATCGTCGCCGCCATCCTGGACGCCGCCACGACCGTGGCGTGAGGCTCACCTCCGAGAACACGGCGATCGTCCTCGACTCGACTGCCGACCTGCCGGACGCCGCCGACCGCTTCCCGAACTGGCGCGTTGTGCCGCTCTACGTGCTCTTCGGCGACGAGAGCCTGCGCGACGGCGTCGACGTCGATGCCGGCGAGTTCTATCGCCGGCTCCGCGAGAAGAGCGTCTTCCCGACGACGTCGCAGCCGACGCCCGGCGATTTCCTCGCCTGCTACAGCGAGCTCGGCGCGTACGACCGGATTTTCTCGCTGCATGTCTCGGCGCGCGTCTCGGGCACCTTCGCGAGCGCCGAGGCCGCAGCGGCCGAACTCGGGGACGGGCGGGTGCGGACGATCGACACCGAGACCGCGTCGGCGTCGATCGGGATGCTCGCGCTCGCAATCCAGCGCCGGCTCGAGCGCGGCACGAGCGACGAGGAGATCGACGCCCTCGTCGAGCGCTACCGCCGCGAGCGCGGTCTTCTCTTCACGGTCGACACGCTCGAGTTCCTCGCGCGTGGCGGCCGGATCGGCAAGGCGGCGGCGTTTGCGGGGACGCTGCTGCACGTCAAGCCGATCCTCTCGATTCAGGACGGCGAGGTCGTCCCGGTCAAGCGCGTGCGCGGCGAGCGGAAGGCGTTCGCCGAGCTGGCCGCGGCGCTCGAGAGGGAGACGCGGGACGAGTCGGAGTTCCGGCTGGCCGTCGCGCACGCCGCCGCACCGGAGCGGGCGGCCGAGCTCGAGGCACTCGTCCGCGAGCGGCGGCCGCAGGCCGAGCTCGAGCTGGTCGTGACGCTCGGGGCGGTGATCGGCGCCCACGCCGGCCCCGGCACGCTCGCGCTCTTCTGGTTCCGTGACGGAGACTGACGTCCGGTCCCGACGGAATACTCAGCTAGCCCGGTGCCGCGCACGATGACAGCTACCCGTCGACAGACGGTCTTCGCAGGCCTGGACCCTCCCGGGGCCTGGCCGCCGACGCCGCGCGCCCTCCGGCCGGAGCGCCTCGAGCTCAGCCTCGACTCGCTGCCGGGTGTCGCCGCGACAACGCAGCGGAAGCTCGGCAAGCTCGGCCTCGCCACGGTGCGCGACGTGCTCGAGCACCGGCCGCGACGGTACGAGACGGCTGCGGACGAGGTGGCCATCGCCGCGCTCCGTGAGGGCGAGGAGGTTGTCGTCACAGGGCGCGTGCTCAAGGTCGAGAAGCGCCCGATGCGCGGACGGCGGCGGACCCGGATCGTCGCGCGGGTCGACGACGGCACGGCGGCGGTCAGCGTCACCTGGTTCAACCAGCCGTGGCTCGCCGACCGGCTGAAGCCGGGAACGGAGGTCCGGCTGCGCGGCAAGCTCGGCCGCTTCGGTTTCGAGCCCCGCTCCTACGACGTGGGCGAGACGCGCGCCACGGCCGACTTCGCCCCCGTCTACCCGGCGGCGGAGGAGATCGCCGCCGCGACGGTGAGGCGGGTGGTGGACGCGGCGCTTCCGCTCGCGCTGCACGTCCCGGATCCGCTGCCCGCCCAGCTGCGCGAGCGTGAGGGACTGGCGCTGAAGCGCGACGCGCTCGCCGCGGTGCACCGTCCGCGCGACCTCGACGAGGCGGAGACGGGCCGGCAGCGGCTCGCCTTCGAGGAGCTGCTCGTCCTCCAGATCGGGATCGCGCGGCGCGTCGCGGAACGGGAGCGAACGCTCGCGCCGGGTCTCGGCGAGCCGGGCGACCTCATCCGCCGTTACCGCGAGGCGCTGCCGTTCGCGCTCACGCCGTACCAGGAGCAGGCGATCCGCGAGATCGACGTCGATCTCGGGCGCACCGTTCCGATGCAGCGGCTGCTGCAGGGCGACGTCGGCTCCGGCAAGACGGTGGTCGCTCTGTACGCGCTCCTGCGGGCGGTGGAGAGCGGGCGCCAGGGGGCGCTAATGGCGCCGACCGAGACGCTCGCCGAGCAGCACTTCCTCACGATCGCGGACCTCTGCCTCGAGCTCGGCGTGAGCTGCGCGCTCCTCACGAGCTCCTCCGGCAAGCGGGAGCGGGAGGCGGCGCTGGGCGCCGATGTCGTCGTCGGCACGCACGCGCTGATCCAGGCGGGATTCGAGCTGCGCGACCTCGCGGTCGCCGTCGTGGACGAGCAGCACCGCTTCGGAGTCGAGCAGCGCTCGGCGCTCGTGGCGGGCCGCGCTCCCCACGTCCTCCACATGACCGCGACGCCGATCCCGCGCACGCTCGCGCTCACGGTCTATGGCGATCTCGTCGTCTCGGAGATCGCCAAGCCGCCGGCGTCGCGCATCCCCGTGATCACGAGTTGGATCACGGAGGATCGGGCGTCGGAGGCGTACACGCGCCTCACCCGGCTCCTGCGGGAGGGGCGTCAGGCGTACGTCGTCTGTCCGCTCATCGAGGCGTCCGAGACCTCCCTCGCGCGGGCGGCCGAGGAGGAGGCGGAGCGGCTGCGCCGCGCCGAGCTGCGCGACTTCCGCGTCGGCTGTCTCCACGGCCGGCTCAAGGCGGCGGAGCGGCGCGACCTCATGGCGCGCTTCAAGGCGCGGGAGCTCGACGTGCTCGTCGCGACGACGGTGATCGAGGTCGGGGTCGACGTGGCGAACGCGACGGTGATGATCGTCCAGGAGGCCGACCGCTTCGGGCTCGCGCAGCTCCACCAGCTCCGCGGCCGGGTGGGCCGCGGCGCCGAGCAGTCGTACTGCCTCCTCGTCTCGCGCGCGAAGGAGGAGCTGACCGAGTCCGCGCACGCGCGGCTGCAGGCGCTCGTCGACACGACCGACGGCTTCGAGCTCGCGGAGGTCGACCTCGAGCTGCGCGGCGGCGGCGCCCTGCTCGGCACGCGGCAGTCCGGTCTTTCCGACCTCCACTTCGCCCACCTCCGCCGGGACCGCGACCTGCTCGAGCGGGCGCGCGCCGTGGCGGCTGACGTGGGGCCAGGCCCGTTGGCCGACGCCGCCGAGGCGCTCTTCGCCGACGTCGAGCCCGAGGCGCTCGCATGAGGCTCCTCGCCCGGCTCCTCTTCGCCCGCCGGCGTCCCACACCGCGCCCGCACCCCAGCCCGACCGACCCCGAGCGGCTGCAACGGATCTACCGGGAGACCCACCGGCAGGTGGAGGACCTCCGCCGCGCTGCGTGATGCGACGATCTGCCGGTGCGCGTCATCGCCGGCAGTCGGAAGGGGCACACGATCTCGGCGCCGCGCGGCCGCGACACGCGACCCACCTCCGACCGCGTCCGCGAGAACGTCTTCAACCTCGTCGGCCCGCTGGAGGGCGCGCGCGTCCTCGATCTCTTCGCCGGCTCCGGTGCGCTCGGGATCGAGGCGCTTTCCCGCGGCGCCGCCGGCGCCGTCTTCGTCGAGCTCGACGGGGACGCCGTGCGGACGATCGAGCGCAACCTCGACCGGCTGCGGCTGACGGGCGCGCGCGTCGTCCACGGCGACGTCCTGCGGACGATCGCGCAGGAGGTGAGCGCGGGCGCGAAGTACGATCTCGTGCTGGTCGACCCTCCCTACGGCATGCTCACCGAGATCCAACCCCGCCTCGCACGCCACCTGCCGCCGCTGCTCGCAGCGGAAGGGCTCCTCGTCGTCGAGACGGACGCGCGGGCGGAGCCGGAGCTGCCGCTGACCGTCCGCACGAGCCGCAAGTACGGCCAGACCCGCGTGACGCTGTTCGAGGCAGCGCCGTGATCACCGCCATCGCGCCGGGCTCCTACGACCCCGTCACCACCGGTCACGTCGACGTGATCACGCGCGCGGCCGGAATCTTCGACCGCGTGGTCGTCGGGGTCGTCGGGATGCCGCACCACAAGGAGCCGACGTTCGCGGTCGAGGAGCGGGTCGAGTTCCTTCGCGACGCGCTGTCGGGCCTCGGCAACGTCGAGATCGACGTCTTCCGGGAGCTCGTGGTCGACTTCGCGCGCAGGTGGGACGCGAAGGCGATCGTCAAGGGCCTTCGCGTGATCTCGGACTTCGAGTGGGAATTCCAGATGAACCAGCTCAACCGGACGCTCGCGCCGGAGGTCGAGACGGTCTACGTGATGGCGAGCCCGCAGGTGAGCTTCGTCTCCTCGAGCGGCGTGAAGGAGATCGCGGCGTTCGGCGGCGACGTCTCCGCGCTCGTCCCGGAGCCGGTGGCGCACCGGCTGGCGGAGCTCTTCCCGAACGGCCGGCCGGGAACGCCTGAGCGGCCGGACGAGTGAGGGCGCACCCGACGACAAGCCGCTAGAGCCGACGGCC
>DASYOZ010000183.1:0-18026 GCA_036007185.1 Gaiellaceae bacterium | reverse complement strand
GAGCCGACGCCCGGCCCGAAGTACTCGACGAGCTTCCCGACGACACCGGTCTTGCGCAGGATCTGGGTCACCGTGAGCACGAGGTCGGTCGCCGTCGCGCCCTCCCGCAGCGCGCCGGTCAGCCGCAGGCCGACGACCTGCGGCACCAGCATCGAGAGCGCCTCCCCGAGCATCGCCGCCTCGGCCTCGATTCCGCCCACGCCCCAGCCGAGCACGCCGAGCCCGTTGACCATCGTCGTGTGCGAGTCGGTGCCGACGAGGGTGTCGGGGAATGCGACCCCGTCCCGCACCTCGACGACGCGCGCGAGGTACTCGAGGTTGATCTGGTGGACGATGCCGGTGTTGGGCGGCACGACGCGGAAGTTGTCGAACGCGCCCTGGCCCCAGCGGAGGAACGCGTAGCGCTCGCGGTTCCGCTCGAACTCGAGCTCGACGTTCCTTTCGATCGCGAGCCGCGACGCGAACTCGTCCACCTGGACGGAATGGTCGATCACGAGCTCCGCCGGGATCTGCGGGTTGATCGCCTTCGGGTCACCGCCGTGGTCGCGCATCGCGTCGCGCATCGCGGCGAGGTCGACGACGGCGGGCACTCCCGTGAAGTCCTGCAGCAGGACGCGCGCGGGGTGGAAGGAGATCTCCTGCGTCGGCTCGGCGTCGGCGACCCAGCCCGCGACGGCCCCGACCTCGTCCTCGCCGCCGTTGCGGAGGACGTTCTCGAGCAGGATCCGAAGCGTGTACGGGAGCCGGACAGCGGCGGTGTCGAGCTTGTGAACCCCGTAGCTCTCGTCGCCTACCCGTAGCTGCTCCATGTCTCGATTCAAGCAGAGGACGGCTTTACGCCGCCCGTCTCGCCGCGTGCGCCAGCCCGGCGAGCTCGTCGAGCGCCTTCGTCGCCTCGGCTGCGTCCCGGTCGCGGAGCGTCGCATGCACCGCTCTGCCGGCCGTATCGACGTGGACGCTCGCCAGGTGGAGCCGCCGCTGGATCGGGCCCTCGACGCGCCGCAGGCTCTGCGCCTTCTCCAGCGGCACCCAGCAGCTGATCCGGCGGAGGCGCCCGCTCGTCGTCGCGACGCACGTCTCCGTTCGGCCCCAGGCGAGCTTGCGGTAGCGGAGCGGGCTCTTCCAGAACACGCGTCGCGGCGGCGGCGCCAGCTCGCGCGGCCGGTCCGCCACGAGCCGGTCCACGAGCTCGAGCCCGAGCTCGCGGCTCCCGACCGGCAGCAACGTCCGCAGCTGACCGCGCTCGGCCGCCCCCTCGCCCTTGCCGCGCTGCCGGCCCGCGAGGTCGACCTCCACGCGGCACCAGCCGACCATCTGCCAGAGGAACGGCTCCACCATGCGCACCGCCTGGACACGGCCGGGCCGGATCACCTCCGCGGTCAGGGCCACCAAGCCACCGCGGAGGTGCAGGCCGTCGGGCCCTTCCAGGACTCTCTGGCGGTACAGCTGGTTGAAGCGGCGCCAGACGACCGTGAACGCTGCGAGGATCCAGACGAAGCCGCCGCTCACGATCGCGGCGGCTGTGTGGGGCGAGACCAGGGCGGCGATCACGATCCCGAGGAGGACGAGCTCGGCGAACACGCCGGCGTCGCTGATCAGGATCGAGACGACCAGCTGTCTCGTGTCGACCTGCGCCAGCAGCCTCTCCTGTGCCGGCTCCCGCGGCTCTTCCGCCGCCGACTCTGCGACGGGCTGGTCGGCGTGGGCGCCGCGGGCCAGCCCCAGCAGCCGGTCGCGGAGCGGCTCGACCTCCCGCTCAGGCAGGTAGGCAAGCCGGGCGGTCGCGCCGCTCGCGCCGGCCATGCGCAGCCGCAGCTCCGCCACACGGAACATCCGCGCCAGGCCTGGCCGGACAACGTCGATTGCCTGGACCTGCGACAGCGGAAAGCGAACCGACTGCCGCCGCAGCAGCCCCGTCTCGAGGTGCAGGTCGTCTCCCTCGATCCGCCATCGCGTCACGAGCCAGGAGACGAAGCCGGCGGTCACGAGCACCGCCACGACGATCAGCTGCGGCACGGCGTTTGTGAGATTGCCGCCCCGGGCCAGGATCGGCACCAGCAGGATCGCGATCCCGATCGTGAAGCGTCCCCCGCGCACCACAGGGGAGAGCGGATGCAGTCGCTGCCAGCGGTCGCCTGCTGTGGGGCCCGGCGTCATAGGCCCGCCGCCTGCGCCTCGCCGAGCTCGGCGAGCCGGTCGCGCAGGCGCGCCGCCTCGTCCCGCTCCAGGCCGGGGATTCGCGCGTCGGTCGCCGCCGCCGCCGTGTGCAGCCGCACGCTCGCCACCCCGAACGAGCGCTCCAGCGGGCCGGCGGTCACGTCGATGAACTGCATCCGCCCGTACGGCACCACCGACATGCGGGTGAATAGGACACCGCGCCGTACGAGCAGGTCGTCCTCGCGCTCGGCGTACCCCCACGAGCGGTACCGCCGGGCCACCAACGGGAAGAGGAGAAGCCCCGCCGCCGCTGCGGCGCCCGCGCCGCCGAACGCCGTCGCCGATCCCGACGCGACGCCGACGACGACGAGGAAGATCGCGACGAGAACGGCCGGCACGGCCACCTCGAGGCGCCGCAACCGCAGCAGGCGTGGCGACGGCGTTCGCCACTCGAGCCGATCGTCGGACCTCGCCATACGAGCGATGATGCCGTCGCTGCCGGGCTACACGCCGCATGTGCGGGCGATTCGCACTCGGGTAGCGACCGTCGAGAGGGTGCCGCTACCTTTGCCGGGTGAGGCGGGAGGAGATCCAGCCCGGCAGAGCCGGCACCGTCGAGCAGGCCATTCCCAGCGAGGCTGAGGAGCTCTGGACGGAGGACGGCCACGACCACGTCGGCTGGTTCTGCGTCAGCACCGATCCGTTCCCGTGCCCCGCGCCCGGCTGCTCGTTCGTGGCCGTGTTCATGACGGCCGCGCACCTCGTGCTCGTCTGGGAGGAGCAGGACGACCCGAACCTCCTCCGTCATGCGCAGCGCGCGAAAGAGGTTGGCCGCAACCCGCGGATCATCTCCTACGAGGTCGACTTCGGCCCGAGCGCCTCGTACTACGCGTGGGAGGCGGCGGGGCGGCCTGTGCACGGCGTCCGCGGCAAGTAGCCGATGGATCTGAGCAGGTTCGGCTCGACCCCGCCGTGGTCGCTCGGGGTCGAGGAGGAGCTGATGCTCGTCGACGCGGAGACGCTCGAGCCCGCGCGCGACGGATTCTCGCGCGTGTTCGGCGAGGCGACCGAGCGGATCAAGCCCGAGCTGTTGGAGTCGTTCGTCGAGATCACGACCTCCATCGTTGGGGCGCCGGAGGAGGCGGAGGCCGAGCTGCGGTCGCTCCGGCACGAGGTGGCCGAGCGCGCCGCCGAGCACGGCCTCGCGGTACTCGCCACGGGCTCGCATCCGACCGCCCGCGCGCGCGTTCCCATCGTCCCCGTCGAGCGCTACCGTCGCCTGAAGGCGAAGCTCGGGCCGCGCCTCTACCGACAGGCTGTGTGCGGCCTCCACGTACACGTCGCTGTGCCGGATCCGGACATGTGCCTGCGGGCGTTCGAGGGCGTCGTGCCCCGTCTGCCTGGGCTCCTCGCCGCCTCCGCGAACTCGCCTTTCTGGGACGGCACGGAGAGCGGGTGGCGCTCGATCCGCTCGCAGATCCTGCTCGAGATGCCGACCGGTGGGACGCCGCCCGTGCTGCGCAGCTGGGACGACTGGCAGGCCGCGACCCGCCACGACAGTACCCGCCGGCACTGGGACGCCTGGCCGCGGCCGGAGTACGGGACGCTGGAGGTACGGGTGCTGGACCAGCCGACGTCGGTGCGTCGGACGGCGGAGCTCGCCGCCGAGGTACAGCGGCTCGTACGCGAGGCCGCGGAGGCGGACGGTGAGCCGTTCGACCGCGTCGAGTATGCGGCGCAGCGCGACGTTGCCGGGCGCGACGGCGGGGGGCCGGAGGCCGAGCGCCAGCTCGAGCTCGGCCCGGAGGGCGCGCTGCTGGAGATCGCCGCGCTGACGCTAGGCTGACACCGATGGCGACCCGCGCTGAGACAGTTCAGGTGGGCGGCGTCCGCTGCGAGCGGTGCGTGATGCGTCTTGCGCACGCGCTCGAGGGACACGAGGGTCTCGAGGGCGCGAATGCGAACCTCATGGGCCAGGTCACGCTCGAGTGGGACGACGAGCGGACGAGCCGCGTCGCGATCCTCGAGCGGCTCGCCAAGGCCGGCTTCCCCGAGCTGGCCGCGGTCTAGCGCGGAATAGCAACGTCGCCGCGGGCGTTGGGGAGGGAGTGGTCCTCGCTGGTACGGTTGATCTCGTGGACGCCGAGCCGGAAGAGGCCCAGCGGCTGGCGACCGAGGCGCGTGATCGCGTCCGGTTCGAGGAGGACGCGCTCGCCCTCTCGGACCAGGTCTACCGCGTAGCACGGCACCTTGCGAGCTCGCGCGAGGAGGCCGAGGACCTCGTGCAGGAGACATATGCCCGGGCGTTCCGCAGCTGGCGCTCGTTCCAGCCCGGCACGAACCTCCGCGCTTGGCTGCTGCGGATCCTCACGAACCTCAACATCGACCGCGGGCGGCGGCAGCAGCGGGCACCGCAGATGCAGCCGCTCGAGGCGAACGACTACTACCTCTACGACCGGCTCGCCGAGAGCGGGGACGGCGTCTCCGACGAGCAGCGCGTCGTGGAGCGGCTTTCGCAGGACGACATCGTGACGGCGCTCTCGGCGGTGCCGCACGACTTCCGCGATGTGCTCGTGCTCGTCGACCTCGGCGACTTCAGCTACGCGGATGCGGCCCAGATCCTCGACATTCCGGTCGGCACCGTCATGTCGAGGCTGCACCGGGGGCGCCGCATCCTGAAGCGGGAGCTCGCGGAGTCGGCCCTGGAGGAGGCGACATGAAGGACCCGTGCGCGCACTGCGAGGAGATGATGCAGCCGTACCTCGACCACGTCCTCACCGACGAGGAGATGGCCGCGGCGGAGGCGCATCTCGCCGAGTGCGAGCAGTGCCGCAGGCGCTACCGGTTCGAGGAGAGCCTGCGCGTCTACGTGCGGAAGGCGGTCACCGAGCAGATGCCGGTAGAGCTTCGGCAGAAGCTCGCCGCCCTCAGAATTCCGTTGGAGTAGCCGAGTCCACGTCCCCCGGCGGCGTGAGGTCGTCGCAGGGGACGAGGCGGGCCGGGAGCGACTTCGCGCCCTCATCGGGGACGTCGTCCCAGACCTCCCGTGCGAGCAGGACGGGGTGGAGGCGGACGCCGTCGTAGGTCGCGGCTACCGCGTCGCCGCCGTTCGCCCGCCAGTCGTCGACGACGCGGTCGACCGCGCGCGGGTCGAGGTCGGGCCCGTCGGCGAGGGCGACGACCGCGGCCTCCGCGTCCGGCGGAAGAGCGGCGAGGCCGCAGCGGAGCGAAGCGCCGGGACCGCGCTCCCAGTCGGGACACGGAATGCTTTCCAGCGGCAGCTCGTGCGCCCCGCTCACGACGACGATCCCGTCGACGGAGCTCTCGCGCAACGCCGCGAGCACCGTCGGGAGCAGCTCGACCTGCTTCGGCGGCTTCGTCCCGTAGCGGGACGACGCGCCCGCCGCGAGGACGACCGCGACGATCACGCCAGGGCTGCGAGCGCCCGGCGCACCAGCGCCTGCGCGAGTGGGACCTTCCATTCCGTCCGTGGCAGCGGAGTCGCCGTCTCGAGCTCCTCGACGCTCTCGATCAGCCACGGGACCGGCGCGACGCCCGCGAGCGCGATCCGCGTGGAGCCGTCGGCCTGGCGCGCGACCGCGACGCCTACCTGAGGGAACGACCACCGCTTGCGATCCATCGCCTTCAGGTATGTGCTCGCGTCCACCGGCGGCAGCTCGACCTCGAGGAGCAGCTCGCCGTCCTCGAGCGTCGTCGTTCGCCGATCGGCCTCGTCGGGAAGCCGGTACAGGTCCTCGACCGCGAGCTCGCGGCGGTTCGTCCGCAGCCGCGCGCCGAGCGCGACGAGCGCGGCCGCCACGTCCGAGGGATGCGCCGAGGCGCAGAAGTCGTTCGCGAAGATGGCGTGCTCGCGGTGCTCGCCTTCGCGCGCGTGGCACCGGTCGCCGCCGTGGAGGCGGCAGTCGTAGCCGAGCCGCCAGTACCAGCACCGCGTGGCCTGGAGGAGGTTGCCGCCGAGGGAGCCCATGTTCCGCAGCTGCGGCGACGACGCGAGCCGGCACGCCTCGCGGAGAGCCTCGGGGATCGCCGGCTCGACCTCGAGCTGCGCCAAGGTCGTCCCGGCTCCGACCACGCCGTCGCGGACGCCGCGCGGCACGACGCCGCGCACGTCCACGAGCCGTTGCGCCTGCAGCAGCCCCTCGCGCAGGAGCGGCACCACCTCGGTGCCGCCGTGGACGAAGCTGCCGCCGTCTAGCTCGGCGACGCTAGACGGTCGCAGGAGCTCCACGCTTCTCCTTCTCGCGGGCCTGCTGCTCCGCCTCGCGCAGCGCGCGCAGCATCTCCTCGCGCGAGATCGGCAACTCGTGCACGTCGGCGCCCGTCGCGTCGCGGACCGCGTTCGCGATCGCTGCAGCGATCGGCACGATCGGCGGCTCGCCGAGACCCTTCGAGCCGAGGTTCGTCAGGTGCTCGTCCGGCCTGTCGACGAACTCGCAAACGATCTCGGGCACGTCGGCGATCGTCGGCATTCGGTACGCGTCGAGCGAGGTGGTGAGGACACGTCCGGTCTCGGGGTCGAGCAGCCGCTCCTCCGAGAGGGTGTGGCCGATCCCCTGGATGATCCCGCCCTCGACCTGGCTCGACGCGCCGAGCGGGTTGACGATGCGCCCGACATCGTGGATCGCGGCGACGCGCTCGACGACGACCTCGCCGGTCTCCACGTCGACTGCGACCTCGACGACGTGGACGCCGAAGGTGAGCACGCTCATCCCGCTCGGGTTCGGCCCCCGCGCGCCCTTGCCGAGGATCTGCGACTCCTCGAGCAGGCTGACGACCTCCTCGACGGGTGCGTCCCTCGGCAGGCCGCGCTGCTCGGCGATGTCCTCGACCTGCTCCCGCGCGTCGGCCGCGGCCGCGCGGACCGCAGGTCCCATCGACGGCGTCGTCGAGGAGCCGGCCGAGATGGAGGCGTAGGGGCCACGTGCCGAGTCGCCGAGCACGACCTCGACATTCTCGAGCGGTAGCCGGAGCTCCTCGGCCGCGATCTGCGCCATCGCCGTCCGGGTGCCGGTGCCGATGTCCTGCATCGCCGTGATCACCGTCGCGCGCCCGTCCGAGCCGAGGCGCACCCACGCGTAGGAGGGAGGGCCGCCGCCGCCGTACCAGATCTGGCTCGCCATCCCGACGCCGCGCTTCCAGACCGCGTCGGACCGCGCGTGTGCCTCGTGCCGCCGCTCCCAGTGCGGCTCCGCTCGGCGGTAGCACTCCTCGAGGTTCTTCGACGAGTACGGCGTGCCCTCGTTCGAGCCCGCGTAGTTGCGGCGGCGCAGCTCGAGCGGGTCGACGTCGAGCCGGGCCGCGAGCTCGTCGATCAGGCACTCGAGGCCGAACGTCCCCTCGACGAAGCCGGGCGCCCGGAACGCCTTCATCGGCGGCGTGTTGAGTTGCGCTCCATATGTGACGGTGCGGACGTTCTCGCAGTCGTAGAGCATCCACATCGGCCCTTCGGTCGAGGCGTTCCAACCGGACCAGCCGACGGAGTTCGTGAACTCGCCGACGAGCGCCACGATCGTGCCGTCGCTGCGCGCGCCGGCGCGGAGCCGCTGGATCGTCGCGTTGCGGTTGCCGGCGGACGTGTGCTCCTCGCGCCGCGTGAGCGCGCAGCGCACCGCCCGCCCCGTCCGCTTCGCAAGCTCGGCGGCGACATACGTGTATTCGTCCGGGCCATTCTTCGAGCCGAAGCCGCCGCCCATGAACTCGCAGACGACGCGCACCTTGTCCTCGGGCAGCCCCAGCGTCTCTGAGACCGCCTGCCGGATGCCCCAGATGAACTGGGTCGAGATGTAGACGTGGAGCGTGTCCCCCTGCCACTCGCAGACGGCCTGATGGGTCTCGAGCGAGTTGTGGAGGACGGTCTGCGTCCGGTACGTCGTCTCGACGACCACGTCGGCCCCGGCGAGCGCACGCTCGACGTCGCCGCGCTCGCGGCGGCGCGGCTCGTCCCTGAGGAGCCCGCGCTTGACGGCCTCGTCCGGATCGACCACGACCTCGAGCTCCTCCCACTCGACGTCGACGGCCTCGACCGCCGCCTGCGCCTGTGCGAGGGTGTCGGCCGCGACGGCGGCGACGGGCGCGCCGGAGAAGCCCGCCTCTTCCTCGAGGCCGTGCGCCTCGCCCGGCCCGACGGCGGCGCGCACGCCGGGGAGCGTGAGCGCCGGCGCGAGATCGATCCGGCGGACGTGCGCGTGCGCGTGCGGTGAGCGGAGGACGGCTGCGTGCAACATCCCCGGCAGCTTGATGTCGGCCGTGTAGCGCGCCTCGCCGCGCACGCGCTCGGGCGCATCCTGCCGCGGCGCCGGCCGGCCCACCACCGCGAGGGGCCCGGCGGGCCATTGCTCGAGCGGATCCTCCTCGACGACGATCCACACCTCCTCGAACCGGCCCTCAACCTCCTTCTCGGTGCGGATCAGTCTTGCCACGTGAGAATCGCCTCCTCGATCTTCGGATACGTGCCGCAGCGGCAGATGTTCCCGGCCATCGCGTGTCGGATCTCGTCACGCGTCGGCTCCGGCCTCGCCGCGACGAGTGCGGCGGCCGAGACGACCTGGCCGGGCGTGCAGAAGCCGCACTGGACGGCGTCGGCCCGGACGAACGCCTCGACGAGCGGATGCTCGCGCAGCCCTTCGATCGTCGTCACCTCGCCCTCGACCGTGTGCGCGAGCGTGATGCAGGAGAGCCGCGGCACGCCGTCGACCTGGACGGTGCACGCGCCGCAATGCCCCTCGTTGCACGCGATCTTCGTCCCCGTGAGCTCGAGCTCCTCGCGCAGGACGTCGGCGAGGCTCGTCCCGACCGGCACGTCGAGGACGTGCTCGCCGCCGTTGATCGTGAGCCGTAGCTCGCTCATCACGAGGTCACTGCCACGGTGTCGGCGATCTGAAGCAGCCGGACGGCCGTGCGCGCGACGAGACGGCGTTCGCTGTCGTCCTCCGCCTCGGGCAGCGTCCGCCACAGGTCGCGGCCGGCTTCGAGTAGCTCGCGGATCTGGTCGAGCTCCTCGCGGTGCGTCCCGTTCGGCTCCTCGGTCGCGTTCAGGGCGAGCCCGAGCGCGCCGAACGCGTCGGGCTGCCGGACGAAGAGGAGCGGCATCGCCATCGAGAGGTACTGGTGGATGCGCGCCTGCGCGAGCGGTTGCTCGAGGGTGTCCGAGCCGCACGGCTGCGACGGTTCGAGCGGCTCCTCGCCGTCCGCCATCCGGGACGCGTTGCCTGCGAACATATCCCGTAGCTGCCGGTCGTCGAAGCCGGAGGCGCGGGCGACGCGCAGGGAGAGGAGAAGCGAGCCGGGCTGCTGGCCGTACGGGTAGTCCGACGCGTAGACGACCTGTTCCGGCGGCACGAGCCGCAGCAGGCCGAGGAGGTCGATCGCGCTCCAGACCGAGGTGTCGAAGAAGACGCCCCGCTTGCCGGCGAAGCGGTACGCGAGGTTCGCGAGGTCCGCGATGCCTGCGTGGGCGAGGATCAGCTGCGCTCCGGGATGCGAGTCGAAGAGGCGCTCGAGCCCCGCCGCGATCGGGGGCAGACCGCGGCCGGCGTGGACGAGGATTGGCACGCCACGCTCGGCCGCCAGGGCGAACACGGGCGCCAGCCGCTCGTCGTTGAGCAGGAACTTCTGGGCGCGTGGGTGAAGCTTGATCCCACGGGCACCGAGGTCGAGGCAGCGGCGCGCCTCCTCGATCGGCCCCTCGTCGAGCGCCAGCCGCACGAACGGGATGAGGTGACCGGCCGAGCGCTCCGAGAACTCGAGCGTCCTGTCGTTGCCTGCGCGGAAGCCCGGGTGCCGGTCGGGCTCGTCGAGGCAGAAGACGAAGGCCCGAGAGATGCCGTAGCGGTCCATCGTCCCGAGGAGCTCCTCGTAGGTTCCCACCATCCCGTCGATGTCCGTGCCGAGGTGCGTGTGCGCGTCGAAGACGTCGAGGTCGGCGGGGAGATCGGCGCGCAGCCGCTCGTCCCACGTCGCTGCGACCTGCCGTGCCCGCTCGAGTGCCTCCACCAAGCGGAATCTAGCCGCACGCCGCCAGGCCCCGCGCCGCGGGCGGATGCGTGTCGATTTCGTGCCGACTTCGCAAAGGACACTGTCGGCGCGGAGCGGTGGTCGGTAGCAAGGGAGCCGTCAAGTCGTCCCGGATCGGAGGCTCCATGAAGCGCATCCATCTGCTCGTCCTGCTCTGCGTGCTCGCCCTGCCGCTCGCCGCCGCGTCGGCGAAAGGCAGCGGAGCAGGGAGCGTCGTCGTCGCCGAGGTGTTCGCGGCCGGCGGCAACAGCGGCGCCGCGTATGCCAACGACTACGTCGAGCTGTTCAACCGAGGCTCGAGCGCCGTCGTCGTCGACGGCTGGACACTCCAGTACGCGTCAGCCTCGAGCGCGACGTGGCAGGCGACCGCGCTCAGCGGCACGATGCCGGCGGGCGGCCGCTACCTCGTGCAGCTCGCCTCCGGCGGAGCGAACGGTGCAGCGCTGCCGGCACCCGACGCTACCGGCACCTCGAACCTCGCCGTCACGGGCGGCAAGGTCGCGCTCGTCGACGACGCGACTTCGCTGTCGTGCGGCGCCTCCCCGGGAAGTTGCTCCACCGCCGGCTCGGTCGAGGACCTCGTCGGTTACGGCGGCGCCGCCGACTACGAGGGAAGCGGTGCGGCGCCGGCGCCGAGCGCGACGACCGCGCTTGCGCGCGCGGATGGGGGCTGCACCGACACCGATGACAATGCGGCCGATTTCGCGACCGCGACGCCCGGTCCGGAGAACTCATCGGCAGCGGTGAGCGTCTGCTCGATATCGCCTCCTCCGAACGGAGCGAGTACGGATGCATCGGTGGACGTGGACGTCCAGCCGCTGCTCTCGATCGCGCTCGACCACGCGACGCTGAGCTTCCCCGCCGCAGTGCCGGGCACGACGCCAGATCCGCTGCCCGAGCATGTGACGGTGACGAGCAACGACCCGAGCGGCTACACGCTCACCATCCACCGGACGGCCTTCTCGCCGCACGACCTCCCGCTCGGGATCGGCGTCGGAGGCGGCGGTCTCACCGCCGTGCCGGTCGCGCCCGCGCCGGACCTGCTTCTGGCGACGGCCAGCGGGCCCAGCGCGGACGGAGGCGATGCCCGGGCCACGAGCGTCGGGTTCGTCTCGCCGCTGCCGGTCGTCCCGGCCGGGCACTACACGTCGACGCTGACGTTCACGGTGATCGGCCGGTGAGGCGTGCGCTCGCGGCGGTAGTCCTCGGAGCGGCCGCGGCATCCATCCCGGGTGCCGCGGCCGGCCGCGGCATCGGGCTCAGCGCGAGCCCGCTGCGCCTGACGCTCAGGGGCGCGTCCGCCGCGGCCATCACCGTGCGGAACCCGGGGCGTCGGACGTTGCTCGTCGACGTCTCGCGGGCCGGGTTCGCGCGCTCGCTGCACGGGAAGCCGCGAGTGCGACCGGCTCGCGGGGCGGCGGCGTGGCTCCGGCTGCGCCCACGGCGGGTGCGGATCGCGCCCGGCGCGAAAGCCACGCTGCACGTCGCCGCCAGGCCTTCGCGGCGGGCGTCGCCCGGAGACCACCCGGCGCTCGTGCTCCTGACGACGCGGCCGCTCGGCGTGCGCCGCGTCCGGGTGCGCCTGCGGGTCGGCGTCATCGTCGTCCTCCACGTCCGGGGCCGGATCGTGCGGCGCCTAGACGCGCGTGGGCTCACCGTCCGGCACGCAGGCGCGCGCCGCTTGCTCGAGCTGCTCCTCGTCAACCGCGGCAACGTGACGGAACGGCTCGACGGTGACAGGCTGCGGCTCGTGCTCCGCCGGCACGGCCGCACGCTCGCGACGTTGCGCCCGCGACGGCGGGAGCTCCTCCCGCGCAGCGCAGGAATCGCGGAGTTCGCCTACCGCGGACACGTCCGAGGGAATGTCCTGGCGCGGATCGAGCTGCGGCCGCGGGTGAGCGGGCGGCGGCGTTCGTTCCACGTCCGGCTGTGAACGCTCCAGCTCGCAGGGACGGGAGCCGATACAGCGCCAATGGACAGACGTGTCGTCTGGCTCTGCATCGCGGTTGGCTCCACGGTCGGTGGCCTGGCGCCGGCAGTCTGGGGCGGGAGCGCCTTCGGAGTCGCCTCGCTCGCGCTCGGGTGCCTCGGCGGCGTCGGCGGGCTCTGGTTTGCCGCGAAGCTCAGCGCCTAAGCGGCGAGGATCCGGCGGAGGAACTCCGGCTCGGGCACCGAGCCGTCCCAGCGCGGCTCGCCGTCGACCACGACCCGCGGAACCGCCCACACGCCGAGCTCCTGCGAGAGCTGCGGGAACTCGTTCGCCTCGATCGCGGTCGCCGTCACGCGCTCCGAGGCCAGGGCACACCGGAACGCCAGCAGCACGGCCGGCGGACAGTGCGGTCAGGTGGGAGTGACGAAGACGTCGAGAGCGAGATCGCGGTCGAGCTCTGCCAGCGCCGCGAGTGACTCGGGACGCAGGGACGGCTTCTCACGCCCGGCCTCGACGATCGCACCGACGAGCGAGCCGACCTCGTAGCCCCATGGCAGCCCGTCGTAGCGGACGCCCGCGTCGTTGCCGTCGGGTCGGATCGAGACGGCGGGGAAGCGAGGGAAGCTGGCCGGCTCCTGCTCGACCCGGCAGCTGACGCGGTCGCCGAGCTCCGCGAGCTCCTCGCACAAGCGCACCGTCTCGGCGCCGAAGTCGACGTCGCCGGAGCCCGCGAGCGGTGTCCCCTCCGGCCCGACTGCGACGAGAAGCTCGACCGGCCGCTGGAGCTCCGCGAACCACCCGCGCACCTTTGTCTCCTCTTCGGCGCGCAGCAGCGCCATGGCGCTAGCTCCGGCCGTACAGGTCGTCGATCGCCTGCTCGAGCTCGTCGAGCCGGGCGGCTCCGAAGGCGCGGATCGTCCCGTCGGAGTCGACGACGACGTTCGTCGGGACGCCGCGCACGCCGAGGGTCGAGGCGAGCTCGAGGCCGGGGTCGAGAAGGATCGACCCCTTGATGCCCCACATGTCGCAGAAACGCTCGACCTCGGGACGCGGCTCCGTCCCCTCCCAGATGTCCACGAGCACGACCTCGAGGCCCGACCGGGCCGCCTCACGGATGCGCAGCTCCTCGAGGAACGGCGCTTCCGCGTTGCACGGCCCTCACCAGGAGGCGAAGAAGTTGAGGATGTACTTCTTCTCGGCCCAGTCGCGATTCGTGCGGCGCTCACCTGTCCAGTAGTCCTCGAGCGCGAACGCCGGCAGCTTGCCGCCGATCCACGGGCTCGGTTCCTCGAGCACGGGGGCAGGGGGTCGCGCGGCGAGCAGGTCCTCGACGATCGAGATCGTCTGGCTCCCGGCGTTGGCCACGAGCACGCGGCCGTCGTGCGGGTCGACGACGACACCGCCCGGGCCGCCGCCGACGGGGATCTGCGACCACTCTGCGCCGTCGGCGACGCCGAGCACGCTCACCGTCCCCGCGCCGCGGTTCGTGACGTAGACGCGGTCGTGTGAGGGATGGACGGTGAGCCCGACCGGCGCCGAGCCGGTGCGGATCTCCTCCATGACCTCGATTGCTTCGAGATCGACGCGGGAGACCGTGCCGGCGATCGAGTTGACGATGAACGCCTCGCCCCGCTCGGGGACGATCCCGATCGCGCACGTGCCGATGCCGAGCTCGAGCCGGCCGACCTCCTCGAAAGAGCCGGCGTCGTAGAAGTTGGCGGAGGCCGCGACGAAGTTGACGCAGACGACGAGCCGGCGAGTCGGGTCGACGCCGATCGCTCCGGCCCCCGGTTCCGCGTCCACAGTCGCCACCGTCTCGAGCGTGTCGAGGTCGATCACGCTCATCGTCGAGCCGAGCGAGTTGCCGACATAGAGGCGGCGGAACTCCGGGACGTGCGTCAGGCCGGAGGGATAGCCGCCCACCGGCACGGCGGTCTCGACCTCGAGCGTCGCCGAGTCGATGATCGTGACCTGGTCGGAATGCGCGTCTGCGGTGAAGACGCGGCCGGTCTGCTCGTCGAGACCGATGTCGATGGGCTCGTTTCCCGTGTGGATCTCGCAGACGACCTCGTGCGTCTCGAGGTCGACGACCGAGACGAAGTCGCTGCGCGAGCACGCGACAAAGGCGCGCCGCCGCTGTACGTCGACGGCGATTCCCTCCGGATCGAGGCCGACCGGGATCTCCGCGATCTGCCGCCACGGCGAGCGCGAGTCGATCCGGCACGCGGCTCCGAGCGGGAAGGCCGCTTCTTCTCTCTCGTCGGTGGTCGCCATGTGACCCGCGAGTATCGCCTTTCCGTGGGACGAAGCGGCGAAGAAGGCAGCGCACGATCGCTAGGATCGGCGGGACGTGCCGGACGCCGTTCTCATGTACGCAGACTCCATCCGCTCCGCTGACTTGCGCCATGCAGTCCCGCTCGCAGTGCCGGATCCGTTCCTCTACGCCGAGACGAACGGAACGCGACATGTCTTCTCGAACTCGATGGAGGCGACGCGGCTCCGGCAGCTCGGCCTGTTCGACGTGCATCTGTCCGAGGAGTTCGGGATCGACGAGCTGATCGCCTCCGGCCTCGACCGGCGCGAGATCATGGCCCAGCTCGCGCTCCGCTCCGTCCAGAGCCTCGGCCCGAAGCACTTCTCGGTGCCCGACACGTTCCCCGTCTGGCTCGCCGACCGTCTGCGTGCCGACGGCTTCGAGCTCCAGGTCGACCAGGAGCTCTTCGACGACCGCCGCCGCGTGAAGACGGAGGCGCAGCTTGCCGGGATGCGCCGGGCACAGAAGGCCGCCGAGGCAGCGATGGACACGTGCCGCGAGCTCCTCCGCAGCGCCGAGATTCGCGGCGATGGCCTCCTCCTCGACGGCGAGCTGCTGACGGTCGAACGCGTGAAGGCGGCGATGAACGCGACCTTTGCTGCGCATGACACCACCGCCGACGAATACATCGTCGCGCCCGGTGGACAGGGAGCCGTCGGTCACGACATGGGCTCCGGCCCGATCCCGCCGGGTGTTGCGCTCGTCGTCGACATCTGGCCGCGCGACAACGGCTCCGCCGTCTACACCGACATGACCCGCACCTTCGTCGTCGGCGAAGTCGCGGACGACGTTCGCGAGTGGCACAGGCTTGTCAAGGAGGCGCTCGACCGGGCGATCTCGGAGATTCGGCCCGGCGCCGATGCGCGAGCCATCTTCGAGGGCAGCTGCGAGATCTTCGAGGCGGCGGGCGAGCCCACGCAACGGACGAAGACGCCGGGCGAGCCGCTCGTCGACGGCTTCTTCCACGGGCTGGGACATGGTGTCGGTCTCGAGGTGCACGAGGCGCCGGGCATGGGCCAGATCTCCGACAAGAGGCTCGTCGCGGGCGACGTCGTCACCGTCGAGCCAGGCCTCTACCGGGCCGGCTACGGCGGCGTCCGGCTCGAGGACATCGTCGTCGTGACCGAGAACGGTGCCGAGGTTCTCACGGCTTACGCGTACGACCTCGAACCCTGACTAATTCGCCCGAAATCGGGTAGAGGCTGGTTCGCCGCGAGTCTCACGGCAGCGAACATCACCAACGAGCTCGCGTGGTTCCTGTTCGCGTTCGCCGTCTTCAACACGTACATGCTGATCGCGAGCATGCGCGTGAACGCAGCCGTGTTCATGGTCTTCCTCACGCTGGAGATCACGGAGATCCTGCTCGTGATCGGCTTCTTCAGGCTCTCCCACGATCCGAACGCGACCTGGGTGCTCCACGCGGGCGGCTGGGCCGGCATCGTCACGGCGGCTGTCGCCTGGTACGCGTCGGCGGCCGGCGTCTGGAACGCGACCGCGGGCCGGGTCGTGTTGCCGGTCGGGAGGCCCATCGTGACGGCGGCCCGCGCGGCAGCGATGGCCTAGGATCCGGATCCGGCTAAAGCAGAGGAGGAGAAGGCTCTTGGCTACGGAGGCGAGCCGGCACGCGATCGACACGATGTTCCTCGAGGATCGGACCTATCCGCCGCCCGAGGACTTCGTGGCCCAGGCGAACGCGCAGCCTGACATCTACGACGTCCCGTTCGAGGAGTTCTGGGAGCGGGAAGGTCGCGAGCGGGTCACGTGGTTCGAGCCCTTCAGCGAGCTCTACGAGTGGGAGCCGCCGTACGCGAAGTGGTACCTCGGCGGCAAGGTGAACGTCTGCTTCAACTGTGTCGACCGGCACGTCGAGGCCGGCGACGGCGGCGTCGTTGCCTACCACTGGGAGGGCGAGCCTGAAGGAGAGACGCGCACGATCACGTATGGCGATCTCCAGAAGGACGTCGTGCGCTTCGCGAACGCGCTCAAGAAGCTCGGCGTGAAGAAGGGGACGCCGGTCGGCATCTACATGGGCATGGTCCCGGAGCTACCGGTGGCGATGCTCGCGTGCACGCGGATCGGCGCGCCCCACACGGTCGTCTTCGGCGGCTTCTCGGCCGACTCGCTCTCGGGCCGGATGAACGACATGAAGTGCGAGGTCGTGATCACCCAGGACGAGGCGTACCGACGCGGCTCGAAGATCGGGCTCAAGACGGTCGCCGACGAGGCGATGGCCGCGGCCCCGGGTGTGAAGCACTGCGTCGTCCTTCGCCGCACGGGGGGCGACGTGCCGATGCAGGAGGGCCGTGACCACGACTGGCACGACCTCGAGAGCGACGTCTCCGATGACCCCGAGTCGTGCCCGTGCGAGCCGATGGACGGCGAGGACCTGCTCTTCCTCATGTACACGAGCGGCACGACCGCCAAGCCGAAGGGGATCATCCACACGACGGCCGGCTATCTCGTCGGTACGGCGACGACCCACCACTACATCTTCGACCTGAAGCGGGACGAGGACGTCTACTGGTGCGCCGCCGACATCGGCTGGATCACCGGTCACAGCTACATCGTGTACGGGCCGCTCTGCAACCGGACGACCTCGGTCCTCTACGAGGGGACGCCCGACTTCCCCGACAAGGACCGGTGGTGGTCGATCGTCGAGAAGTACGGGGTGACGATCCTCTACACGGCGCCGACGGCGATCCGCTCGCACATGAAGTGGGGGCCGGAGTACGCGCAGCAGCACGACCTCTCGTCGCTGCGCCTGCTCGGCTCCGTCGGCGAGCCGATCAACCCGGAGGCGTGGATCTGGTACCGCGAGAACATCGGCGGCGACCGGACCCCGATCGTCGACACCTGGTGGCAGACGGAGACCGGGATGATCCTGATCACGCCGCTGCCGGGGGTCACGACGCTCAAGCCGGGGTCGGCGACCCGGCCGTTCCCGGGCGTCGTGCCGGCGGTCTACGACGAGCAGGGCAGCGAGGTCGGCCCCGGCGGGGGCGGATACCTCGTTCTCAAGCGCCCGTGGCCGGCGATGCTGAGAGGCATCTTCGGCGACGACCAGCGTTACCGGGACACGTACTGGTCGAAGTACGACGACATCTACCTCGCCGGTGACGGCGCCCGGATCGACCAGGACGGGGACTTCTGGCTGCTCGGCCGGATCGACGACGTGATGAACGTCTCCGGGCACCGCATCTCGACGATCGAGGTCGAGTCGGCGCTCGTCGACCACCGAGGAGTCGCCGAGGCGGCCGTCTGCTCGCGTGCCGACTCGGTGACGGGCGAGGCGATCGTCGCGTACGTGACGCTGAAGGGCGGTGCCGAGGGCTCCGTCGAGAAGCTCGAGGAGCTGCGGAACCACGTCGCGCAGAAGATCGGGCCGATCGCGAAGCCCGCGAACATCGTCTTCACGCCGGAGCTGCCGAAGACCCGCAGCGGCAAGATCATGCGCCGCCTGCTGCGGGACGTCGCGAACGACCGGAAGCTCGGCGACACGACAACGCTGGCCGACCCGACCGTGGTCGACGAGATCTCGAAGCGGGCGGCCGACGAGAAGGCCCAGGAGGCCGAGGCCTAGACGTAGGATCG
>DASYOZ010000182.1:0-5365 GCA_036007185.1 Gaiellaceae bacterium | reverse complement strand
CTCGACTCGCGCCAGAGGCCTCGGGACTTGCGGGTTTCCTCTTTCGGGGAATCCTCCTGAGGCTCTCCGTTTTCGCTCGTTTGCAGGGACTTTTCCATGCCGCCCTCTCGGGCAGCCGGGGAAGTGTAGCAGGGTGCGGGCTTGCGTCAAGGCGCTTCGTTGAGCCGAACGAAGCGCCGCTTGCCCGCCCGGAGAACGGCTCCGACGAGCCGCGCTCGCGGCACGTCGAGCTCGCTCTCGACGTCGCCGTCGAGCTTGACGCCGCCCTGCGAAATCAGCCGTCGGGCCTCGCTCGTGGAGAGGCCGAAAGCGTCGGCGAGTAGTGCCGGCAGATGGACGGGATCGCCCGCAGGGAGAGAGCGTTCCGGAACCGCCGCGGGCGTTTCGCGATGCCGCACGACGCGGTTGAAGTGCTCCTCAGCTTCGGTCGCCGCAGCGTCGCCGTGGTAGCGCGCGACGATGCCGCGGGCGAGCGCGAGCTTCGATTCCATCGGCTCTCCTTCTGGAGGCTCGCAGTCGAGACACAGCCGCCACCACTGCGGAAGCGCTGAGTCCGGGATCGACATCACCTTCCCGAACTGCTCCGCCGGCGGCTCGTCGATCCCCACGTAGTTCCCGACTGACTTGGACATCTTGTCGACGCCGTCGGTCCCGACCAGCAGCTCGTATGTGATGACCATCTGGGGCTCGAGGCCGTAGTGGGCCATAACGTCGCGACCAATGAGCAGGTTGTAGAGCTGATCGGTGCCACCGACCTCGATATCCGCTTCGATTGCAACGGAGTCGTATCCCTGTGCGAACGGATACAGCAGCTCCGAGACCGAGATCGGCTCGTGCCGCGCGAAGCGCTTCGCGAAGTCGTCTCGCTCGAGCAGCCGTGCGACCGTGCCAGTGCGCGTGAGGCGCACGAGCTCGGCGTAGTCGAGCTTTCCGAGCCACTCTCCGTTGAATCGCAACTCCGTCCGGTCGCGATCGAGGATCCTGAAAGCCTGATCGGCGAAGAGCTTGGCATTGGCGTCGAGCACGTCGTCGGGAAGGACCTGGCGCTCGACCGAGCGTCCGGAGGGATCGCCGATTCTGGCTGTGTAATCGCCGACGATCAGCACCGCGACGTGACCGGCGTCTTGAAACGCCCGCAGACGATTCAGCAC
Organism: Gaiellaceae bacterium; assembly: GCA_036007185.1. Taxonomy (GTDB): domain Bacteria; phylum Actinomycetota; class Thermoleophilia; order Gaiellales; family Gaiellaceae; genus Palsa-739. The sequence goes on along the minus strand of DASYOZ010000182.1, from coordinate 4,214 downwards.
GGCCGCGAACCCGAGGTGGATGTCCGCACCGGTCGGATCGATGCCAAGCTTGACGCGCAGCGGCCGGCCGAGCGCGAGCTTCGCCTCGAGAGCGCCCTCGGGCAGGACGTTCACCGCGTTCCGGGTCAGCTCCGCGACCGCCACGGCGAAGACTCTAGAGGTGTGCGATCTCGAGCGGCTCGAGCTCGTCCGCGGGCTCGAAACCGAACACGCGGGAGATGAAGTTCAGTGTCGCCTCGATCGACCGGCGCACGTTCTCCTGCTTGCGGAAGCCGTGCCCTTCGCCCTCGAACGCGATGTACGCATACGGGATGCCCTTGCGCTCGAGGGCGGCGGCCATCATCTCCGCCTGTGCCGGCGGCACGACCTCGTCGTCCAGCCCCTGCAGGAGGAGCATCGGCCGCTCGACCCGGTCGACGAAGTGCACCGGCGACCGCTCACGGTAGAGATCCGCGCGCTCGGGATAGGGGCCGACCAGCGTGTCGCTGTAGTGGGACTCGAACTTGTGCGTGTCGAGCTCGAGCGCTTCGACGTCGGCGACGCCGAAGTAGCTCACACCGGCGGCGAACGCCTCGGCGTCGTAGACGAGCGCACACATGACGACGTAGCCGCCCGCGCTGCCGCCCTCCACCCATGTCCGAGCGGGATCGGCGTCGCCTTCGCGAACGAGATGTCGCGCCGCGGAGACACAGTCCTGCCAGTCGATCTCGCCCCAGCGCCCGTCGAGCAGGCGCCGGTAGGCGCGGCCGTACCCGGAGCTGCCACGGTAGTTGACGTCCACGACGCCAATGCCGCGCTGAGTCCAGAACAGGAAGTCCAGCGTGAGACGGGGGCTAGCGTGGGCGGTCGGGCCGCCGTGGCAAACGACGCGCAGGGGCGGGCGCTCGTCCGGCGGCCCCTCCAATTCGAAGCTCGTGGGCGGATAGTAGAAGGCGTGTGCGGTCGTGCCGTCGCTCACCGCGAACTCGATCGCGCGCGGGACCGAAATCGGGCCGAGGTCGCGGTCGAGCTTGCGGTCGATGACGGCCTCCTCGCCGCTCGACGCGTCCCAGGCGACCACCGTAGCCGGTTCGGTGGGCGAAGCGGCGGCGAAGACGACGCGGTTACCTTCCGCTGCGAGCGTCGTCGGGCCGTACGCCGTCCACGCGAGCCCAGCCGACTCCAGGGCGCCCGTCTCCGGGTCGAGCAACTCGAGCGAATCGACGGCGGAGCGTGTGACGATGCAGGCGATGCGGCCGTCGCCGAGGAAGGCGTAGCGCGCAGTCCCGAATATCCAGGCGGGACAGCCGATCTCACCGTCCTCGAGCGCGGTGAGGGGACGGTCCTCGCGGTGGAGGTTCCACCAGCCGTTGCGGTCGGTAACGAAATGCAACCGCCCTTCCGGCGACCACGCCGGCTCGAGCACGGACTCCTCGGGGCCGCCGGCGACGAGCCGCTCGCCGGAGAGCGTCCCATCCCCGGCAAGCTCGGCGACCCACAGCTCGGTCCCGTCCCACGGCATGCGCGGGTGGTCCCAGCAGAGCCAGGCGAGCCGGCGGCCATCGGGCGAGACCCGGGGCGCCGCGTAGAAGTCGTGGCCGGAGGCGATGACGCGAGGCTCCCCCGCGCCGTCGGCGGGGAAAGCGGCGAGCTCGTTTTGTACCGTGCCGTATTCGTGCCGCTCACGCACGCAGACGAGAAGCCGTCCGTCCGGCGTCACCTCGCCGTCGGCGTAGCGGAGGGCGTTGGGCTCGGGCGGCTCCGGTGTCAGCGGCGTTGCCTTACCGTCCTCGACCCGGTAGAGGCGGCTGTCGGAGAACTCCGAGCAGTAGGCCGTCTCGCCGTGGAACCAGCACGCGCCGCCGCCGTATTCGTGCACGCGCGACCTGACGTTGAACCTCTCGGGCGTGAGCTCGGTAATACGCCCGTCCCGCCACTCGACGAGCGCGACGCGGCCTCCCTCCGCGGGGCGTGATTCCAGCCAGCGCACGCTTGGCCACAGGACCGAGAGCCCGTTGACCCCCTGTGCGATTCGCGAGATCGCGTCCGCGTCGAGCGGCGCGGGCCACGTCCCGTACGGGCGAACGGTCACGAAGACGATCCTGGCAGAGACCGGAAGGGCCGGCTGAGGAACGGCGAGCCGGCAACGCCGTAGCGCCACGGCTGCTCGACCGCCTGCGAGATCCCGATCCTCGTGCCGACCGCGAGCGGCGGCTTCGACTTGCGTGCCAGGAGGTCGAACGGGAGCTCGTCGAGTGGCCGCCCGTCGTGGACGCGCGTAACGGCGAGCGCCTGGCAGAGCTTGCCCGGGCCGGAGCACAGCGCGCGTGCCGCCTCCACCCCGCGCCGCTCGCGCATGGTCTCGAGCCCGCGCGTCGGCTCGAGCGCCCGCACGAGCGCAGCCTCTGCGCGGCCGTCCGGCGCGCAGACCAGGTTGAGGCACCAGTGGACGCCGTAGGAGCGGTAGACGTAGGCATGGCCAGGCGGTCCGAACATCGACGCCGTTCGCCGGGTGCGGCCGCGAAAGGAGTGGCTCGCGGGGTCGTCCTGGTCATACGCCTCGAGCTCGACGATCGTGCCGCCCACGCCGTCCACGAGCAGCGTCGCGCCGATCAACTCGGGCGCGACCTCGTGCACCGATCGCGCGAAGAACTCGCGCGTGAGCCGCTCCGCCGCCACCACGAGGGTTAGAACAGCTGCTCGGGCTCGGCCGGATTCGCGGTCTTCTCCAGCACGCGCCGCGCGCGGCGGCCGAGGTCGCGGAGGTCGAGCGGCCCCTCATCGACGGCCTTCGCTACACGCTCCGCGAGGTCGAGCGCGTCGTCGAGGACGACGGTCGCGGCGGCCGAGTCCTGTCCCATGTCGTGGAGGATCGTGCGCTCCGTGCGGCCGGCGAGGACGGGGTCCGCGATGCCCTCGACCCAGACGCGCGTGCGACGGCCGCCGCCGCGCTCGTCTCCCGTGATCGGCTCGAGCGCGTAAATCCGGTCGGCGCGAGCCCATTTGCCGAAGCCGAGGAAGACCATCCGCGCCGCACCGTCCGTCATACGCGGATCATCTCACTAGGAGGGCTCGGGGGGACGGTGGCTGTGTCGCAGGGGCGTGCTGGGCGCCGCGAGGCAAGGACGCAGGGAGCGGCGATAGCCCTGTCCTTATCGGCGCGACCGAGGACGCCGCAGCCGGCGAAGCCGGCCGACGAGCGCAGCGAGGAGTCGCGGCGCTCAGCAACGGCCCTGCGACACAGCCACTGTTCCGCCGAGTCCTCCCTACAGGGCGGACGCGAGAACCTCGGCGACGCGCTCCTGCGCGGCGGCTTCGATCCCCGTGAAGAACGGGAGCGCGAGCGACCGCGAGCTGACCTCCTCGGCGACGGGGCACAACCCCTCGCCGAAGCCGAAGCGATCGCGCATGTACGGCTGTAGGTGGATCGACGGGAGATAGCGGTTGCAGCCGATCCCCTCCCGCTCGAAGGCCGCGACCACCCGCTCGCGCGCCGCGGAGTCCGGGAAGAGCACCACGTAGACGAACCACGAGCGGACGTGATCGCCGTCGTCGGGAGAGAGGAGCTCGAGCCCGTCGACGTCACGCAGCACCCCGGCGTAGCGGCTCGCTACCTCCGAACGGAGCGCGAGGATCTCGTCGAGCCGCTCGAGCTGCCCGATCCCGAGCGCGGAGGCGATGTCGCTCAGCCGGTAGTTGAAGCCGAGCCGGACGTGCTCGAGCCAGCCGCCCGGCTCCGGCCGGCCCTGGTTGCGCAGCGAGCGGATCAGGTGCCACTCCTGCTCCGAATGCGTTGTCACCATGCCGCCCTCGCCCGTCGTGATCTGCTTGTTCGGATAGAAGGCGAAAACGCACGAGGTGCCGTGGGAGCCGAGGGGCGCGCCGCGATACTCGGCCCCGAGCGCCTCGCAGGAGTCCCCGATCAGCGCGAGCCCGTGCCGCGCGGCGATCGCCCGCAGCTCGTCGAGCTCGCATGGGTAGCCGTAGATGTCCACCGCGACAATCGCTTTGGTCCGCTCGGTGATCGCGGCCTCAACCGCGGCTGGATCGAGGTTGAGCGTCCGCGGGTCGATGTCGGCGAAGACGGGGATCCCGCCCTCGTAGACGAAGCAGTTGGCGCTCGCGGCGAACGAGTACGGCGAGGTGATCACCTCGTCGCCCGGCCCGATGCCGGCCGCGACGCAGAGCAGGTGCAGCCCGCTGGTGCCGGAGGAGACTGCCGCCGCGTAGGGAGC
>DASYOZ010000181.1:0-6538 GCA_036007185.1 Gaiellaceae bacterium | reverse complement strand
AGCGCGGCCCGGATGATCTTGTAGCGGTAGCCCGGCAGGTCCTTCGTCGAGCCGCCGCGGACGAGCACGACGGAGTGCTCCTGCAGGTTGTGGCCCTCGCCGGGGATGTAGGCGCCGACCTCCGCTCCGTTCGTGAGACGGACGCGCGCGACCTTGCGCAGCGCCGAGTTCGGCTTCCTCGGCGTCTGCGTCATGACGCGCGTGCACACGCCGCGCTTCTGCGGCGCGCCGGCGAGCGCAGGCGTCTTGGTCTTCGCCTTCGAGACCTTCCGGCCCTTGCGCACGAGTTGGTTGACTGTCGGCATGGGTTTTTCGTCTACTCCCTCTTCACAAAGAGACGGTCGGCCGGAGCAGAACGCCCCTAGCCAACCGGCCTGCGGCATGGTAGCGAACACGCACGAACCCCGCCAATCGGCCAGAAACTCGCCAAAAGGCTAGTAGCTCCCACCCTGGGCCGAACCTACAGTTTGCGCACCCAAATCACCCACCGAACTTACGGAGTCTGCGGCTGCGATGCATTGGTCAGTGATAGGTCTCGCTGTGGCGCTCGGCGTCCTCGCCGTCGTCGCGCTCGAGCTCGGCCGCCGGCTGCGCCGCCGCACGTCTCGCCAGGTCGAGGAGCGGGTCGCGGAGACGGTCCAGACGCTCGAAGCACGGCTCGAGGAGCTCGCGCAGGAGCTGAGCAGCGCCGTCAGGAGGGCCGAGGAGGAGACGCAGCGCAGCCGCTTTCTTTCCCAGATCAGCACGACGATCGATCTCGACGACGCGCTCGGCTTCGCGCTCGAAGCCGCCGCCGCGCTCCCGAAGGTCGATGCGGCCGTCGTCGAGCTCGACCCCACCGGCGACGATGAGGAGCGCCTGCTCGGCTCCATCGGCCTGGACGGCGAGGACGGCGCCGTCCGCATCTTCACCGGCCCGCCGGAGCGGCGCGACGCGCGCGCGGTGGAGCTCTCCTATCTCTATGCCGGGGAGGAAGCGGCAGGAGCGGTGCACGAGGCGCTCGGCGTCCCGCTCGTCGGCCGAGGCGGCAGGATGGGCTGGCTCGGCGTCTTCTCGCGCGACCCGGACGTCCGCTTCGGCGACGACGACCTGCGCCGCCTCGAGGAGCCCGCGGAACGCGTCGCGCCGGCGATCGAGAACTCGCGCCGCTTCCGCGAGGCGCGCCTACTCGCCGACCTCGACTCGCTCACGGGCCTCCACAACCGGCGCTACTTCCACGAGACCCTCGCCCGCGAGGTCGACCGCGCCCAGCGCTACCAGCGCCGCCTCTCCCTCGTGATCGTGGACGTCGACGGCTTCAAGGAGATCAACGACCGGATCGGTCACCTGGCGGGCGACGCCGTTCTCGCGGAGATCGCGGACCGGATCAAGCAGGTGGTGCGCTCTGCCGACGTCCCGTGCCGGGTGGGCGGCGACGAGTTCGCGGTGATCGTGCCGGAGGTCGAGGTAGGACAGGCACGGCAGCTCGTCGGGCGGATCCAGCGGGCGGTGTCGGCACAGCCGATCGCGCGGGCCGGCCGCGTCCGCGTCTCGGCCGGAGTGGCCGACCTGCAGCCGAACGACAGCCCCACGAGCCTGTTCGAGCGTGGCGACGAGTCGCTGTACGCGACGAAGCACACCGGGAAAGGCGGCCTCGCTGCCGCGGATTAGTCCGGCGAAGCCTTCGGCTTCGCCGGACTAGGAGATAAGGAACTCCGTGCGCCCGAGATTGCGATCTCGGGCGCGCTCCGTGCTGTTCTGGTTTTCGATGCTCTGGACGAAATGGCTACCCGGTGCGCCCGCGCGCGGCAGAGGCCGACGCGAGCGCAGTCCGGCCTGCGGCTAAGCCACCGCTAGCGCGGATGTCTTAGCCTCCGGCCCTTCGCCTGGTTCTGGCTCCAGCGGTCTCGAGCGTGCTATTTGACGTCGTCGGGAGAAAACTCGCGCACGACGCGGGCCGGGACTCCTGCGACCATCGTGTACGGCGGGACGTCCGCCGTGACCACGCTGCCGGCCCCGACGATCGCGAACTCCCCCACCGTGACGCCGGCGAGGATCGTGCTGCGGAGGCCGAGGTAGGCGCCGCGGCGGATCGTCGTCCGCAGGTCGGACCTGGTCGCCTCGTCGCCGAGCAGCCGGTGGAAGTGGCGCGGGTAGTACGTGTGGCCGAGGATCGTCGTCTGCGCGATCACGGTCACGTCGTCCTCGAGCGTCACCGACGAGGGGACGGCGTCGTCGATGAACACCTCGGTGCCGATGAAGACGCGCCGGCCGACGTGGACGCCGCGGCGCCGGTGGAGCGACGCGCGGGTGGCAGGCGGCAGCGGTGCGTAGCGGGCGACGACGTGCAGCCAGCGCTTGCCGACGGCGCCGAGGACGCGCACCCCCTGCGTCTCGGGCCCGACTGGGATGTTGCCCCACAGCTTCTCGAGCACCCCGCAAGGCTATGCCTTGCGCCAGCGGTACCTATTCGATGCGGAGGAACGGGAGGTACTGCGTGAGGTCGATCGCGGCCGGCTGCGGGAGCTGGTCGCGGAGGCAGATCGTCTGGTTGAGGACGACGTTCTGCCGCGCGATCGTCCAGCGCTCGAAGGCCTGGGCGCGCTCGAAGCCGCGCAGCGCCGCGACGATCGCCGGCCGCACGGTCGAGAACGGGAGGGCGCCGAGAGGCTGAGCCGGCCCCAGCGGCCGGACGGCGAACGTCCCGAGCAGCGTCGCGACGTGCGCAGTCCTCCCGCTCGGCAGGGAGAACAACCGCTGCGGCGCGGCCTCGGCGAGCGCGAGCCCCGTCCGCCCCTCGGCGAGCCAGGGCGGCGACGGCGAGACGCGGACGCGCCGGACGAGCAGGTCCGGGTAGGCGGTGTAGAACGCCGCGACCTCGCTCGCGGTCGGCGGTGCGACGGACCGCTGCTGCTCGAGTTGCGCCCGCCGGAGCTCGTCGGCGAGCACCGCGCGCGCGATCCCGACGGTCGCGTGGGCCTGCCGCAACGCGACGACGTAGGCGCTGCGCCGGCCGTGGAAGGAGTCCGCCACGACTTCGCGCTCCGCGGCGACCAGCGCGTGGCGCGACACCGGACGCTCGGCGACCTCGACGAGCCGCTCGAACAAGGCGCTGAGCGCGGCATTCCGATCGCCGGTCAGCCCCTGGAGCTTGGCAACCGAGCCGGCGGCGATCGCGCCGACCCCCTGCGCGCGACAGACGATCCCGCCCGACAGCCGGATCTGCCCGTCGGTCAGCGAGCGGTCGAAGCGCGGCCCGAGCATCTTCGGCGCGTTGCATAGCGTCCGGCTCCGCGCCCAGAGCCAGACGCAGGCCGCCTTCGGCTTCGCGGGGTCCTGCTCCTTGCTATTCCACTCCTGCCAGCCCCAGGAAAAGACCGAGCCGAGCCCGAGCTCCGCCGCCACCTCCTTCGCCGCGAGCGCCTCCCACTTCACGACCTGGAACCAGGCGGAGGCGGGCTGGAGGCCGTTGCGGCCGCCGACGCCCTTCTGGCTCAGGAAGCTGAGCATGATGCCGAGCCGGTTCGCGGGGATCCCGATCGAGGTGAGCGTGGTGATCGAGTTCCGATAGCTCTCGCGTAGCTGCCGGTTGCCGAGGACCGGCCCGAGCCGCCAGATGCTCGTCGCCGGCAGGTAGACCTCGCGCACGACGTCGGCGACCTTCGCGACAGAGAGCCACCAGGCGGCCGCGTCGCTCGAGCCCGTATAGGGCGACTTGTTGACGAGGAGCACCGGATGCGCGCCGAGTGCCGCCAGGCCCTGCAGGAACGCAAGCACGCCCGCGCGGTACTGGGCGGTAGAGGCTGTCCAGGGGGTCGGAGTCGTCGCGCTGAAGAGCTCGTTCTCGACGACGAGCGGCGTCGTGCAGCCGCCCGATGCACTGACGGCCCTCTGGTACCTCATCACCGCAGCCGCCTGGATCATCGAGGGATCTGCGGGCGCGGCCGGCGTGCCGACCTCGTCGCGCAGCCGCAGGTCGAAGTTGTACGTCGCCGCGCCGCGGGACCGCGCCTCGGCCCCGTAGCTGCTTCCCTTCTGCTGGGTCACCGCGAGCAGCGTCCCCGGTCGCGCGAGGATGGGCAGGAGCGTCGGCCAGCCGTACTCGCCCCACACCGTCTGCTGCGCCCGGATGCCGCACTGGCCCGCCCAGACCGGGTCGGACGCGGCCGGGCTGGAGGCGAGCAGCGACGCGGCGGCGGCCACGGCGGCGAACAGAAGGACCCTCTTCACGAGCCTCAGTCGCGCGTGAAGACGATCATCTTCTGGTTGTTCGGGTGACCCCACTCGCCCTCGTACGAGAGGGAGAGCCCGGTCCCCTCGCAGGCGAAGCGGAGCGCGTCGACGTCGTAGTGGTAGAAGTCGCTGTCGTAGTGCGAGACGCAGGACTCCGCTTGCTCGATGTCGTCGAGGAACAGCTTGCCGTGCGGGTTCTCGTGGATCGTCGCGTAGAACTTGCCGCCGGGACGAAGAACGCGCCCCATCTCGACGAGGCAGCGGATGATCGCGTTCAGGTTCAGGTGCGTGAAGACCGACTGCGCGATCGCGTAGTCGAACGTGCGACCGAGCTTGCCGAACTCGAAGCGATCGCTGGCGAGAAGCACCGGTTCCTTCCCCTCGAGACCGTGGCGGGGCAACTCGACGGTCAGGCCTGCCTCCAGGAGCTCGGGACGTCTGTCGACGCCGGCGTAGTGTCCCGGCTCGAGGTAACGGATGAAATGCACCCCTGCTCGGAGCGGTCCGCAGCCGACGTCGAGTAGGTGATGGGCGGGTTCGAGACCGCGCTCGACGAGATAGTCGAGCTGGAGGCGGCCCAGGTAGTCCCAGTACTTGACGTTGTGGCGGATCATCCGCCGGTGCCAGTCGGGATCGACGTAGTGGTGATAGCGAACGGGAAGCGCCCGCCGGAGCGGGCGCTTCACGAATACCGGGACGAACGGCTTGACGCGGACGACGAGCGCCTGCGCCTTGTCCGAGATCCCGCGCTCCCCCGTGCTAGTCGTCAAGCGGCGAGTCCACTTCGGGCACTTCCTCGGCCTCGAGGTCGCTACGCGGCTCTGCCTCGCCGCTCGTCTCGACCTCGCCGCCGAAGTCGAGACCGAGCCCGGCGAGAGCGTCGGAGCCGTCGCTGCCGATCTCCTCGAGCGCCGCCAGGAGCTGCTCCTCGGTCTGCGGCCGGGCGAGCGCGCTAGCCGGCACCTTGTCCGAGGGCCCCATCTCGATCGTCCGGTACCGCTTCAGCCCGGTAGCCGCCGGGATCAGCTTCCCGATGATCACGTTCTCCTTCAACCCGAGCAGCCGGTCGACCTTGCCTTCGATCGCGGCGTCGGTGAGCACCTTCGTCGTCTCCTGGAAGGACGCAGCCGAGAGGAAGGACTCCGTCGCAAGGGACGCCTTCGTGATCCCGAGGATCAGCGGCTCCAGCGTCGCCTGCTCCTTCTTCTCCTTCTTCACCCGCGCGTTCTCGCGATCGAGCACGATCTTGTCGACGAGCTGGCCGGGCAGGAGGTCGGTGTCGCCGGCGTTCTCGACCCGCACCTTCTTCAGCATCTGCCGGACGATCAGCTCGATGTGCTTGTCGTGGATCTCGACGCCCTGCGACTTGTAGACCTTCTGCACCTCGCCGACCAGGTAGAGCTCGGTCGCCGTGTACCCCTTCAGGCGCAGCACGTCGGCCGGGTTGAGCGAGCCTTCGTGGAGCGGGTCGCCGGCGTCGACGTGCTCGCCGTGCACAGCACTGAGCCGCGTGCGGCGCGGGACGAGGATCGAGTACTCGTCGGCCTCGTCGCCGCTGTCGGGGACGATCGTGATGCGCAGCTGGCGCTCCGTCTCCTCGTGCGCGACGGTGCCCGCCACCTCGGCGAGCGCCGCGGCGCCCTTCGGGTTGCGCGCCTCGAAGATCTCGACGACACGCGGCAGGCCGTGCGTGATGTCCGTGCCCGCCACGCCGCCGGTGTGGAACGTCCGCATGGTGAGCTGGGTGCCCGGCTCGCCGATCGACTGCGCGGCGATGATCCCGACCGCGTCGCCGATCTCCGACAGCTCGCCCGTCGCGAGGAACGTGCCGTAACACATGCGGCACACGCCCGTATCGGCCTTGCACTTCAGCACCGACCGCACCGGGATCGAGAAGTCCTCGGCGACCTCGCCGAGCTCCTCGACGATCTCCCGCAGCCGGGGCGTCGTGATCTCCTCGCCCTTGTTGGCAACGACCGTCTTGCCCGGCTTCCCGGACGCGAGCGGCTTGTGAACGTCCTCCGCCACGATCCGGCCGGCGACGGACTTGTTCAGCCCGTCCGGCAAGAAGAGCGGCAGCTCGACGAACTCCTTCGTCTTGCAGTTCTCCTCGCGGATGATCACGTCCTGCGAGACGTCGACGAGCCGGCGAGTCAGGTAGCCGGAGTCGGCCGTGCGGAGCGCGGTGTCGGCGAGGCCCTTGCGGGCGCCGTGGGTCGAGATGAAGTACTCGAGCACCGACAGGCCCTCCATGAAGTTCGCCTTGATCGGCCGCTCGATGATCTCGCCCTTCGGATTCGCCATCAGGCCGCGCATGCCGGCCAGC
>DASYOZ010000180.1:0-9105 GCA_036007185.1 Gaiellaceae bacterium | reverse complement strand
AGGCCGTTCTCGATCACGACCTTCGCCCCGGCCACCGCCAGGCCGTTCGAGGTGCCCGGCTCGAAGAGGTGGGGGTCGGCGTTCGGGTTCGTGAGGATCGACGTGACGGAGACGTGCGAGCCGCCGATCTGCGAGGCGATGTTCCCGTACGCGTTCTCCGCCGCGACGACATCGAGCCCGCCCGCCGCGCCGGTGGAGTTGCCGCACCCCGCCAGGAGCACCGTCAGTCCGGCGCGAACGATAACGGTTCTCATTCGCATCACAGGCTAGGATAGTGATCGTGACAGCGCCGCGCCAAGACCTCGCGGAGTTGCTCGGGCGAAACGGCGTCCGCGCGACGCCGCGCCGGCTCGAGGTGCTCGAGGAGCTCGAGCGGGAACGTGACGACGTGACGGCGCAGCAGCTCTGGAGCCGGTTGCGCGAGCGCGACTCCGGCGCGGGCCTCGCCACCGTCTACCGCACGCTCGCGCTCCTCAGCGAGAAGGGCGTCGTCGACGTGCTTTCACACCACGGCGGCGAGCAGTGCTACCGGCTGTGCGGCGACGAGCACCACCACCACTTGCTCTGCGAGCGCTGCCACCGCGTGGTCGAGATCCAGGAGTGCGGGCTGGACGACTGGGTTGCGACAGCCGCGAGGCAGCACGGCTTCGTCGCCACCGACCACCGGGTCGAGATCGTCGGCCTTTGCGCCGGCTGCCGCTAGGCGGACGCGGGCTCGAGCGAGGCGAGCCGCTCGCGGACGCGGGCGGCGAGCGGGAGCACCTGCTTGCGCTCGTAGCGGTCGAGCGCCTCTCGCCAAGCCTCGATCGCCTCGTTGCGGCGGCCGGCGGCTTCGAGCACCTCCGCGAGGTCACCGTGAGCCTCGCCCTGCCGCAGAAGCGAATCGGTCCGCGACCACCAGTCGACCGCTTCCTCGGCGATCCCGACCGCCTCGGCGTGCTGCCCGCGCGCCGAATGGACGAGGGCCTGCGCCTGTCGCGAGAGAGCCTGCGTCCACACGTCCTCCGGGTCGCCGAGCTCGCGCCCCTTCTGCGCGAGCTGCTCCGCTTCGTCGGGGCGGCCGAGCGCGGCGAGGACGCGGCCCAGCTGGGCCGTGTACGTGGACAGCTGCCCCCTGGCGCCTCGCCGCTCGAGCGCCTCGCAGCCACTGCGCAGGTAGTTGCTGGCAGCTTGCCGGTCGCCGGCGATGAGCGCGATCTCGGAGAGCCAGACGCCTCCCTGGCCGAGTCCCAACTCACGTCCTTTCTCGTCGGCCGGAACGGCGACCGCCCATGCGCTCTCGATCGTGCCGAGCATTGCGAGCAGCACCCCTCTCAGGAGGAGGTCGGCCGGGTGCGGCTGGTCACCGATGAACTCATCGAGTTTCGCCAGCGCCTCGCCGGCCGGCTTGGGGCCCATTGCGAGTGGTACTGAGAGTGCCCACGAGCCAAAAATGGGGTGTCCGGCGCGGCGGGCATGCAGTAGCGCCTGCTCGATCGCGTCTGCCCAACCTTCGAGTCGGGAGTGCATGTTGGCGACCCATCCCAGCGCCTGCCAGACATGGGCGAGGCCGTCGTCGTCACCGAGCGCCTCGAGCAGCGGTAGCGCAACCCTGGCAAGCCGCTCCAGCTCGTCGGCCGAGCACTGGCCGGTATGTAGCCGCGCGTTTGCCGCGACCGTGCGCGCCAGTGCCGCGCCGGCTTCGTCTCCGGCAGCGTCGGCACGCTCCGCCGCAGCGTCAGCCACCTCGACGGCCCGAGCGGCGTCGAGCGCGTCCAGCGCACCCACGAGCTCTACCTCGAGATGGACGTCGAGGCGATAGGGGCGCTCCAGCGTGAGTGCACGCTCGAGCAGCGCGACGGCGGCGCGAAAATCACCGCGCCAGTAGGCACGGCTGCCGGCGACTCCGAGACGCTCGCCGGCGGCGAGCGCGAGCTCCTTGTCTTCCCGGCCCAGTTCAGCGAGATACAGGGCCGCCTGTTCGAGGTGGTAGCCGAGGATCTCGTCCAGCTCGACGAGGCCCTCGCCGTGCTGTTCCAGCCACTCGGCGAAACGGCGGTGGAGGTCGGCGCGCGTCGCCTTTGGAAGAGCGTCGTACGCGGCGTCACGGATCAACAGATGCCGGAAGCGATAAGCGTCGTCGCCGGTCAGCTGGGCGCGGTCGGGCCGGACGAGCTCCTTCCGCACGAGCGCCACGAGTCGCTGGTCGATGAAGCCGTCGCTGTCGGACATGGCTGCCACCGCGCCACGGTGGAACGTGCGGCCTTCGACCGAGCCTCGCTCGAGCACCGAGCGCTCGGCCGGGTCGAGCTGGTCGAGCCGGGCGGCGAGCAGCGCTTGGATCGTCGGCGGCACCTCGACCTCCGCGTTACCCGAGTCGCGGAGGAGCGCGAGCATCTCCTCGAGGAAGAGCGGATTGCCCTCGGCGACCTGGAGGATCCGCTCGCGCAGCTCGTCGCTGACGCCGCCGAGCTCGGCGATGAGCAGCTCGGTCTCTGCCGCGTCGAGAGGCTCGAGCAGAACCGTGGTCGCGTTCCACTTGCCGCCGCCCCAGGAGGGTCGCCGCTCGAGCAGCTCCGGCCGGGCCATGCACAGGAGCAGCAGCGGCGCGTCCCGCGACAGGTCGGCCACGTGCTCGATGAGATCGAGTAGCGTCTCCTCTCCCCAGTGCAGGTCGTCGAGCAGGCAGACGAGCGGCTGCTCCTGTGCCTCCTGCTCGAGCAGCTTGCGGAAGCCCCAGGCGATCTCGTCGGGCGCTGCGGGCAGCTCCGACTCCCCGAGCACGAAGCGAAGCGGACGTGCTGGGTCGCCCTCCGGCAGCGTCCCGAGCTGCTTCAGGATCTCGACGATCGGCCAGTAGGTGATCCCCTCGCCGTAGGAAAGGCAGCGGCCGCGCACCACCCGCGCGTCGAGGCCGGCGAGGAACTCGGCCGCGAGCCGGGACTTGCCGACGCCGGCGGAGCCGAGGACGGTGAAGAGCTGGGAGGAGCGGTCATGCACCGCCTGCTGGAACGCGTCACGCAGGCGGCGCAGCTCGGTGTCGCGTCCGACCATCGGCGTGGCGAAGCGGGGCTCGCCGCGCTCGCGCACGCCGAGAAGGCGGAACGCCGGGACAGGGTCGGACTTGCCCTTCACCTCCAGAGGCTCGACGGGTTCCCCTTCGACCGCCGCCGCCACGAGCGCGAGCGTCGCCGCGCCGACGAGCACCTCGCCCGGCTGCGCCGCCTGCTCAAGCCGGGCGGCGACGTTCACCGCGTCGCCCGTAGCCAGCCGCTCCTCGGTGCCGGTCACGACCTCGCCCGTGTTGACGCCGATGCGGCCGGAGATCCCGAGCTCCGGGAAGGCGTCGCGCATCTCAACCGCGGCGCGACAGGCGCGGAGCGCGTCGTCCTCGTGCACAACCGGAACCCCGAAGACCGCCATCACGGCATCGCCGATGAACTTCTCCACCGAGCCGCCGTGCGCCTCGACGATCCCCCTCATCCGCTCGAAGTAGCGGGCGAGCACCGCCCGCAGCGCCTCCGGGTCCGTCGACTCGCCGAGCGCCGTCGAGCCGGTGACGTCGCAGAAGATGACGGTGACGGTCTTCCGCTGCATCGGCATGCGCCGAGGCTAGAGCAGCCGCGTTACGCGCGCCAGCCCGGTGGCCGCTTCTCGAGGAAGGCGCGGAGGCCTTCCTGCCCCTCGTCGCTCGTGCGCCGCTCGGCGATCCAGCGCGCGGTCTCGGGGCCGTCCGGCCGCTCGCGCACGAGCCGCTTCGCCCAGCGCACCGCCTGCGGGCCGGCCGAGAGGAGCTCGCCCACGACGCGCTCGACCGCCGCGTCGAGATCGTCGGCGACCTCGTGCACGAGGCCGATCCGGAGCGCGACCGAGGCGTCGAAGCGCTCGCCGGTCACGAAGTAGCGGCGCGCAGCGCCGGGGCCGATCCGCGCCAGGGCGAAGGGGGAGATGACCGCGGGGATGATCCCGAGCTTGACCTCCGAGAAGGCGAAAGTCGCATCGGGCGCCGCGATAGCGATGTCGGCCGTCGAGACGAGGCCCGCTCCGCCGCCGAGCGCATGGCCCTGCACCCGCACGACGACCGGCGCGGGGCAGCCGTTGATCGCCTCGAGCATGGCCCGCAGCGCGTTCGCGTCGGCGACGTTCTCCTCGTACGAGAGGTCGGCCGACGAGCGCATCCAGTCGACGTCCGCGCCAGCGGAGAAGCTCGGTCCGTCACCGGCGAGGACGACGGCGCGGGCACGCCCGACGCCGACGAACGCCTCCGCGAGCTCGGCGATGACCGCCCCGTCGAAGGCGTTGCGCCGGTCGGGGCGCGCGAGCGTGATGCGGAGGACGTCGCCGTCGCGCTCCGTGCGCAGGTTCGAGGGCACGAGGCGAGAGCTTAGAGTGAGAATCGGGAGGTGGCTTCAGCGACGCGCGATCGGTGGGCGGAGTGGCTCGCAGAGCGGCGGTTTGGCGGCGACCCCCAGGCGCGCGAGGAAGTGCTCGCGCGCCTGGCGCAGATTCGCGACGAGGTACTCGATCGTGCGGAGCTGCGCGCGGGGGAGACGCTGCTCGACGTCGGGTGCGGCGAGGGGCTGATCGGCTTCGGTGCACTCGAGCGGGGCGCAGACACCGTGATCTTCAGCGATGTCTCGACCGACCTCCTCGACTTCTGCCGCGAGGCCGCCGTAGGCCTCGGAGCTCTCGACCGGTGCCGCTTCGTCGAAGCGGCGGCCACGGATCTCGCGCCGATCGAGGACGCGTCCGTCGATGTCGTCACGACACGCTCCGTCCTCATCTACGTGAAGGAGAAGGCGAGTGCGTTCAGCGAGTTCGCGCGGGTGCTCCGGCCCCGCGGCAGGATCTCGCTAGCAGAGCCGATCAACCGCTTCGGCGCGCCGGAGCGGCGGCGAGGCGTCCTCGGCTTTCCCATGGAGGGGCCTGACGGAATCTCGGCAAAGCTGCGGGCCGTCTACGAGGCTATCCAGCCTCCCGACACCGACCCAATGCTGGACTTCGATGAGCGCGACCTGCTGCGGCTCGCCGAGGAGGCGGGCTTCTTCCCGATTCGGCTGACGCTCGACGCGCGAATCGAAGCGATGGAGCGGCTCAGCTGGGACACCTTCCTCGACACAGCATGGAATCCGAACGTGCCGACGCTACGGGAGGCGATGAAGCAGGTGCTGACGCCGGAAGAGCGCGAGCGTCTGACGGAGCAGCTGCGTCCGCTGGTCGACGCCGGCGAGGGCGAGTGGCGGATGGCGTTTGCTCACATGGCCGGGGTGCGGCGATGACAACGCTGCGGGGCGCGCTTGCAGCCGGCGTGACGCCGCTCCGGGACGGCGCCTTCGATGCGGCCGCGGTTGCGCCGTACCTGGACTTTTTGGCCGGGCACGGACTCGACGGCGTGCTCGTGCTCGGGACCACGGGCGAGGGTGTGCTCTTCTCGCCGGCGGAACGGCGGGAGATCGCCGCCGCGTTCGTCGAGGCTGCCGGCGACCGGCTCGAGGTCGCCGTCCACTGCGGGGCGCAGTCGACGCGGGAGACGGCGCTGCTCGCCGAGCACGCCGCCTCGGCCGGGGCGGACGCCGTAGCCGTGATCGCGCCGCCGTACTTCGCGCTCGACGAGGACGAGTTGCTCGCGCACTTCGACGCGGCCGCCCGCGCGTGCGCGCCGCTGCCGTTCTACCTCTACGAGTTCGAGGCGCGGAGCGGCTATGCGATTCCGCTCCCGGTCATCGAGCGGCTGCGCGAGCGCGCTCCGAACTTCGTCGGGATGAAGGTCTCCGACAGCCCGTGGGAACGCCTCGAGCCGTACCTCCTCGACGGCCTCGACGTCTTCGTCGGCGCCGAGGCGCTGCTCGAGCGCGCCCTTGCCGCCGGAGCCGCCGGCGCCGTCTCCGGTCTCGCGGGGAGCTTTCCCGACGCGGTCGTCCCCCTCGTCCGCGAGCCGACGCCGGAGGCGGGGGAGAGGGCCGCGGCGCTTCGTGTCGAGCTGCAGCGCTTCCCCTTCCACGCGGCGTCGAAGGCGGCGCTCGGCTTCCGCGGCGTTCCGGTCGGCCCCGAGGTGCGCGCGCCGCTCCGCGGGCTGACGGACGCGGAGCGGGCCGAGGTCGAGCGGATCGCGACCGAGTGGCAACGATGAACCTGTTCCGCAGCCTCATCCTCGCGGCGGCGGACAGCCCACGGCTCCAGCGCCTCGTGCAGACGTACGGCTTCCGGCTCGGCGCGGCGCGGTTCGTTGCCGGCGAGACGCTCGACGATGCGGTGCCGGTCCTGCGCCGGCTGAGCGAGAGCGGGCTCCTGACGAACACGACGCTCCTCGGCGAGGGCGTGCGGGACGAGGCCGAGACGCGCTCGGTCGTCGATGCCTACCGCGAGGTACTCGACCGCATCCAGGCGGAAGGGCTGCGGACGAACGTCGCGCTCAAGCTCACGCATCTCGGGCTCTCGATCGACGAGGAGCTCGCCCATCGCAATCTCGCGGAACTCGCCGAGCACGCGGCGCACGCCGGCAACTTCGTCCGCATCGACATGGAGGAATCGCGGCACGTCGACGCGACGCTGCGCATCTACAAGCGTCTTCGGGAGAGCGGCCACGAGAACGTGGGCGCCGTCCTTCAGGCGTACCTCTTCCGCAGCGAGGACGACCTGGCCGCGCTCCTTCCGCTCGCTCCGAACCTCCGGATCGTCAAGGGCGCGTATCTCGAGCCACCCGACGTCGCGTACCCGCAGAAGCGCGATGTCGACTCGGCGTACGTCAGCCTCCTGGAGGCGTCGCTCGAGGGGAACGGCTTCACGGCGGTCGCGACGCACGACGAGACGCTCATCGAGCACGCGATCTCGTTCGCCGGCGAGAACGGCATCCTGAACGAGCGCTTCCAGTTCCAGATGCTCTACGGCGTGCGGCCCCGTCTCCAGCTCGAGCTCGTCCGGCGCGGGTTCGACGTCCTCGTCGCCACCCCGTACGGGCCGCAGTGGTACCGCTATCTCATGCGGCGGCTCGCGGAGCGGCCCGCCAATCTGCTCTTCTTCCTGCGGAATCTCGTTCGCGGCTGAGCTCCAGGAGGAACACCCCGGCGAGCGCGACGAGCGCGAGGTCGCGGGCGAGCAGGTACCACGACCACGGGGCGGCGTGGTCGAGCGCGAGCGACCAGTAGTGCCAGGGGAACCATGTCTGCGTCAGGCCGAGCGCGAGGAGGAGGAGGCCGCCGGCGGCGACGGCCCTGCCGCCGCGCACGAGCAGGACGAACGGCACGAGCCAGATCAGGTACTGCGGCGAGAGCACCTTGTCGAAGGCGACGACCGCGCAGACGGCCGCCGCCGCTGCGAGGAGGGTCGTCTCTCCTCCGGCATCGCGCCGGCGGGCGAAGGCGATCCAGACCGCGACGACGGCCGCGACCTCGAGCACGGTCGAGAGATCGGCTGCGAGACCGGCGCCGCGCCCGCTCAGCGCCTGCGCCCCGTTAGTCGAGACGGTCGTGAGCGAGTGCATGCCGAGGTGCTCTGCCGCCATCAGCACGGCTGCGCCCAGACTCTCCACCTGGAGCGGGCGGCCGAATTGGTCGGCGAACATCGCGCGGAGGCCGTCCGGCGCCAGGATCGCGAAGGGGAGAAAGCACGCGGCCGCGGTTGCGACGAACGCGGCCACGACGGCGAAGGCGCCGGCTCGCCCTCGCCGCCGCCAGAGGTGGACGACGGCGATCGGCAGGAGGACGGCCGGCCAGAGCTTGGCGGCGAAGCCGAGCCCCAGAAGCCCGCCGCTCAAGACGGGCCGTTCCCGGACGACCGCGGCCAGGGCGCCGACTGCGAGCAGCGTGGGCCAGAGATCGAAGCGGGTGTCGAAGAGAGAGCCGAGGACGAGGGGCGAGAGGCCGATCGCGATCAGCGCCACCCACGTCCGCTCCGCCCCGGCGCCGGCCGTGCGCAAAGCCGTGGCCGCGGCTGCGATGCAGCCGACGCCGCAGACGCCCATGAGGACGGCGAACGACGTGGCGTAGCTCCAGCTCATGTACGCCGGCAGGAGCAGGGCCGGCAGCGCCGCGGGGGGATACTCGAACCGGAAGTCGCGGTACGGGACGGCGCCGCCGCGGACGAGCCCCGCGTAGTGCACGTAGACCGGCACGTCCGAGAGCTGCCCTTGCTCGAGCCAGCTCACGAGGGCGTAGAACGAGATTCCGAACAGGACGGCGGCCACCGCGACCGCAGTCCAGTTCGCCCGTGCCTGCCTCACTCGACGTCGAACTCTTCGGCGACCGCAGGCTCCTCGCCGATCAGCTCCGGCACCGCCCCGAGGTCGGGCAGCCCGTCGCCGAAAGAGATGAGCCCGAAGCGATCCTGCGCCTCGTTCGCGATCCAGACGTCGCCTTCAGGAAGTGCGGGCAGGTGCTCGCGGAGCTCCTCGAGCGTCGTCTTCGATTCGTACAGGTTCCAGATCAGGATGCGCGCCTCCATGGGCTACATCCGGAAGACGCCGAAGGTGGTCTCCGGGATCGGTGCGTTGCGCGCCGCCGCGAGCCCGAGTGCGAGCACGCGGCGCGTGTCGAGCGGGTCGATGATCCCGTCGTCCCAGAGGCGCGCCGTCGAGTAGTAGGGATTCCCCTCGGCCTCGTACTTCGCGCGGATCTCGTCCTGGTCCACGTCGCCGACCATGGACAGGACGGTCGCCGCCTGTTCGCCGCCCATGACCGAGATGCGCGCGTTCGGCCACATCCACAGCTGCCGGGGCCCGTACGCGCGGCCGCACATCGCATAGTTGCCGGCCCCGAACGAGCCTCCGGTGACCACCGTGACCTTCGGCACCCGCGCGTTCGCCACCGCCATCACGAGCTTCGCGCCGTCGCGGGCGATCCCGCCGGCCTCGTACTCGACTCCGACCATGAAGCCGGTGATGTTCTGAAGGAAAAGGAGCGGGATCTTCCGCTTGCAGCAGAGCTCGATGAAGTGCGCGCCTTTCTGCGCGGACTCGGCGAAGAGCACGCCGTTGTTCGCGAGGATCCCGATGTGGAAGCCCTCGATCCGGGCGAAGCCGGTCACGAGCGTCTCTCCGTACAGCTGTTTGAACTCCTGGAAGCGTGAGCCGTCGGCGATCCGCGCGATCAGCTCGCGCGGGTCGACCTGGTGCCGGAAGTCCTCGGGGAT
>DASYOZ010000179.1:0-8891 GCA_036007185.1 Gaiellaceae bacterium | reverse complement strand
TCGACCGAGAGCGAGATGCCGTGCAGCACGTGCACCGGCCCGTACCGCGCCTCGACGTCCGCCAGCTCGAGAAGGGCCGTCACGCGGCGAGCTCTCCGCCGAGGTAGGCCTGGATCACGGCCGGGTCGCGCTGCACCTCGGCGGGCGCACCCGCTGCGATCGTGCGTCCGAAGTCGAGGACGTGGACGTGCTCGCAGACCTGCATCACGAGCCGCATGTGGTGCTCGACGAGGAGGATCGTGAGGTCTCGCTCGTCGCGCAGCCGGCGGATGAGGCCGACGAGCTCGTCCACCTCCTCGTGGTTGAGGCCGCCGGCAGGCTCGTCGAGGAGGAGCAGCCGCGGCCGGCTCGCGAGCGCGCGCGCCAGCTCGACGCGCTTCAGCGTCCCGAACGGGAGGCCGGACGCGAGCCGCTCCGCGTGCTCGGCGATCCCGACGTCGGCCAGCGTCTCGAGCGCCTGGCGCCGCTGCTCGCGCTCTCGCTGCAGGCGCGACGACGCGTGGGCGCCGACGAGGACGTTCTCCAGCACGGTGAGCAGCGGGAACAGCTCGAGGTTCTGGAAGGTGCGGGCGATCCCGAGCCGGACCACGCGGCTCGGCCGGACGCGCCGAAGCGAGCGGCCGTCGAAAACGACGTCGCCACCGTCGAGGCGGTAGAGGCCGGTGATGGCGTTGAAGGCCGTCGTCTTGCCGGCGCCGTTCGGGCCGATCAGGCCGGCGATCGAGCCTTCGACGACCTCGAGGGAGACGTCGTCGAGCGCGACGATGCCGCCGAAGCGCAGTCGAGCGTGGTCGAGCGCCAGCAGCGGCACGTCAATCGGCCGCCTGCAGCGACTGGCCCCCGGCGGACTGCATCCCGGCGATCATCCCTGGCGGCCCGGCCCCCTCCGGGAAGCGCGCGAGCAGCTCCGCGAGCAGCGCATCCGGCTCCCAGCCCTCCGGCGCGTCGAGCAGCTCCGCGGCGCTCCAGCCGCGGAGGACGTTGACGGCGCCGCCCCAGACGTGGAGCACCTGGCCGGTGATCAGTTGGGCCTCGTCGGCGCAGAGAGCGACGACGACGGCCGAGACGTTCGCCGGGTCGAGCGGGTCGAAGCCCTCCGGCGGCCCGCTCATCTGGAATGTCTCCTCCGTCATGCGCGTGCGCGCGTTCGGCGCGAGGCAATTGACGGTGACGCCGTAGCGCTGCAGCTCCTGCGCGACGATGATCGTGAAACCTGCGATCCCCGCCTTCGCGGCGCCGTAGTTCGCCTGGCCGACGTTGCCGAACACGCCTGAGGGACTGGAGGTGTTGACGACCCGTCCGCGCACCTCCTCGCCCGCCTTCGACCGCTCGCGCCAGTAGGCCGCCGCGTGGCGGGTGGGGGCGAAGTGGCCCTTGAGGTGGACGGCAATGACGGCATCCCATTCGTCCTCGGTCATGTTCACGAGCATCCGGTCCCGCAGGATTCCCGCGTTGTTGACGAGAATGTCGAGCCGGCCGAACTCCTCGATCGCCTGCTGCACGAGCCGCCCGGAGCCGGCGAAGTCGGCGACGTTCTCGCCGTTGGTGGTCGCCTCGCCGCCTGCGGCGCGGATCTCCTCGACGACCTGCTCCGCCGGGCCTGGGTCGGAGCCCTCGCCGGCGAGCCCGGCGCCGAGGTCGTTGACGACGACCTTGGCCCCGGCGCGCGCGAGCGCGAGCGAGTGCGAGCGGCCGATCCCGCGCCCCGCGCCCGTGACGATCGCGACCTTGCCGCTCAGATCGGGCACGGCGAGAGCTTACGGCTTCTTCTCTACCCACACGTCCTACCGCCTCCCGGCTGCCGGCGATGGCCGTGGCGACGCGGAGGAACTCGGCCGAACGCGCCCGGAAGGCCCCCTCGATGGCGCCGTCCGTCGCCTCGCGCCGACGATGCGAACCAACGAGGTGGGAGGAGGGAAGTTCCGCCATCTACCCGTACGACACGGCCCGCGGCCGTCGTGTTTAGTCCCGCTCCAGGTACCGCGGCGAAGCGATCCGCAGGCGCTGCTCGACGTCCGCCTTGACGCGCGCGAGCGTGCCTGCGGGAACGTCGCCGGCCCGGATCCGCACGGCGAGCTCCCGCTGCTCCGCGTCGTCCTCCCGCGGCAGCTTCCCGAGCTCGCGCCTGACGATCCCAAGTGCGTTCAGCGCCACCAGCAGCCGGAAGCGGAGCCGGTGGTCGGCGAGCGTGGGGAGGATCTCGCCGGACAGGAACTCCTCGATCGCCTCTGCGAGCTCCTCTGCGGTAGGGCGCTCGCTCATGCGACGCCCCGCCTCTCGAGCAGGTCGCATATCTCGTACTCGACCTCGGCACCGAGGCGGCCGAGGATCGCGAGCTCGACACTTCGGTCCTGTCCGGTCAGATGCCGCTGTGCCTGCGTGAGGCAGCCGATCGCCCAGCCGACGTTGCCGGCGAGCTCCCAGTAGTCGAGCTCCTCCGGTCGCACGTCGAATCCAGTCAGCTCGTTGTAGCGCTCGAGGTACGGCTCGACGTCGCCGATCCCGCCGAGCCGCAGCTCGGTGACGCCGAAGCGCCACGCCCGCACGAGTGCGAAGGAGAGATCCCGTGCCGGATCGTCGAGGTGCACGAACTCCCAGTCGAGGACGCCGACGAGGCCCTCCTCGTCGATGACGAGGTTGCCGATGCGGAAGTCGCCGTGGACGACGACCGGCGCCCTCGGCGGCGGCCTGTGCTCGCGCAGCCACCAGAGCCCGAGCTCGATGGCGGGGTGCGGCTCGCCGAACTCGTCGAGCTCCTCGACCAGCCTTTCGACCGACGCCTCCTCGAGGAACGGCAGCCGCTCCGGCGGTAGGGCGTGGATCTTGGCGAGCTCCTCGGCCATCTGGAGCGGCAGCCGGTCCGGCACGGGCATGCGCACGATCCTGCGCCCGATCGTCTCGCCCTCGAGCCGCTCCATGACGAACGCCTCGCGCCCGTCGAGGTCCTCGATGTAGGCGACCGGCTCCGGCACCTTCACCCCCGCCTCGTGTGCGGCGCGCAGCACCTCGAATTCGTGCCGGAGCGAGAGCGTGTGACGGTGGATGACGCCGCCCCCCGCCCGGCGAACGAGGAGGCGCCGGTCTGCGGTGTCCACCGCCCAGGCCTCCTTCGACGCGCCGCCCGCGAGGAGGACCGGCTCGGAGATGGGCCCGAGCATCTCCTGGAGCGCGTCGCGCATGTCTGCGATCATCGCCGCTGTGGTCGACCGGCGCGAGCGCGTCCGCGCGTTCATGGAGCAGCATGTCTATTCGAACGAGCGCGCGTTGACGCGGGAGGACGACGCGGCCGACGAGCTGGTCCGCGAGCTGCAGGAGAAGGCGAAGGACGCCGGCCTCTGGGCCCCGCACCTGCCGCCCGAGGCGGGCGGCTCCGGGAGCGGCTTCCTCGAGTACGCGCACCTCAACGAGGAGATCGGCCGCAGCTTCGTCGCGCAGCTGATCTTCGGCTGCCAGGCGCCGGACGCGGGCAACGCCGAGATCCTTCACCTCTACGGCACTGCCGAGCAGAAGGAGCGGTTCCTCCGGCCGCTCGTGGCCGGCGAGGCACGCTCCTTCTTCGGCATGACCGAGCCGGAGGTGGCGGGATCCGATCCGACGCTCCTCCAGGGCCGCGCCGAGCGCGAGGGCGACGAGTGGGTGATCGACGCGCACAAGTGGTTCTCGTCGGGTGCCGACGGCGCCGCGTTCGGCATCGTCATGGTCGTCACCGAGCCGGCGGCCGAGCCGCACCGGCGCGCCTCGATGATCCTCGTCCCGACCGGCACGCCGGGTTACGAGCTCGTGCGCCGCATCCCGGTGATGGGGCACGAGGGCCGCGGCTGGGGGACGCACTGCGAGACGCGATTCACCGGCGTACGCGTGCCGCTTGCGAACACGCTCGGCGAGCCCGGCGACGGCTTCCGGATCGCGCAGAAGCGGCTCGGGCCGGGCCGCATCCACCATGTCATGCGCTGGCTCGGCCAGATGGAGCGCGCCTTCGAGCTCATGTGCTCCCGCGCGCTCGAGCGGGAGGCATTCGGCGGTCCGCTCGCCGAGAAGCAGACGGTCCAGAACTGGATCGCCGAGTCGGCCGCCGACATCCAGGCCTGCCGGCTGATGACGCTGCAGGCCGCGCACCGGCTGGACGAGGGAGACGAGGCGCGTGTCGAGATCTCGCTGATCAAGTTCTTCGCCGCGCGCGTGCTCGGGGAGGTGCTCGACCGGGCGATCCAGGTTCACGGCGGGCTCGGGCTCACCGACGACACTCCGCTCGCGCTGATGTGGCGGATGGCGCGCGGCGGGCGGGTCTACGACGGGCCCGACGAGGTGCACAAGACCGTCGTCGCGCGCCGGATCCTGCGCTCCTTCGCGGACGGCGGCACATGGCGGTTCACGTAACGCGGGAGTTTCGGGTGAGCGTCGCCGTCTTCCTCCAGACGCACGTGTAGAGCAAGGACAACGACGCCGGGATTGCCACCGCCCGGCTGCGGGGGCAGCCGGGATCGGCCGACAGTGAGGCGAACCCCGACCGCCGGCCGACGGCCGCCGTGCTAGTGAGTCGAGTTGTTGTCGATGTCGTTGAAGGCGCCCGAGCCGCCGATCGTCTTGGTGCAGATCCAGCCGTCCCCGTTCTTGTCCACAACCGGGTCGACATTGGCCCTGATCAGCGAGAAGCTGTTGGTGCATCCGTGGATCGGCTGGCCGGCCACGGCCGTCCCGCTGATCGCGAGTACGGCGACCACTGCCGCCAGCAAAGCCCCCAACAAGACTCTGTGTCGCATCTGATCCTCTCTTTCCCCATCGCGCCGCAGAGGCGGAACGGGATCGTTGCAGCGAGGTTATGCCGCGCCTGACGGGCAGACAAGTACTGACCCCGTTGCAAGCGCTGCCCCAGGGCAGCGGTAGCCCAGCGTGACGTTCCGGTACCGACCACCACCCTCTACACGGTGTCGCCGCGCACGATCTGCGTGCAGCGAGCGCTCGCGACGAGCTCGCCGTCCTGGTAGAGCTCGGCGGCGCAGAAGACGACCCGCCGGTTCCGCTGCACGACGTATCCCTCCGCACGCAGTGTCCCCGGCCGCGCCGAGCGGTGGAACTCGGTGCGCAGGTCGGCGGTGAGGAAGTCCTCTTCCTCGGACATGAGCGTCCAGCAGGCCCCGCCCATCGCGGTGTCGAGGAGCGCCGCGACCATCCCGCCGTGGACGATCGGCCCGCCCGGCGAGTGGAAGCAGTACTCGGGCGTGGCGTCCCACTCGATCACCGCCCGTCCGCCGGCCTGCTCGACGCCGCGGTAGCCGAGCGTGTTCCAGACGTGCGGTTCCGGCGGCGGGAACTCGCCCCACGGTTTGCGGGCACGAGGGCTCATCGGGGTCCCGGGACGCCGGGAAAGCGGAACGGCTCGACGCGGTTCGGCTGCACGACCCAGGCGCGGCCGGTCTCCTCGTCTGCAGCGATCCGCAGCGCCGCCTCGGCGACGAAGGAGGGCTTCATGAGCGGCGCGATCGGGTTGTCGCGCAACTCGTCCCGGACGATCGGCGTGTCGGTGAAGCCGGGGCAGAGCGCGTTGATCCGGATCCCGTGCTCCGCGAGCCCCGGCGCGGCCGCCCGTACCCAGCCGACGACCGCGTGCTTCGTGGCGGTGTACGCGGGGTCGAACGGCATCCCCGTGAGGCCGGCGAGCGAGGCGGTGGCGACGATCGAGCCCCCATCGGGCATGAGCCTCCGCGCCAGCTCGCGCGTCCCGAGGACGACGCCGTCGAGGTTCGCGCCGACGATCCGCCGGTACTCGCTCTCGGGCAGCTCCGCCGCGTCCGGATAGCCGATCCCGATCCCGGCGTTGAGGAAAGCGGCATCGAACTCGCCGGTGATGCGCTGCCACGCGCCCGGTTCGGCCACGTCGAACTCGGGCAGATCGAGGGGAAGCGGGTCGTCGAGCAGCGCGCAGATCGCGGAGCCGATCCCGCCCCGGCCGCCGGTGACCAGTGCCTTCACGGGACGAGCACCACCTTGCCGACGCTGCGCCGGGACTCGACGAGTTCGTGGGCGCGCTCGACCTCCTCGAGCGGGAGCTCGGTCCCGACGACAGGACGAATCGCGCCCGCGCCCCACAGCTCGAGCAGCTCGCGCGTGCACTCCGCGATGACGTCCGGAGCATGGCGGAGGAGGCGGCCGATGTAGACGCCCTGGACGCCGACGTTCCGTCCCACGAGCTGCACCGGTTGCAGCTCGGGCCACAGCCCTCCCGCGTAGCCGATCGCGACGAGCTGGCCGAGCGGCCGCAGCCGGCCGACCGCGCGCTCGAAGAGCTCGCCCCCGACGGGATCCATGACGACGTCGACGCGCAGGTCGTCGGGGAGCTCGTCGTAGACGTACGCCTCGTCGGCGCCGAGCTCGAGGCAGGCCGAGAACTTCTCCTCCGAGCCGGCTGCGGCCACGACCCGCGCTCCGAGCGCCCGCGCGACCTGGATCGTCGCGGTGCCGACGCCGCCGGCCGCGGCGTGCACGAGCACCACCGCGTCGTCCCGCAGCCGCACCTGCCGGGTCAGAGGCACGTAGGCGGTGAGGAAGGTGAGGAGGAAGGATGCGCCCTCGGCGAAGCTCGCATCGTCGGGCAGCGGCACGAGCGCGCTGCGATCGACGGCAGCGACCTCGGCGTAGCCGCCGCCAGGGACGATCGCCATCACGCGCGTCCCGTCCTCCAGCTCCCCGGAGATCTCCGAGCCGAGCACGGCCGGCAGCTCCGGCATCTGCGGGTAGCGGCCGCGCCGGATCAGGATGTCGAGGAAGTTGATCCCCGCCGCGCTCACGCGCACGAGTGCCTGCCCGTCCTGCGGCTCGGGGTCGGGAACTTCCCGAAACTCGAACGGCCCGTCGACGGCCGGGAGGACTGCGGCCCTCAACTCGTCTGTGCCGGCTCGGCCGTGAACTGCTCTCTCAACGCGATCTTGCGGAACTTGCCGACGCTCGTCTTCGGGATCTCGGCGACGAACTCGATGCGATCGGGCAGCCACCACTTCGCGAACTGCGGCGCGATGAACTCCCGCAGCTCGTCCGCCGTCGCGGAGGCGCCGTCGCGTAGCACGACCGCCGCGAGCGGCCGCTCGCCCCACTTCTCGTCGGGCACTGCGATCACCGCTGCCTCGGCGAGGGCTGGATGGGCCATCAGCGCGTTCTCGACCTCGACCGAGGAGATCCATTCCCCGCCGGACTTGATCACGTCCTTCGAGCGGTCCTTGATCTGGATGAAGCCGCGCGGGTCCATCGAGACGATGTCGCCGGTGCGGAACCAGCCGTCCTCCGTCCACCGGTCGGCGCTCTCCGGCGTGTCGTAGTAGCTCGCCGCGACCCACGGGCCGCGCACCTCGAGCTCGCCCATCGCCTCGCCGTCCCACGGCACGTCCTGGTCGCCGGCGCGGACGCGGATCTCGACGAAGGGGAGTGGGAGCCCGGCCGTCGCCTGGACGTCCCAGCGCGTGTCGGCGTCGGCCTGGGCGAGGTCATTCGGGAGCGCGACGGTCGAGGCGACCGGCGACGTCTCGGTCATCCCCCAGCCCTGGCAGATGCGCAGTCCGTGCCGCTCCTCGAAGGCGGCGATCATCGCGCGCGGCACCGCGGAGCCGCCCACGAGCATGGCCTTCATCGCGGAGAGATCCCACCGGCCTGGCTCCTCGTCCAGCCGCGCGAGGATGCCCATCCAGATCGTCGGCACTCCCGCCGCCCACGTGACTCGCT
The DNA here is from genome assembly GCA_036007185.1 of Gaiellaceae bacterium. Lineage (GTDB taxonomy): Bacteria > Actinomycetota > Thermoleophilia > Gaiellales > Gaiellaceae > Palsa-739. Next base: position 1,181 of record DASYOZ010000179.1, on the reverse strand, counting down.
CCTGCTGCATGTCCTCGAGCAGGCTGTCGGCGTCGAGGCACGGGCCGGGGTAGACGAGCTTCGCGCCCTGCATCGTCGCGAGGTACGGGTAGCCCCACGCGTTCGCGTGGAACATCGGCACCACGGGCATCACCGCGTCGCCGATGCCGACGCCCATCCCGAGCGGATTGTTCGCGCCGACGCCGAGCGCGTGCAGGACGGAGGAGCGATGGGAGTAGACGACGCCGCGCGGCCGGCCCGTCGTGCCGCTCGTGTAACACATGGCCGCCGCCTCGCGCTCGTCGAGCTCCGGGTCCTCCCACTCGTCGGGATCCGCGGTCGTGAGCAGCTCCTCGTACGAGTCCTCGACGACCCAGACGTGCTCGATCGGCGTCTCCGCCCGAAACTGCTCCAGCAGCGGGAGCAGCGCGCGGTCGACGATCACCGCGCGGTCGCCGGCGTGGCTCGCGATGTAGGCGAGGTCGTTCGGGTGGAGGCGGAGGTTGAGCGTGTGCAGGACGAAGCCGCCGCACGGAACGCCGAAGTACGCCTCGTGGTGCTGGTAGTGGTTCCAGCAGAGCGTCGCCACCCGGTCGCCGCGCTCGAGGCCCGCCTTCCGCAGCGCCACGGCCAGCTGCCGTGCGCGGCGCAGCGTCTCGCGGTGGTTGGTGCGGTGGAAGCTCTTGTCCGGGAGCCGGGTGACGATCTTGCTGTCGCCGAAGAACGTCTCCGCCCGGCGCAGAAGATGCGTCAGCGTCAGCGGGAAGTCCATCATCAGGCCCTCCATCCGGCTCATTCTCCTATGCGAGTAGTGCGTCCGCGACCTCGAGCCGCAGCTCGGCGGGCCGGCCCCCGAAGCCCTCGAGCCAGAGGGCGCGCTTGTAGAAGCGGTGCAGCGGGTGCTCCCACGTAAAGCCGATCCCCGCATGAACCTGGATCGAGCGCTCGCACGCGACGACCGCCGCCTCGGTCGCGAACGCCTTCGCCGCGGCGGCCGCGAGCGGCGCGCGCTCGTCCTCCTCCGCGACGCACCACGCGGCCCAGTAGACGAGCGAGCGCGAGAGCTCGACGTCGGTGTACGTCTGCGCGAGCGGGTGAGAGACGGCCTGGTACGTGCCGATCGGCTTGCCGAACTGCACGCGCGTCTTCGCGTGCTCGACGCCGAGGTCGAGCGCCCGCTGCGCGACGCCGAGCGCCTCCGC
>DASYOZ010000178.1:0-3567 GCA_036007185.1 Gaiellaceae bacterium | reverse complement strand
ACGCGAAGCCCGGCGCGTTCAGGTTCCGCTTCTGGGTGAACGACACGTCGCCGCCTTCGATCCGGCTGCTCGACCGGAAGATAGTCGCGGGACGACCGATCCGCTTCGCAGTACGCGACTCGGGCTCGGGAGTCGATCCGTTCTCGCTCCATGCGAGGCTCGACGGCACGCCCGTCCGGTTCACGTACTCGAACGGCGTGCTCTCGATCCGAACGAGGGCGCTGCAGCCGGGCAGTGAGATCGTGACCGTGACGGCATCGGACTACCAGGAGACGAAGAACATGGAGGACGTCGGTCCGGTGCTCCCGAACACGCGCGTCCTCCAGACGACGGTGACGCTGCGGCGTTAGCGACTTCGGCGCGGCCGGACGGGATCTGGCAGTCTCCGCCCCGCCCAGTGAGCCGTCTGCCCGAGCATCTCGATCTCGCATTGTCCACGCGCCTGCGCCAGGTCGTCGGCGGCCAGGTTGCATCCGAGAGCGAGCTGCGGGCGCTGGCCGACCAGGCCGGCGGCTGGGTGCGGGCCACAGACGCGCAGCTTCGCGCGGCGGAGGGGCGGCTGGCAGAGTTGAACGCGGATCCGGAGAGCCCGCTCGCCGAGATCGCGACCGAGGTACGCAGAGTCGAGTCACTCTCGCGCGAGCTCGCAGAGGCCCGCCGGCTGATCGAGGGCCTGGAGGGGCGGACGCGCGAGCTGCGGACCGCCTGGCTCAAGCATCACGCGGATTCCGGTTCGCCCCTCGACCCGAAGCCGTAACTAGCCCTTGCGGCGTTCGCGATCGTCGATGGTCGGCAGGTTGGCGAGGTCCCGCTCGACGCTGGCCGCGAACTCGTCGGCCTCGTCGTCGCGGACGACGCGCAGGCTCGCCTTCCGCCTGGCGCGCTGCCGGCGGCGTCGCGAGTCAACGCCGAAACGCTCTCCAAGTCGCGGCCACTCGGCGCCCGCGACCAGCACGACAGCGACCGCGAGCAAGGCGATGTACAGCCAGCTCACGACGCGAGTCTAGCGCAGCGCCGCCGGCACCACTACGCCGAGAGTGAACCCGGCTCGAGCGCCTCGGCCTTACGGCGCAGGTAGGCGAGGTACGGCTCCGGCGCGAGCGGCCCGCCGACGACGCGTTCGAGCAGCTCCCGTGGCTCGAAGGCGCGACCCCAGCGGTGCACGTGCTCACCCAGCCACTCGCGCAGCGAGCCGAACTCCCCTCGCTCGAACTCGCGGTCGAGGTCGAGGAGCTCGCTCGTCGCGCGCTCCCAGAGCTGCACAGCGATGACGGTGCCGATCGCATACGAGGGGAAGTTGCCGAAATTGGAGTCGGACCAGTGAACGTCCTGCAGCACGCCGTCGACGACCCCAGCGGGCTCCACGCCGAGGTACTCGCGGAGCTTGGCGTCGAACGCCTCCGGCAGGTCGGCGGGAGTCACCTCGCCCGCGAGCATCTCCCGCTCGAGCTCGAAGCGGAGGACGATGTGGAGCGGGTACGTGACCTCGTCGGCGTCCACGCGGAGTACGCCCGGCGCGACGCGGTTGAGCGCGCGGTGAAAGGCCTCCAGCGGGACGGCTGCGAGCCCGGGGAACGTCTCCTGGAGCCGCGGGTAGAAGAACCGCCACGTCGAGAGACGGCGCCCGACGACGTTCTCCCAGAGCCGGCTCTGGGACTCGTGGAATGCCGACGAACAGCCCGCCTGCAGCGGCGTGCGAGAGTACCGCTTGTCGACCTGGCGCTCATAGACCCCATGCCCGAACTCATGCAGGCACGAAAGGATTCCGGACAGATTCTCCCGGTCGAAGCGCGCCGTCAGGCGAATGTCCGCCTCCGAGACCGCGGAAGCAAACGGATGCACCGTGTCGTCGAGTCGCCACGCCCCCTCGTCCATCCCCCAGCGGGCGAGGATCTCGAGCGAGAGCTCCCGCTGCCGATCCTCAGGAAAGTCGCCGTGCAGGCACGAATCGTCCACCCGCTCCCGCATCCCGGCCACGAGCGGCACGAGCTCGCGCTTCAGGAGGGCGAAGACCGCCTGGACGTCCGCGGTACGCAAGCCCGGCTCGTGATCGCCGAGGAGGACGTCGTAGGCGTCGTCGAACGGCTCACGGTACGCGACGTACTCGTGCATGAGCGCGATTCGGCGCTCGAGGTGCGGACGGAGGATCTCGAAGTCGGCCGCCTCGCGCGCCTCGAGCCAGGCGCGGTAGCCGAGCGACCCGGCGCGCGTCATCTCCGCTTGCAGCTCGCTCGGGACTCGGCGCTGCTTCTCGTAGTCGCGCCGCGCGACGCGGACGACGCTCGCCTCGAACGACTCCGGCTCCCCGCTCTCCTCGAGGTCCCGCAACTCTGCGAGGAGGGCGCCGAGCTCCGGCGCCGTGCCGAGCTCGTGCGCGAGACGGGCGAGCGTCGCGCGCTGCTCCGCCCGCGCGGGCGCGCCGAGCGGCGGCATTTTCGTCTCCTCGTCCCAACGGAGGAGGGAGGCGACGCGCTGGAGATCCGAGATCTCGCCGAGGCGCCGCAGAAGCTCGTCGAAGCGAGAACGGAGATCCGCCACGACGCCCGAGCCTAGCGGCAGAACGCGCGCACGCAGGAAGAAGCTCACCGGGTTGGACTCCAAGCCGCCGCGCACGAGCTCCGCCACCTCGAACTCGTCGAACAGGCTTCTTCGTCGACGGTCGCATGGCGCAAACCGGTTAGCCGAGTTGAGAGAGTGTTGGCCATCGGTGACCCAACCAACGGAGGACGACATGGCCGCTGCTGATCGGAGCAGTCTCGTGAGCGGCCTCGTGAGAATCGGCGAGGACGCGATCGCGAAACGGAACGATGCATTGCTCGACGACTACTACACCGACGACTACAAACTGCACAGCCCCGCCGGTGACTTCAACCGCGACGAGATCAAGGCGTACTTCGCCGCTTTGCGCGAGAGCTTCAGCGGCTTCACGATCAGCCGGGCGTAGGTCCTCGTCGACGGGACCGTCGTCGCCGCGCGAACGGTGATGGCTGGCCGCTTCGACAGGGAGTTCGCGTACACGCCCATCGGCATCGTCGAGCCGAACGGCCAAGACGTGCAGTGGGAGCTGATCAACATCTTCCGTTACACCGACGACGGCCGCCTTGTCGAGGAGTGGGTTCAGACGGATACCTACGACTTCCTACGCCAGCTCGGCGCAGTCGCAAGCTGAGGCCGCCGGCTCCTCGGTTGCGCGGTCAACGTCTTTCTCGCGGGAAGTCGCGGGTGATCGTCGAGCGAGTGGTCGACGTACGTCACGCGGGGCCAGCGTTAGACAGTCGGCTGAACGGTATTCGTCGAGTCAACTTGCATCATCCCGAGAGACAACCTCGATGATGCACGCCTTTAGGTCGCGCGGATCGCAGCGTTTCGCGCCCAGTCCTTCGAGACCGAGCGGCTTGATCGTTTTGATCGCAGGCTCCGCGCCTTCGACGCTCTCCTTCGAGAGGACGTAGAAGTGCCAGCCCCTGTCGATGTCCTTGCCCTCGTGACGAGCGAACACGAAGACGTCGGGCTCGACGATCACCCGCGACTTCCCGCGAGAAAGACGTTGACCGCGCAACCGAGGAG
>DASYOZ010000177.1:0-14213 GCA_036007185.1 Gaiellaceae bacterium | reverse complement strand
GCCAAGGCGGTCGGCTACGGGATGCCGGGTGTGCGCGTCGACGGCGGCGACGTGCTCGCCGTGTACGAGGCGACGCGGGAGGCGGTCGAGCGGGCGCGCGGCGGCGGCGGCCCGACGCTCATCGAGGCCGTCACCTATCGCGCCGCGCCGCACGCGACCGCCGACGACCCGAGCGCGTACATCGACCTCGACCGCGTCGAGGAGGAGAAGCGAAACGAGTGCGTCGGCCGCTACGAGGCGTATCTCCGACGGCTCGGTCTGCTCGACGACGCGACCGCCGAGGAGATCAAGAACGCGGCGCTCGACGCGATGCGGCAGGGAATCGCGGCGGCCGAAGCCGAGCCGGACCCGGATCCCGAGCTCGTCTTCGACAACGCGTACGTCCTCCCGCCCCCCAACCTCCGCGAGGGCTGGGATGCCTGAGCTCTTCATGGTGGAGGCGATCAACGACGGATTCCACGTCGAGCTGGCGCGCGACGAGACGGTCATGGTGATGGGCGAGGACGTCGGCCGCGCCGGCGGCGTCTTTCGAGCGACCGCCGGGCTCCGTGACCGCTTCGGCGAGAACCGCTGCGTCGACACGCCGCTCGCCGAGGCGGGCATCCTCGGCAGCGCCGTCGGGCTCTGCATGGCCGGCTGGCGGCCGGTCTGCGAGATGCAGTACGACGCCTTCTCCTATCCCTGCCTCGACCAGCTGATCACCCACGTCGGCCGCTACCGCTGGCGCACCGGCGGCAAGATGGAGTTCCCGCTCGTCGTGCGGATGCCGTACGGCGGCGGCGTGCGTGCGCCCGAGCTCCACGACGACTCGCCCGAGGCGTACTACGTCCACACGCCCGGCGTGAAGGTCGCGATCCCGTCGACGCCGGCGGATGCGAAGGGGCTTATCGCGGCAGCGATCCGCGACCCCGATCCCGTCGTCGTGCTCGAGCCGAAGCTCATCTACCGCGGCGAGAAGCAGGAGGTCCCCGAGGGCGAGCACGTCGTCCCGCTCGGCCAGGCGCGGCTCGCGCGGGAGGGAACGGACGTGACGCTCGTCGCCTACGGCGCGATGGTGCCCGTGTGCGACCGCGCGGCGGACGCGCTCGAGGGCGAGGCTTCGGTCGAGGTGCTCGACCTCCGCTCGCTCAGGCCGCTCGACGAGCAGGCGTTGTTGGCGTCTGCGGGGAAGACGGGGCGCGTCGTCGTCGTCCAGGAGGCGCCGCGCACGGCCGGGTTCGGCGCGGAGATCGCCGCCATCCTCGCGGAGAAGGCGATCCTCGACCTCCGCGGCCCCGTCCTGCGGGTGACCGGCTTCGACGTTCCGTACCCGTACTGGAAGATCGAGGACAGCTACATGCCCTCGCCCGAAAGGGTCGCGGCGGCGGCGCGGAAGCTGCTCGCCTTCTAGGTGACGTTTCACAAGCCTCCGCTCGAACGAGCCTCGATGCACGACGCGATCGGGTGAGGACGCTCGTTTGGCGTAGGCTCGACAGGCCTGGGATGGAGGTCGCGCACGTCGAGTCGCTCGACAGCGCACACGGCACGCAACTGGGCGATGCGTATGAGCTCCGCTGGAGGCTCGAGGGCCCCCGGCTCGAGCTCGAGGTCGTGGGCGCCGACGCAAAGACGGTTGATCTGGGCGACGCGGATTTCTTCGACGTCTTCGCGTCGCCCTTCTTCAACTCGCTGCCGGTCGTCCGCGACGGCTTGCTCCTCGCCGGGCCGCCGCGGGATTACACGATGCGTTTCGTGCAGGTCCCAAGCCTCGACAATGTCCTGAATCCGCAGCGCTACGCGCCGCTCGGCGAGCGGGTCGTGACCTATACCTCGGGCGAATTCGAGACGGACATAGAGTTCGACGCCGACGGCTTCGTGACCCTCTACCACGGTTTCCTGGAGCGCATCGGCTGATGGCCTACGAGTTCAAGCTGCCCGACCTCGGCGAGGGCCTGACCGAAGGCGAGATCGCGCGCTGGCTCGTCGAGGAGGGGCAGGAGGTGGCCGAGGACGAGCCGCTCGTCGAGATCGCCACCGACAAGACGACGGTCGAGATCCCGTCGCCGGCGGGCGGCACGGTGTCCCGGATCCTCGTCGCGGAGGGCGAAGTCGTGCCGGTGGGGACGGTGCTCGTCGTGATCGGTGGCGACGGCTCCTCCCCGGAGCCGCCGCAGCAGACTGCCGCCTCGTCTCCTGCGGGCGAAAAGGTGCGTGCCACGCCGCTCGTGCGCAAGGTCGCGGCCGAGCTCGGGGTCGACCTCGCTGCTGTCACCGGCAGCGGCGCGCAAGGGAGGATCACCGAGGAGGACGTCCGCGCGGCCGAGGGCCGCGAGCCTGCGGTGCCTGTGGAGGGCGAGCACGTTCCGCTGCGCGGCGTTCGCCGGCAGATGTTCGAGCACCTCACGCGCGCGCACCGCGAGATCCCGGCCGTGACGTGGGTCGAGGAATGCGATTTCTCGGACGTCGAGCTCAAGCGGCTCGTCCCCCTCGTCCTCGAAGCCGTCACCGAGTCGCTGCGCGAGTACCCCGAGCTGAACGCGCGCGTCGAGGACGGAGAGCTTGTGCTGCTCGACCGCTACGACGTGGGGGTCGCGGTCCAGACCGAGCAGGGGCTCGTCGTTCCGGTTGTGCACGGCTGCGGCCGGCTCTCTCTCGGCGAGCTCAATGCCGAGGTGCAGCGGCTCGCGGAGGCCGCGCAGGCGGGAACGCTGAAGCCGGAAGAGCTGCGCGGCGGGACGTTCACCGTCACGAGCGCGGGCAAGGCGGCGGGCCTGTTCGTGACTCCGCTGATCAACCATCCGGAGGTGGCGATCCTCGGCGTCCACCGGATCGACGAACGGCCGGTCGTCAGGGACGGCGAGGTGGTCGTCCGCCGGATGGGCAACATCTCGGTCACGTTCGACCATCGCGTCATCGACGGCAAGCGCGCCGCCGAGTTCGGGCTCGCGGTGATCGGCCGCCTCGAGAAGTCGTCGGTCTAGGCGACGGCCCCGAGGTGGTGCTCGAGCATCGACTCGATCCGCGGTGCGGTCGCGCGGCCCTCGAGTCGGGAGACCACGCGCCTCTCGACGACGAGCGCGAGCGACGGAACCTGCTTCACCCGGAAACGCTGGGCGAGGTCGGGCCGGTCGTCGACGTCGACCTTGCTGACGCGGAGCCGGCCGCGTTCCTTCCGCGCGATATGCGCGAGCAGGCTCTCCATCCGGCGGGCGGGACCGGAGCGCTGGGATGTGAAGAACACGAGCTGCGGGCGTGCGTCAGGCGTCATGCGCGGACAACGGACGAAAGGCCTCCGCGGTTACGGTTCCGGCGTGGGCTCGTGGTACTGGATCGGCGTGTGCGCGGGGCTGGGCGCCGCGATCGGCGTCCTTTTCGCCGGCCTCGTCGGCACGGGACGCAGCGGGCGAATTGCCGCGATCCTTCTGGCCGGTGCCGTAGGCGCCGGCATCGGCTTTGGAGTCGAGAGCTGGCAGCCCGGCGGCTGGGGTGACCGGCTCGCCGGCATCATGGGCGCGCTCGCCGGAGCGCTCGGCGCCCTGCAAGTCGTCAGCGGTGCGCGTCGGCGCGGCGGGACGCGTGGCGGCACTGCGCTGCTTGTCAGCGGCGCCGCCCTCATCGTTGCAGCGCTGGCCTTGATCCCGGTTGTCGGTTACCTCGAGGCGCTGGCGCTTCCAGCCCTCGCCGCGCGGCTCAGGCGGGCGCAGCCCGAGCGATACGCCGGTTTGCGGACGCTCGCGCGGGACGAGTAAGCCCGGTACATGCCGAGGAAGCTCGTGCTCGTCGTGGTGGACGGGATGACGCCGGCGGCGTTCGAGCGCGCGGTCGAAGGCGGGCGCGCGCCTGCCCTCTCGTTCCTCGCCGAGCACGGCGACTATCGACTGGCGACGTCGGTCTTCCCGTCGCTCACGCCCGTCTGCCTCACCTCGATCGCGACCGGCGCGGCGCCCGATGTCCACCACATCCCCTCGCTCGTGTGGTGGAACCGGCAGGAGCGCCGGATCGTGGAGTACGGCTCCTCCTTCCCGGCGCTGCGCGCGGCCGGGATCTCGCAGTCGCTCGTCGACACGATCTTCAACATGAACGCGCGCCACCTCTCCCCCGGTGCGGTGACGATTTACGAGGCGCTCGAGGACGCCGGCCTCGTCGCGGGCGCGGTGAACATCACGTGCTACCGCGGTCGGCACCGCTACCTGCCGACGCTCCCCGGCCTGAACCGCGCCGCGTATGCGCCGCGCCGCTTCTTCTTCTACGGCCTCTTCGAGTCGGATCGGACCGGAGCGCCGTTCGCCATCCGCAGCCGCCGGGCCGGCTCGGTCGACGCGTACGCCACCGCGGTGGGGCGCTGGCTCGTCACCCGCGATGGCTTCGACTTTCTCGCGTACTACCTCTCCGGGTTCGACTTCGCCGCGCACGAGGGAGGCCCGGACGGCGCGGCGGCAGACCGTGCGCTCGAGCAGGCCGATGCGGCGGTCGGTGCGCTCCTCGAGGCGGCGGGCGGGCCGGAAGCGTTCCTCGAGCGCTACGCGGTCGTGCTCCTCTCCGACCACGGCCAGACCGCCGTCGAGCGGGCCGCGGCGCTGGAGGAGCCCTTCGCGGATCTCGCAAGGCAGGTCGTCGTGACCGCCTCGAACCGCGCCGGCCAGGTCTATCTCCGGCCGGAGGCGCGCGTGGACGCCGCCGAGCTGGCGCGGCGGCTGGACGGCGAGCCTTCCGTCGAGCTCACGCTCCGCCGCGAGGGCGACGAGGTCATTGCGCGCCGGGACGGGGCGGACGATCCCGTCGACAAGCTCGACCACCCCGACGCCGCCCGCCGGGCGCGCGCGGCCCTCGCGAACCCGAACGCGGGCGAGCTGCTCGTCTCGGCCGCGGAGGGATGGGAGCTCACGGACCTCGGCGGCGGTCACCACGTCGGCGGCGGCAGCCACGGCTCGCTCGTCGCGGGCGACTCGCTCGTGCCGATCGTGACGGTCGGTCTTCGGGCGGCAGGGCCGCGGCGGATCACGGAGGTCGCTCCCGCCGTGCTCGAGCATTTCGGCGTGGCGGTGCCGGGGTCGATGGAGGCGCTCGCCGGTGTCGGCTGACGAGCGGGCCCGGATGGTCGACCGGCAGCTCCGCAGCCGCGGCATCGACGACGAGCGGGTGCTCGCCGCGATGGAACGGGTGCCGCGCGAGCTCTTCCTCCCGGAGGAGCTCCGAGAGGCGGCATATGCCGATGCCGCGCTGCCGATCGGGGGCGGACAGACGATCTCGCAGCCCTACATGGTCGCGCTCATCTGCGAGCAGCTGGCGCTCCGTGGGGACGAACGAGTGCTCGACGTCGGCACGGGCTCCGGCTACCAGGCCGCCGTGCTCGCCCAGCTCGCGGCCGAGGTGCACACGATCGAGCGGATCCCGGAGCTCGCGGAGCTGGCCGGCGCGAGCCTCGCCAGGGCGGGCTACGGGGAACGCGTGCACCTCCACGTTGGCGACGGCACGCTCGGCGTCCCGGAGTGCGCGCCGTTCGCGGCGATCGCCGTCGCCGCTGCCACGCTCGAGGCGCCGCCCGCGCTCTACGACCAGCTCGAGCCGCGCGGTCGCCTCGTCGTCCCCGTCGGCGGCCCCGACGGGCAATGGCTCGAGGTTGTCGTGCGGACACCCGAAGGGCCGGCCGTTCTCCGCACCGTCCCCTGCCGCTTCGTCCCCCTGGTGGCGGGCCGGTAGCGATGGCGTCGAGATCCGCCACTGAGCTGCTCCGGCTCCCGGTGCAGCTCCACGGGATCCGCCTCGGCCAGCCGGTCGACCTGCTGCTCGACCCCGTGGCCTGGCGCGTGATCGGCTTCGTGGTCCTGTGCGGCGACGAGAGCCTGCGCTTCCTGGTCTACGCAGCCGCCGACCCGCAGGAGGACGCGATCGGCGTGTCGTCGGCTCTCCTCTTGTTCGATGACGTCGAGTTCTACCGCGAACGGTCACGATCCCTTCGTGCGCTCCTCGGCGGCGCCGTCGTGAGCAGGCGGCGCGAGCTCGGGGTGCTCCACGACCTCCTTCTCGCGCCGGACGGCAAAGCCGCCGCGCTCGTCGTGGAGCAGGACGACGAGCTGCGCGAGGTCGACCCTGACGGCGCGAGCGTCGAGTCCGAGCATGTCTCCACGGCCTGAAGCGCAGGAGCCGCTACCCTCGCGGGCGACCGTGGAACGCCCGGCCGCCACGCTTGCGAAGCCGCGCCGGCGCGCCTGGGCGTCGCTTCGCTCTCTCCGGAACTGGCAGCAGCTCGGCAAGTTCTGCGCCGTGGGCGCGGTCGGCTACCTGATCAACCTTGCGGTGTACGACGGGTTGCTACACGAGGGGCTCCACTATCTCCTCGCCGCAACCTGCTCGTTCCTCGTAGCCGTGACGAGCAACTACACGTGGAACCGGATCTGGACGTTCCGCGAGCATCGCGGTCACGTCGGCATCCAGGGAATGCGCTTCTTCGTCGTCTCGCTCGTTGCGCTCGGCGCCAACCTTTTGATCCTCCACCTCCTGGTCACCTACGGAGGGCTCGACAAGCTTCCCGCGCAGGCCGTCGCAATCGTGCTGGTGACGCCGCTCAACTTCGTCGGGAACAAGCTCTGGTCGTTCCGCCGTTCGGGGGACTAAATGAGGCGCCTCCTCGCCGCCGCCCTCGCCGGGCTCACCGCCGCCGTACTCGTCCCCGCGGCGCTCGCCTCGACGCACACCGCTCCGACCGCTCCGATCTTCGACGGGAAGGGACATCTCGTCGGGACGCCGCTTGTCCCGAAACGGCCGAGCGCGTCCCTCACGCAGGCACGCGCGCTCAGGGACTTCGAGCGCGATCCGAAGGTCGCTGGGTGGCTGACGCGCTACCCGCACTCGGGCCGGAGCCACGAGGTGACTTACGACGCGAAGGCCGGCGAGTGGACGGTGAAGATCTGGTGGGGCGCCGCCGGCGAGATCGCTCAGGGCATCGTGCTCGACGCGACCGGCGCTGTGACCGAGGCGTGGACGGGCCCACAGGTGGCCTGGGGGATGGCGCGCGGCTCGCCCGGGGCCTTCGGCGGCACGGCGATCAACAACCCGTGGGTCTGGGGGGCGTTCTGCCTAGTCTTTCTCGTCGGGCTCTGCGACTGGCGGCGGCCGTTCTCGCTCCGCAACCTCGACCTGCTCTTCCTCCTCTCGCCGACGGCATCGCTCTGGTTCTTCAACCACGGCGACGTGTTCACGGCGGTGCCGCTCTTCTATCCGCTTCTCGTGTGGGTGGTGCTGCGCGGGACGTGGATCGGCGTCAGGAACCGTGGCACCGCCGGCGCGCCGCGCTGGCCGGTCTGGGTGCTGCTCGGGGCGACGATCTTCCTCGCCGGCTTCCGCGTCGGGCTCAACGTCGAGCGCTCGAACGTGATCGACGTCGGCTACTCCGGCGTGATCGGTGCGGAGCGGATCGTCAACGGGACGGCGCCGTGGGGGAACTTCCCGATCGAGCACACGCGCAAGGCCTGCGGCCCGCGGGACGCGTCCGGCGAGATCCGCAACTGGATCCAGACGAACGGCCGCTGCGAGAGCGCGAACCCGGAGGGCGACACCTACGGGCCGGTCGCGTACGAGTCCTACATCCCCGGCTATCTCGTGCTCGGCTGGAGCGGGAAGTGGGACACCCTGCCCGCGGCGCACTTCACCTCGATCGCGTTCGATCTCCTCACGATGCTCGGCCTCTGGCTCGTCGGGCTGCGCTTCGGAGGACAGCGGCTCGGCGCCGTGCTCGCATTCGCGTGGGCGGCGTATCCGTTCACGCAGTACGTGTCGAACTCGAACACGAACGACGCGCTGATGCCGTGCTTTCTCGTCTGGGGCTTCTGGCTCGTCTCGAAACCGGCGGCGCGCGGTGTGATGGCGGCGCTCGCGGGCTGGACGAAGTTCGCCTCGCTCCTCATCGTGCCGCTCTGGCTCACGTACCCGGGCCGGAGACCGAGTAGGGGCTTCGCGCTGGGCTTCGCCGCGGCCACGCTCGCCGCGTTCTCGATCCTTCTCCTGGAACCGCACCCTCTCCACGAGGCACACGTCTTCTGGACGCGGACGGTCGGCTTCCAGATCGGACGTGCGGCGCCGTGGTCGCTCTGGGACTGGGGGCAGTACCACGCGCGCGGCCTGCCGGACCTCCATCTCGTACAGCGTTTCCTGCAGGGGCTGCTCATCGCGGGGGCGCTGGGGGCCGCCGTCTTCCCGCGCCGCAAGTCACCGCTCCAACTCGCTGCCCTCACGGCAGCGCTGCTCGCCGGCTTCGAGCTCGTCTTGACGTACTGGCTCTACACGTACATCCCGTGGTTCTTTCCGTTCGCCGCGCTCGCCCTCCTCGCGCCGGCGCTCCCCCTGCGGCGGCTCGTCGCTGTCTCAGGCCGGGATGCGGATCAGCTCGATCGCCTCGGCGCGCCCCGCTTCGGTGCACGTGACGAGGACGCCCTCCAGCCGCACACCGCCTTCCGCCGGCTCGAACCGGACGGGTAGGCGGGTTCGCATCCGCGCGATCGCGAGCTCCGAGCGGACTCCGATCACGGAGTCGTGCGGTCCGGTCATGCCTGCGTCGGTGACCGCGGCGGTGCGGCCGGGGAGGATGCGCGCGTCGTTCGTCTGGACGTGCGTGTGGGTGCCGATCACGGCGGTGACACGGCCGTCAAGCCAGGTCGCCAGGGCCACCTTCTCGCTCGTCGCCTCGGCGTGGAAGTCGACGACGACCACCGGAGCGGCGGCGCGCGCCTCGTCGACGAGCGCGTCGACGACCTCCCACGGAGAGACCGGTGTCGCGAGGAAGAGCTGGCCGAGCAGGTTGACGACGGCGACGTCGACGCCGTTCCGGGCCTGGACGACTGCGACGCCGTGGCCGGGCGTCTCCGAGCCGGAGTTCGCCGGCCGGATCACGCGCTCGCTCGCGGCGAGGTAGGAAGCGATGCCGCTGCGGCGGTAGGTGTGGTTGCCGAGCGTGATCACGTCCGCTCCGGCGGCGAGCAGCTTGTCGGCGAGCTTCGGCGTGATGCCGGCTCCGTCCGCGGCGTTCTCGCCGTTGACGATCGCGAGATCCGCGTCGTACGTCTCGCGCAGGCCCGGCAGGTGCTCCTCCACGGCGCGGCGCCCGGGGACGCCGAAGACGTCCGCGAGGAAGAGGATCTTCAAGCGTGCAGGTCCCTCTAGCCGGTCGTGACGGTCGGCGCGGTGCGTACCTCGACGGTCACGTGGTTCCCGGCGTCGTTCGTGTAGCGCGCAAGGGCCTGCCGCTCGATCGCTGCGAGGTCGACGACCCGGCCGAGCTTCGTCGCGCCGCCGACGACTGGCGTGCCCACCGTGAGCGCCGGGTCGGCGACGAGTTGCGTCACCGCTACGAGGAGTGACGCACCTGTCTGCGGCTGGATGTCGATCTCCGAGCCGTAGGGCTTGCCCTCGACGACGAACGGCCGGATCGCGACGACCGTCCCGTCGACCGGCGCGTAGACGTCGCTGCCGATCGGGGCGCCGATGTCGATCGCCGACGTACCGCCGCCGCCGAGCTGGTACCACCGCGGCGAGCCGCCACCGCCGCCGAAGATGCCGTGCACGATCCGCTGCACGAGTCCCTCGTTCGCCTGGTGCCCGACCGGTCGGAGTGAGAGCGCCCCGTCGTGCGCGGAGTGGTAGCCGATCGCCGTGACCCGCTGCTGCGAGATCGGGAGCTGGAGGCGTATCGGCCCGCGCAGCGCGACGATCTCGGGCGTCGGCCGCGTCTGTGCGACCGACGTAGGGCGCGGGATGAGCGCTGCCGTTCGTACCGGGTTGCTGCCGAAGGCGGTCAGGCCGAGCGCGACGAGGAAGACCGCGGCCAAGAGGACCAGGAGGGCGACCCGGCGCGCCCGGCGCGCGGAACGCGCGTGCCGGCGATCGACCCGCCGCCTCCCGTTGAGGCGTGAGGACGGCATGTCGCGCGGCACCTTATCGAACTGCCGACCGTCTTCCCACCAATCCAGTGCCAAATTTCCCTGAGTCCGTGCGACCCCAGCGTTACCATCGCTCGCATGCCGCCCCCGGCGTCTGTGCGCATCGAGATCCCGCGCTGGGCGCAGCTCGTGCTGCTGCCGTTGCTGCTGCTGCTCGTCTGGGTGGTGGCCGGAGCGGTGCGTCACGTCCTCTTCCTCTTCCTCGTGGCCTTGCTCATCGCGCTGCTGCTCAATCCGATCGTCCGGGGGCTGGGACGGGCGTGGATCCCGCGCGGGGCGGCGGTTGCGCTCGTCTACCTCGCCTTTGCAGCGGTCGTCGCACTCGCGATCCTTGCCCTCGCCACGGTGGTCGTGCAGCAGACCCGCACTGCCGCCCACCGCGTCGACACCTACTTTACGACCGATTCCGGACACCCGCCGCGGACGGGCGCGGAGCACGACCTCTCGCGTTTCCAGGGCTGGCTCGACCACCACCACCTGAGCAACGTCCACGTCCAGCGGGAAGGCCAGAAGTTCCTCAACCAGGTCGGGACGAAGGACGTCCAGAAGTACACGACTCGGGCGCTCCACTGGGCCGAAGGCGCCGGCATCGCGGTTGTGACGCTCCTCTTCGACGTCTTTCTCGTGGTCGTCGTCTCGATCTACATGCTGCTCGACATGCAGCGGCTGACGGACGCGGTGGACCGGCGGTTCCCGCCTCGTGGCCGCGGCGGCCTCATCGTCCGCATGGAGCAGGGGGTCGCCAGCTACGTCAAGGGGCAGTTCCTCATCTCGCTGATCATCGGCGTCAGCGTCGGCGTCGGGCTGTGGATCCTCGGCACCGTCGGCCTGATGCCGAACGGCGCGAAATATGCGGCGGCGTTCGGCGCCTGGGCCGCCTTCACCGAGCTGATCCCCTACCTCGGTCCGTGGCTCGGGGCCGCGCCTGCGGTCCTGTACGCACTCGTTCAGCACCCGCTCTCGGCGGTGTGGGTGGCGCTGATGTTCTTCGGCATCCAGCAGCTCGAGGGCCACGTGGTCGTGCCGAAGGTGATGGGGAGCTCCCTTCGCCTCCACCCGCTCCTCGTGATCTTCGGCCTGCTGGCCGGGGGTGAGATCTACGGCTTCGCCGGGATCCTCGTCGCGCTGCCGCTGCTCGCCGCCGGCCGTGCGGCGTGGGAGTTCTTCGCCGAGCGGGTCACGCTGGCGAAGTGGGAGGGGAACGAGCCGCTCGCGGAGATCGACCTCGAGATGCAGGACGAGCCGGCCACGCCGGAGCGCCCGCCCGCGTCCGCCGTCTGAGCGGCGGCGGCGTACTCTTTCGTTGTGAGCCCGTTTCCGGTCACCCGGCTCCGGCGCTTCCGCCGCACCGCTCCGCTGCGCGGGCTCGTGCGCGAGACGCGGCTCTCGCTCGACCAGTTCGTCATGCCGCTCTTCGTCGCGCCCGAACCGTTCGCGAACGAGGCGCTGCCGGGCATGGCGCGCTTCGACCTCGATGGTGTCGTCCGCGAAGTAGAAGGCCTCGCGACCTCGGGCGTGCGGGCGTTGATGCTGTTCGGCGTCCCGGCGGAGAAGGACGAGGAGGCGACCGGCGCCTGGGAGGACGACGGGATCGTCCAGCAGGCGCTCCGCGCGCTGCGGCCGCGCTTCCCCGAGCTCGTCCTCTTCACGGACGTCTGCCTCTGCGAGTACACCTCGCACGGCCATTGCGGCGTCGTCGTCGACGGCGAGATCCACAACGACCGCAGCCTCGAGCTGCTTGCACGCACCGCGGTCAGCCACGCCGAGGCCGGCGCCGATGTCGTCGCCCCGAGCGACATGATGGACGGCCGCGTGGGCGCGATCCGCGAGGCGCTCGACGACCAGGACTTCGAGACGACGCCCATCCTCGCCTACTCGGCCAAGTACGCCTCCGCCTTCTACGGCCCGTTCCGCGAGGCGGCCGACAGCGCGCCCGCGTTCGGCGACCGGCGCGGCTATCAGATGGATCCGGCCAACGTCCGTGAGGCGTTGCGCGAGTGCAAGATCGACCTCGCCGAAGGAGCGGACGCGATCATGATCAAGCCGGCGCTGCCCTACCTCGATGTGATCCGCGCGGCGCGCGAGGCGTTCCAGGCACCGCTCGCGGCTTACAACGTCTCCGGCGAGTACGCGATGGTGAAGGCAGCCGCACAGGCGGGCTGGCTCGACGAGCGCGCGGCGGCGCTCGAGTCGCTTACGGCGATCAAGCGGGCCGGCGCCGACCTGATGGTCAGCTACTGGACGCGAGACCTCCCCGCGTGGCTCTGACGGAGCGCTCGCAGCTCTACCGCCGCGCGCTCGAGCTGATCCCCGGCGGAGTGAACTCGCCCGTGCGGGCGATGCGCGCGGTCGGGCTCGACGAGCCGCTCTTCGTCCGCAGCGGCAAGGCCGCGCATATCGAGACCGAGGACGGCCGACGGCTCCTCGACTGGGTCATGTCCTGGGGGCCGCTTGTGTTCGGCCATGCGGACCCGGAAACGGTCGAGGCCGTCCGCGACGCCGCGCTCCGCGGCACGAGCTTCGGCGCGGCGACCGAGGCGGAGGTGGAGCTCGCCGCCGAGATCGTCGACGCGGTGCCCTCGGTGGAGAAGGCTCGGCTCGTCTCGTCCGGGACCGAGGCCGCGATGAGTGTGCTGCGCCTTGCGCGCGCGTTCACGAAGCGCGACCTGATCCTCAAGACGGCGGGCGGCTATCACGGACACGCCGACGCGCTGCTCGCGAGCGCGGGCTCCGGCCTCGCGACTCTTGGCATCCCCGCATCGCCGGGCGTCCCGGCCGGAGCCGCCGCGGACACGATCGTCCTTCCGTACAACGATCACGACGCCGCCGCCGAGGCGGTGATGCGGTACGGCGAGGGTCTCGCCGCGATCATCGTGGAGCCGGTCGCGGCGAACATGGGCGTCGTCCCGCCCGAGCAGGCATACCTCGAGACGCTGCGCCGGCTGTGCGACGTCTCGGGGGCGCTGCTGGTCTTCGACGAGGTGATCACGGGCTTTCGCGTCGCGCGCGGCGGCGCGCAGGAGCGGTACGGCGTCCTCCCCGATCTGACGGTGCTCGGGAAGATCGTCGGCGGCGGGCTGCCGCTCGCGGCCTTCGGCGGCCGGGCGGAGATCATGGACCTGCTCGCGCCGGCCGGACCCGTCTACCAGGCCGGGACGCTGGCCGGCAACCCGCTCGCGACGGCCGCCGGCCTCTCGGTGCTGCGACGGCTGCGTGACCCCGCCGTCTACGAGGAGCTCGAGAGCCGGGCTGCGCTCCTCGACGAATCGCTCTCCCCGTTCGGCCGCGTGCAACGGGTCGGCGCGCTGCTCACCCTCTTCATGACCGACGGCCCGGTGCGCAACTTCGAGGACGCCCAGCACTGTGACACCGAGCGGTACGCCGCGGTCTTCCGGCACCTGCTCGAGCAGGGCGTCTACCTCCCGCCGTCGCAGTTCGAGGCGCTCTTCCCCTCCACCATGCACGGCGCGGAGGAGATCGAGCGGACGGCCGCCGCGCTGGAGAGCTTTGCTGGCTGACGTCTGGGAGACGATGGCCGTCGACGCGTCGGCCGAGAGCACGCTCTGGGCCGACTGCCTGCTGCCGAACTCCGAGCGCGATGAGAGCCCAGTGTTCTCGCCGCTCGGCGAGGCCCGCTACGCGCTGGGGCTCGAGACGATCTACGAGGGCTATCTCGTGCACTACGGCCGGCCGCGTCTCTTCGCACCGCCGGACGACGACACGGCGCTCCTGCTCGGCGACTACCTCTACGCGCACGGCGTGGCGCGCATCTCGGCGCTGCACGAGGTCGCCGCGGTCGCGGACCTCTCGGAGCTGATCTCGCTTTGCAGCCAGGTGCGGGCTGAGGAGGCGGATGGCGACGGGCCGCTCTGGGCGGCGACGGCGGCGTTGCTCGGCCGCGGCGCGCTCGACGAGGCGCGGACGGAACTTCGGCTCCACTCCGACCCGGAGCCCCTCGACACCGCGGCCAGGGAGGCGGCCGGCGACGAGGCCGTCGACGCGGCCCTCGCGGCGCACGCGGCGCGGCGCCCTTGAACCTCGCGCGTTCCTCCGCTTTCCTCTGCCTATGACCACCGCCGTGCGCGAGGAGCGGAAGGTCCTGACCGCCGTCTTCACCGACGTCGTCGGCTCGACCGCGCTGGCGGAGCGGCTCGACCCCGAGGACGTGAAGCTCGTCGTCGGGGAGGCGGTGGCCCGGATCGTCGGCGAGGTGGAGTCGCTCGGCGGCCACATCAAGGACCTCGCGGGCGACGGCGTCCTCGCCTTCTTCGGCGCGCCGACGACGCGGGAGGACGACGCCGA
>DASYOZ010000176.1:0-10814 GCA_036007185.1 Gaiellaceae bacterium | reverse complement strand
GTGCTGTTCACGCTGATCGTCGCGAGCACGATCCTCACGGAAGCTGCCCTTTCGTTCCTCGGGGCGGGTGTGCAGCCGCCGAACCCGTCCTGGGGGACGATGATCGCGGATGGCCAGGGCACTCTCGCGAACAACCCCTGGCTCAGTCTCTGGGCCGGGCTGATGCTCGCCCTTACCGTGCTCTCCATCAATGTGTTCGGCGACGGGCTGCGCGACGCGCTCGACCCGCGGTCGAAGGTGAGGATCGAGCACTGATGCGGCAGGCCGGCTAGATGGTGGCGTTCGTCATCCGGCGGATCATCGGGATGATCCTCGTCCTGATCGCCGTCAGCTTCATGGTCTACCTCATCTTCATCGTGATCCCAGGCGGCGACCCCGCCCTCCGGATCGCGGGCAAGGTGGCGACGCCGGCCAACATCGCGTCGATCCGTCAGAAGCTCGGGCTCGACCACAACGTCCTCATCCAGTGGTTCGACATGGTGAAGTCGTTGTTCACCGGGACGCTCATCTCGTACTACGACGGGACGAATGTCGTGCAGCAGATCAAAGAAGGGTTGCCGGCCACCTTCTCGCTCTGCATCGGCGCGGGAATCATCTGGCTCGGCCTCGGCGTCCTCGTGGGCACGATCTCGGCGGTTACGGCCGGCCGGGCTACCGACCGTCTGATCACCGCCCTCGCCCTCATCGGGATCTCGCTGCCCGTGGCGTGGCTTGGGCTGATCCTTCTCTATCTCTTCACCGAGAACGGCCTCGGAGGTACGTTCGGCACCTTGTTCCCCCCCGGCGGCTACGTGCCGTTGTCCCAGGACCCCGTGCAATGGCTCTATCACCTGATCCTGCCGTGGTTCACCCTCGCGGTGCTCTTCATCGGCTTCTACGGGAGGGTCCTCCGGTCGAACATCCTCGACACGATCAACGAGGACTTCGTGCGCACCGCGAAGGCGAAGGGACTTTCGTCCCAACGAATCCTCCTCAAGCACACTCTGCGGGCGTCTCTCATTCCGATCGTGACGCTGTTCGGGCTCGACTTCGCTGCCGTGCTCGGCGGCGGCGCGATCATCACCGAGGCCGTCTACTCCATCCACGGCGTCGGCTACCTCGCCTTCCAGGCGATAAGCACGCAAGACCTGCCAACGCTGATGGGCGTCACGCTGTACGGCGCCGCCTTCATCGTGTTCTTCTCGATGGTGGTCGACGTCGCGTACGCCTACCTCGATCCGCGGATCCGGCTGACCTGATGGCCGATCCGCTGCTCGAGGTCAAGGACCTCAAGGTCCGGTTCGCGACCGAAGACGGGATCGTGCAGGCCGTCAGCGGCATCTCGTTCGGGCTCGAGCGGGGCAAGGTCCTCGGCATCGTCGGCGAGTCGGGCTCGGGAAAGAGCGTGACCGCAATGACGCTCATGGGACTGACGCGCGGCGTGAACGCCCGCTTCGACGGCGAGGTGCTTTACGAGGGAACCGACCTGCTCCAGGTCTCCGACCGCGACATGCAGAACTTCCGTGGGAACGAGCTGGGAATGATCTTCCAGGATCCGATGACCTCGCTGAACCCGGTCTACCGGATCGGCGAGCAGATCGGCGAGGCGATCCAGGCGCACGAGAAAATCAGCAAGGGCGCCGCACGGGCGCGGACGGTCGAGCTGCTCCGCCAGGTCGGGATTCCGAACCCGGAGTCGCGCGCCGACGACTTCCCGCACCAGTTCTCGGGCGGCATGCGGCAGCGCGCGATGATCGCGATGGCGCTCTCTTGCAACCCGTCGGTCCTCATCGCGGACGAGCCGACGACGGCGCTCGACGTCACGATCCAGGCGCAGATCGTCGAGCTGATCGGCCGGCTCAAAGACGAGTTCGACTCGGCTGTGATCTTCATCACCCACGACCTCGGCGTGATCGCGGAGATCGCCGACGAGATCATCGTCATGTACGCCGGCCGTGTCGTCGAGCAAGGCAGCAAGCGCGACGTCTTCTACGACCCGCAGATGCCGTACACCTGGGGGCTGCTCGGCTCGATCCCGCGGCTCGACCGGCCTCGAGTCGAGCGCCTGCACACGATCAAAGGGATGCCGCCGTCGCTCATCAACCTGCCGGAGGGCTGCAAGTTCCGGCCGCGCTGCCCGCATGCCTTTGACAAGTGCATGCAGGAGCCGGCGCTGGAGAACCGCGTCGAGACGCCCGGCCATGTCGATCGTTGCTGGCTCGACGTCGAGTTCAAGCGCGGCCAACGCGAGGAAACCATCTCCGGCGGCTCGGCGGAGGCGGCGTGACCGTCTTCGACCAGGCGAGCGAGCCCGGCGAGGCTCCGCTCCTCGAGGTCCGCCACGTCAAGAAGTACTTCCCGATCCGGAAGGGCGTCCTGCAGCGCGAGGTCGCGCACGTTCACGCCGTCGACGACGTGAGCTTCGCCGTCCAAAAGGGGGAGACGCTCGGTCTCGTCGGCGAGTCGGGCTGCGGGAAGTCGACGCTGGGCCGGACGATCGTCCGCCTGCTCGAGCCGACGGCCGGCGAGGTCATCTTTCAGGGAACACACATCGAGCATCTCGGCACGCGGCGTCTCCGGCCGCTGCGGCGCGAGATGCAGATGGTCTTCCAGGATCCGTATGCGTCGCTCAACCCGCGCAAGCGCGTGGGGACGATCGTGTCCGACCCCATGCGAATCCATGATCTCGGCAGCCGGGCGGACCAGAAGCGGCGCGTGGGGGAGATCCTCGAAACCGTCGGCCTCTCTCCCGAGCACTACAACCGCTTCCCGCACGAGTTCTCCGGCGGCCAGCGACAGCGGATCGGGATTGCGCGGGCGCTTGCGTTGCGGCCGGAGCTGATCGTCGCGGACGAGCCCGTTTCGGCCCTCGACGTCTCCATCCAGTCGCAGATGCTGAATCTGCTCGTGGACCTGCAGAACGAGTTTCAGCTCACGTACATTTTCATCGCCCACGACCTCGGCGTCGTCCGGCACGTGAGCGACCGCATCGCGGTGATGTACCTCGGCAAGATCGTCGAGCTCTCGCAGGCGGATGAGCTGTACACCCGGCCGATCATGCCGTACACCGAGGCGCTTCTCTCGGCGGTGCCGATCCCGGATCCGGATCTCGCCGAGAAGAGAGCGCGCATCGTGCTCGAGGGAGACGTGCCGAGCCCGATCAACCCGCCGAGCGGCTGCCGCTTCCATCCGCGCTGCCGTTACGCGACGGATGTGTGCAAGCAGGTGGAACCGCCGCTCGTCGACTACGGGAACAGCCACCTCGCGGCGTGCCACCACCCACTCAACGTCGATCAGGAGACGCTGCGCCGGGTGGAGGTGGCGGAGAAGCAGACGCCGACCGAGGCTGGGACGGAGCTGCCGCAGGACACGTCGGGGCGCTCCGATCCGGCCGTGGCGCCTGCGTCCGACACCCGTTCGAGGTAGTCGCAGGCGCTAAAGCGGCTCGTATCCGAGGCCGATACTCGGGTCGTGGATGCTGCGGAGCGCAAGGAGATCCTCAGCCGGTATTTGACGCACTCGCGCCGCTTTGAAGAGGTTGCGGCGCGGCGTCGCGGTACCGGCGGCGCCGACGTGATTCCGCTCCAGAGCCCGCTTCGCGAGCTCGAGCAGGAGCCGACGGGCCGGGAAGTCGAGGTTTTGCAGCTCATTTCCGACGGGCTCGTGAATCGCGAGATCGGCCAGAAGCTGTTCCTCTCGGAGGAAACCGTGAAGTCGCACGTGCGGCACCTGCTCGCGAAGCTCCAGGCGCGCTCCCGCGCGCATGCAGTCGCGGTCGGCTTCCGCCGCGGCATCATCGGCTAGGTTCGTCCACAGCCGCGATCTCCTGCTGTGGACAAGGAAAAACGAAGCGCCGGGTGAACATCACCCGGCGCCCGTGAAACTGCCGATCCGTTTCCCAGCCCTTGTGCGGATCCCCCACAGGGGGGATAGTTCACAAGCTGTGGATAACGGACTATCCGACGGCTCTACCAGTACTTACCCTGGCCGACGGTACCGGCGCGGAGGGCGAGGCTTGCAAGGGAACGGCGCATTGGGAACTCCGATCAATCGGGAACTGACGGCGACGCCAGCCTATACCCCTTTTGGGGGAGACGCAAGGCTGGATCGGCTGGTCAAAGGTCTAGCTGGCTGCGATGTCCGAACGGTCGCCTGGGCGGTTTTCCTCTGCGTCGGCTCGACTGGCGCGGTAGCTGCACTGTGGTTGCACGGCTACCGACTGCCGCCAATCTGGGCTTTGCTCGTGGTAGGGGCGGTCGCGGCGGTCGCGGAGCGCCAGAGCGTGGGGGTCACGGAGCGGACTTCGATGTCCGTCTCGTTCCTGCCGCTCGTCTTCTCGGCTGTCGCGTTCGGGCCGCTCGGCGGATTTGCTGTCGGTGCGGTCTCGAATGTCTGGGATCTGCGCGAGTCGCCCCTGAAATGGGGCGTCTATACGCCGATCCGCGGTCTGACGGCTGCCACCGCTGGTCTCGCTGCCTGGACGCTCGTGCCCAGCCCAACGACCTTCGGACACTGCCTCCTCGCAAGTCTTGTGGCATCTGTCGCGGATCTAGCCGCAGACGGCGTGCTCCTCGGCATGACCGTCTGGGTGCGCCGAGGGAATCTTGCCGAGGTTCTGCGCACGATCACCTCGGTCTCCCTACTCACAGTGCCGCTCTACGTTCCAGTTCTCGCGCTATTCGTCTATGGCTACCACGTCTACTCGCTGTGGCTCGTCCTTATCTTCTTCATTCCAGCTCTCGCGGCGCAGCGTCTACTCAACCTTTATCAGCAGGAGAAGGTCGTAAGCCAGGACCTCGCGGAGGCGAATGAAAGGCTACGCAGGACGAGTCTTTCTTTTGCGACCGCCCTGGTCGCAACGCTCGATGCTCGCGACCAGTACACGGCGGGTCATTCAGCGGCTGTTGCGATCTACGCCCGCGACATCGCCGAACGCATGGGACTACCCCAGAAGAAACAAGAGCTCGTCCACCTGTGCGGCCTAGTCCACGACATCGGCAAGATCGGTCTGCCCGCCGGCTTGCTTGAGAAGCCCGGGCCTCTGACACTCGAGGAGCGCCGGCAGATGGAGAAGCACTCGGAGATCGGCGAGAGGATCCTGCGCAACGTCGACGACTACTCCGAGATTGCCGACATCGTTCGCTCTCACCACGAGCGCATCGACGGCATGGGCTATCCGGACGGCTTGCCCGGCGACGAGATCCCAGTCCTCGCACGGATCATCGGTGTCGCCGACGCGTACGACGCGATGACATCAGACCGTCCATATCGTGAAGCGCTGCCGAGCCGGGTCGCTCGCATGCGTCTCGCTCAGGCCGTCGAGACACAGTTCGATACGTCGGTCGTAGCGGCGTTCGAGGCGATCCTGGCAACGGCCGACGACGATTATCGCTCCGGCCGAGGCTCCTCGTTCATGCGCGAGCGGTTGCAGCTCGAGCAAGGCGGGGAGGACGTTGCCGTGGCGCTAGACGTCGTCACGTAGAGCTCGAGCCGCCTCGAGCCGCGACCGAACACCGAGCTTGTCGTAGATGTGCTTGACGTGCACCTTCGTGGTCGAGAGGCTGATGTACAGAAGGTTTGCGATCTCTTCGTTGGTCAATCCTTGGGCGAGCAAATCGTGGACCTCGCCTTCGCGCGGGGTCAGCTCGGTCGCGCGCTTGGCCGCGCGGGGCACTCGAAGCCCGAATCTGCTCGCGAGCGAGGTGTCCGACGAAGCAGTGAGCAGCCGCTGCAACCAACCGCGCCACGCAGTCTCACCGGCAATGAACACACCAATTGCGGGGGCTGCGCGCAGCACGATGACAACCGGGTCCCAGATCCGGCTGTCGATTACGGTCTGCATTCGGGCGGCCACCGTCGCTGTGTCCTTATCGCCTAGTGCGACGATCGCTTCCGCGAGAACGGAGAGCGCAGTTACTTCAAGGGCGCGGCTCGTAAGCCGGGCCTCGGCCGCTTGCGTTTGCGCCCGATCGGATTCCCCCGAAGCGGCGTTGAGGAGGGCCTGCCAACCGAGAAATTCACCCCGTCCCGTCTTACTTAACTCCTCGAGCGGGCCCGGAGACAGAACGTCGAGGGCTCGCTTCAGATCGCCGACACTTACATGTAACCGAGCACGCTGAACCGCAAGATTGGTGCGGAAGTAGCTGCCTGGTTGATCCTGCATCCGACGTTCGAGCCTCGACAGCGTCCGGCCAGCTGGGCCAAACCTACGCAATCCGATGAGTGCCTTCGCGCGGAAGATCTGCGCATAACCGACTGGGAACTCGAGGTCACACGTCTCCGCGATGCGCGTTAGCGCCTCGATGTGCTTCAGGCTCTCTTCGTAGCGGCAGGTCGTGATGAGCGCGTAGCTGTAGGTGCTTAAGAGCGCGGTATGTGCGATCGGATCGACCCCTTCCGTAGCTAGTGATAGCGCGCATCGCCCATCATCTATTGCCCGCTCGAGCCCGCCGTCCAGCTGTGCCAGCGTCAGGTCCCCGGCCGCCACCATCAGGGACTGCTGGATGCCCGACCGGGCGTTGCGTTTGAAGAGATCGAACCGATCTCGCAGCTCGGGGGTCTCGGGCCCAACGCCTGCTAGGAAGCGCAGCCATAAGGCTCCCTCGCGAGTCGCCTGTGTGTGAGCCAGAGAAGTCGCCGATTCGGCGTGTTCCTCGGCTACCGGCGAGCGGTCAGTCAGATCGGCTGCCCTTCCCGCGACGAGGTGGGCACGTGCAGCAAGATCTCCGTCGAGCGAACTCGCCGCTTGCGTGGCAAGCGCGATAGCCTGGTCGAGTTCGGCGGCTCGCAGCATGGCTTCGCTTTCCGCATAGTCAATCAGGCCGCCTTCGGCTCCCGCGGCTCTCGCGGCGGCGACCCAGCGCTGCAGGCTGCTCGTGCGACCGGCGGCGAGGAGGTCGTCCAATGCGGCTCCGATCGCCTCGATGACGAACGCCGAATCGCGCGCGGCCTCGGCAACGCACAGCGCCTCGTCCCACCGGTGCGCGTCCAAGAACCTGCGGCAACGCGACAGCAGAGCCGCGCGCGTCTCCGAATCCGCCTCGCCGAAGCGCTGGAGCAGCAGCTCGCGGAGGAGCGGATGGAGCGAGAGCGACTTGCGCTCCGTCACTGCCAGCAGGCCGCGTGCGACGGCGTCCTCGATCACGTGGTCGGCGTCCGCGCCGAGGACGGTACGTGCCACGTCGATGTCCGGAACTGACGCAACCGCGAGCAGCATCAGGGCGGTCTGCGTCTCCGCCTCCGCGCTCGCGAGCAGCTCGTTGGCGAGGAATTCGTAGAGCGTGTGGGAGAGCAGGCGGCTAGACGTGAAGTCGACGTCTCCGCTCATCGCCGCGAGGCCCAGCACCGCGGGCCAGCCGTGGGCGGTGCGCATCAGCCGCGCTCGACCTGCGACGGCTCCGAGTGCGGCGAGCACCCGAGTCGCTTCTTCGTCGGTCATGGCGAGATCATCGACGCCGATCTCAAGGCCCTCGCCATACACCTCGAGGCGTGGCGTGAACCAGTCCGGCCGCGTTCTCGTCGTGATCAGGAACCGAATGTCGAGGCCCTCGACAAGCATCGACAGGAGCTCTTCCGCCTCCTCCGTGCCAGCCGCCTCCCACTCGTCCACGACGAGAAGGACGTCCTGGGTCAGTGGCTCGAAGGTGCGGAGGATCGCCTTCCCGAGCGGCTTGGGGCTCGGGTTGACCGACGCGATCGAGGCGACCTTTTGCGGCTCGCGCGGGAGGTCCGGCGCGATCGAGGCCAGCAACTCGTCGAGCTTCACGGCGAGAACGGCAATGTCTCCCGACGCGCGCGTCGTGCGATGCCATGCGACCCGGCCGACCTGTCGCTGAGACCACTGGCGCGCCAGCGTCGTCTTCCCGTAGCCGGCGGGAGCCGCCAGGACCGAGACGCGCGAACCGCCTCCCTCGTCGAGCCGTGCGATCAGCCGCGGGCGCTCGATGATGTGATCGAGCGCCGGCGAGGCCGCCGCTTTGATTGTCTCCACCATTCCCCTGCCGGGCCGGATGGCGCCCGGGATCTGAGAACCCTACTCCTCTCTCAGTTGCTTGTCGCGACTGCTGCAAGCGGGGGGCCCGCGCTCGGGGTAGGGCCCGAGCGCGGGTTCGCCGTCAGCCCCCGGCGCCGGAAAGAGCCGGCGCAAGCTCCCGTGCGAGTGGGTCCTCGCCGGTGAGCGCCTTGAATGCGGCAGGGATCTGCCGCCGTCTCGGCACGCCGAGCTTCTGGCGGAGCGCATCGCTGTGCGCCTTCGCCGTTCTCGGCGAGATGCCGAGACGCTCTCCGACCTCGTCGTTCGAGCACCCGCGCGCGATCAGCACAACGATCTGGAGCTGGCGCTCGGTCAGGTCGGGCTTTGCCTCGTCGTTGCCTCTCATGTCCGGGCACGCTATGGCCGGGACGGCGCGGCAGCTATCGGCCGACGGGGGTATTCGGCCGTGCGGCCTGCGATCCGCCCACAAAGCTCGCCTCGTGGCCGCGCGCGTTGGCCTCGGTGAGCTCCTCCTGCGTCAGCGCGCCGATCCGTAGCAGCAGGTCGAACTCGTCGCGGAGGTGCGTCCGCATCATCTCCGGCCCGTCCGTCGCGATCGTGAAGAGGACGCCGTGCTCGACGAAGGTGCGGAGGACATCGCGCACCGCGTCCTCGTCGGACAGCGACTTCGTGAGAAGGTTCGAGGTCGGGCAGATCTCGAGCACGACCTCGCGGTCGCGCAGCTCCTTCATCAGCGCGTCGTCGCCGACGGCGAGGATCCCGTGCCCGATCCGGTCCGGACGCAGGAGCTCGAGCACCTCGCCGATCTCGGCCCGGCCCATCTCCCCGCCCTCCTCGCCGACGTGGATCGTCACCCCGAGCCCGGCTGCGCGAGCCTCCTCCACCATCGGCTGCACCTGGGAGTAGTCCCACCGCTCGTGGCCGGGCCGCGGCCCCGCGATGTCGATGCCCACGACGCCGCGCGGCGCCCAGCGAATCGCCTTCTCGACGATGATCTCGTTCTGGCGCGGCGTGAACGTCCGATCCATCATCAGGATCAGGCCAGCGCGCACCTGCGGGTACTCGAGGCTGGCGACGTCGAGCCCACGGCTTGCGGCGAGGATGATGTGGTCGAGGTCGCGCTCGCCCCCGCGGTTCCGCTTCATCGGGTTGAACCGGAGCTCGAGCGTCGTGATCCCCTGCGAGCGGTAGGCGCCGCCGATCGCGCCGTGCACCGAGACCTCGACGGCGGCCGGGCTCGACTGGATCAGCTCGGTCCAGTGGTAGATCGCGTCGAGCGCGTCGAGATCCGGCACGCCGCGCGGATCGGAGACGGTCACGAGCCGCTCGAAGTCCCAGTAGTCCTTGACCGGAAGTGCGATCCCCTGCTGATGGGCGAGCGACCAGAGGATGTCGGACGAAACCGAGCCGCCGAGGTGGGTGTGCAGCTCCGCGAGGCCCTCCATCGGCCGATCTTAGCCCTCGCTCTCGACTTTGAAGAAGGCGGCACACGGGGGAAACATGGTTTCCCCCGTGCCTTTAGTCCCAGCCGACTACTGCCCATTGGCGCCGCACGAAGCGAGGGCCGAGGAGCGCGAGCCGCGCTGCGATCAGCACGTCGAGCGCGGCCCAGACGCCGACGATCCCCCATCCAAGGGCGAGGGCGAGCGCGGCGAGGGTCACGAAGAGAGCGCTCGCGGCGAGCATCGACCACATGAGATACCGCGTGTCGCCCGCGCCGATGAGGATCCCGTCGAGCGCGAAGACCGCGCCGCCGAGTGGCTGCATCGCCACGAGGAAGGGCCACAGGAGCGCCGCCTGGTGAAGGACTTCCGGGTCGTCCGTGAACGCCCGCGGCAACGCGTACGACAGCGGCGCTAGCACCGCTGCGAAGATGAGGCCGACGACGACCGACCACCAGATCATGCGCACGGCCGCCGCGTATGTGCCGTCGGCGTCGCCGGCTCCGAGCATCCGCCCGACGATCACCTGGCCGGTGATCGCGATCGCGTCCAGGACGAGCGCGATCAAGAGGAAGAGCTGGTACGCGATCTGGTGCGCGCCGAGCTCCGCGTCGCCCATGCGCGCGAGCACGGATGCGGCGACGAGGAACGACGCGTAGAGCGCGGCCGTGCGGACGAAGATCTGCCTCCCGATGCGGAAGAGCGGCTGCATCTCCCGGAGGCTCGGTCGCCGCGAGGGCGCCGGGGGTCGCAGCAGCTCGACGACGAAGGCGGCGCCCATCCCGGCCTGCGCGATGGCCGTTCCGGCGGCCGAGCCGGCGATCCCCCAGCCGAAGCCGTAGACGAAGAGCAGCTCGAGCACCAGGTTGGCGAGGTTCGCGGCGACGACGATCTCGAGCGGCCGGCGGAGGTTCGAGACGCCGCGCAGATAACCCTGGCCGGCGAGCGCGACGAGTGCCGCCGGCAGGCCCACCGCCGCGATGCGGAAGTAGACGAGTGCGAAATGTCCGGAGCGGCCGTGGCCGCCCAACCCCGCGAGGAGCGGGGCGGCGACGATCTCGCAACCCACGAGCAGCACGAACCCGATCCCGAGCGAAGCCCACAACGCCTGCGCGGCGAGCCGCGCGGCCTCGTCCTCCCGCCCGGCGCCAGACGCGCGCGCCACGACCGCCGTCGTCCCGTACGTGAGGAAGTTGAAGATCGTGAACGCTCCGACGAGGACGGTGCCGGCGAGGCCCAGCGCTGCGATCTGGGGCCGACCGAGGTGACCGACGATCGCCGTGTCGGCGAGGACGTACAGCGGCTCCGCTGCGAGCGCTCCGAGCGCCGGCAGCGCGAGGCGGACGATCTCGCGGTCGTGCGGGGAACGAAAACGCACCGGGGCGCCGACGATAATGGCC
>DASYOZ010000175.1:0-4034 GCA_036007185.1 Gaiellaceae bacterium | reverse complement strand
GGCGCTCGACGCGCGCGAGCGGCCGTTCCACTGCCACCACGAGAAGCTCGTCGTCGTCGACGACGAAGCGGCCTTCGTCGGCGGGATCGACCTGACGCGCCTCGCCGGCGACCGGCTCGACTCGAACGAGCACCCGCGTCGGGACGGGCTCGGCTGGCACGATACTGCGCTGCGGCTCGAGGGGCCGGTCGTCACGGACGTCGCGCGGCACTTCCTCATGCGCTGGCGCGCTGCCGGCGGCGACGAGCCGGGCGAGCCCGCCGGCGCGCTGACCTCCGGCGGCCTCGAGGCGCAGCTCGTGCGTACGGTGCCGGCGCGGCTGTACGAGCCTTGCCGGGACGGCGAGTGGTCGATCCTCGAGAGCTACCTCCGGGCGCTGCGCGCTGCCGAGCGGCTCGTCTACATCGAGAGCCAGTTCCTCTGGTCGCCGGAGGTGACCTTCGCCCTCGCCGCGAAGCTCCGCCACCCGCCGTGCGACGACTTTCGCGTGATCGCGCTCCTCCCCTCGCACCCGAACAACGGCGCGGACGACAGCAGGGGCCAGGTCGGGCTCCTCATCGCCGCCGACAAGGAGTCCGGAGACGACACGACCCGCTTCCTCGCCTGCACCCTCTATCAGCCGGGCCCCGGCGGTCACCCGGTCTACGTCCATTCGAAGGCCGCCGTGGTCGACGACGCCTGGCTGACGGTCGGCTCGGCGAACCTCAACGAGCATTCGCTCTTCAACGACACCGAGGCGAACGTCGTCGTCCGCGACCCGGCGCTCGCGCGGGAGCTACGGCTGAGACTGTGGGAAGAGCACCTCGAGCTGCCGCGCGGGGAAATCGACGGCGACCCCGCCCGCGTGTTCGACGAGCGGTGGACGCCGCTCGCCGAGGAGCGGCTCGAGCGACGAAAGCGCGACGGCTGGGCGGACGGGAAGCTGACGCTGCTGCCCCACGTCTCCCACCGCACCGAGGCGCTCTGGGGCCCGCTCAACGGGCTCCTCGTCGACGGCTAGCTCGCGAAGCTGGCGCTTCGCTCGCTGGGATAGGGAACTCCGCCAACCGGAGAGCGTGGTCTCCGGTTGGCTTCGTGCTGTTCTTGGTTTTTGATGCTCTGGACGGTCTGGCTGTCTGGTGCGCTCGCGCGCGGCGGAGGCCGGCGCGAGCGCAGTGCGGCCTGCGGCTAAGCCCCCGCTAAAGCGGATGTCTTAGCCTCCGGCCCTTCGCCTGGTTCTGATTCAAGCGCTTTCGAACCCTGACCGCGGAAAGGGCGGGGGCGTAACGGCACGTTACGACGCCGCCGAATCTTCGCGGGCGGACGCGCCGTAGGCCCGTCCGCTCGCGACGGGAGCGCGATCTCGAATCCTGCGTCAGCCCTCAAAAGGCTCGACTGCACGGAGCCAACGGGAGACCACGCTCTCTCGTTGGCGGAGTTCGTTCACCACCGGGCGAAGAGCGCAGCTCTTCGCCCGGGACTAGAAGCCGGGCTTGCAGGGGGATTCGCCGAGTTTCGTCTGTACTGCGGGCTCGATTGCTTCGAGGGCGTCAAAGCAGTCCTGGCAGAGGCCGACCGCGCTCTTGGCCTTGCGGATGAGCAATGCTCGCTCGTCGACCGGCAGGACGCCGATGGAGAGCAGGAAGCGGTTGAGCTCCAGCTCGAGCGGCATCGGTCCGTGCTCGTGCACTGTCTTCAGCGGCGCCTCCAGCTGGTGCATACGGACGATCATGCGCTTCGCCCGCCGGATCACGTGACGCTGTTTCGCCGAGAGCGTGCACTTCGGAACCCTGCTGACCGCCTGCGTCGTCGTCCGGGGAGGCGAGCCGCCGCCGCAGCCGGCCGCGAGCACCACGGCCGCGCCGAGCGCCGCAGCTATGACGGCCTTTCCCATCAAATCTGCCACGTCCCCTCGCGGATCAGCGGGATCCGCCGGCCGCGCGCGTCGACGCCGGTCGCCTCGAGCTCGGGGCTCCCGATCATGACGTCGAGGTGGATCGTCGAGCGGTTGACAGCGCGCGGAGGGGTCTGCGAGCGTGTGCCGCCGAAGCCGCTGCCGAACGCGATGTGGGCCGCCGCGTTCTCGTCGAGCAGGGTGTTGTAGTAGATCCGGCCCGTCTCGCCGATACGCGACGAGGCGTCGACGAGCGCGACCTCGCCGAGCCGCCGGCCCATCTTGTGCGTGTCGATGTACGCGGCGACGAAGTCGCGATCGTCGTCCGAGTCGGCGTCGAGCCGGACGAGCCGTCCGTTCGAGAACTCGCCGCGCAGCCCGTGGATCAGCCGGCCGCGGAACGAGAGCGGGAAGGTGCAGCGGAACGTCCCGTTCGTCGCACGCGGGTCAGGGCTCGTGAAGGTCTCCTCGGTAGGCATGTT
Source organism: Gaiellaceae bacterium (assembly GCA_036007185.1). Taxonomy (GTDB): domain Bacteria; phylum Actinomycetota; class Thermoleophilia; order Gaiellales; family Gaiellaceae; genus Palsa-739. Next base: position 1,679 of record DASYOZ010000175.1, on the reverse strand, counting down.
CGGCGCGAGCTTCCGGCCGTCGACGAGCGTCTCCCGGCCGCCGATCCAGAGCGTGGCCGCGGCGAGGCCGACGTCGAGCTCCGTGCCGGGCCCGCGCAGCTCGAGCCGAGCCAGGCCGAGCTTCGTCAGGCGCGCCGAACGGCGGCTGAGCGTGCGCAGGTGCTTGAGCCAGCCGCTCGTCCCTTTCCCGTCCTCATCGGTGAGGCGGCAGAAGCGGAGGAGGTCGCCGGCCAGTCGGCGTTTCGCGGCGAGCGGCTCGAGCTCTGGGTAAACCTGCCCCGCCCAGTGGTCGGTCGGCCAGCCGGCGATCGTCCAGCGCGCATGCATGTTCAGCTGCGCGCGGCGCAGGAACGCCGTCTGTTGCGCCAGCCGCGAATAGTCGGTCGTGATGCGCTCGGGTGGGATGCCGTCGAGGTAGCCGGCCTCTCCCTCGCCGGTGATCCCTGCGAGCGCTCCACGCGTGCCCGCAACCTCGCGGAGTCGGCGGCGAGACCACGGCGAGAGCGCGCCGATCGCGTCATCGGAGCCGTGCAACAGCTTTGCGCGCATGACGAGCGGGTCGGCGGTGACGACGTCGACGAACTGCGCGCCGGCGCGGTACGCGGATTCCGCGACCGCGACGAACAGCTCGCGGTGCTCGGGCTGGCCCTGGACGACGAGCGTGTCGCCCTTCCCGATGCCGAGCGACGCGCGGACGATCGCGTCGGCGTAGCGAGCGAGCGACTCGGGCGGCAGCAGCGGTTCGCACACCATCAGCGAGCTGCTTCGAGGGCCTCCGCAACCGTGTCGTGGACGAGGAAGTGGCGGTCCAGGCCCGACACCTCCAGCGCGCGCCGGGTCTCGAGACCGGGCGAGGCCAGACGGAAGCCCTGGCGGTCGGCCATCCTCGAGCGCGCCTCGATCAGCACACCGAGGGCGGTCGAGTCGATGAAGCGCACCTCCTCGAGGTCGATCACGAGCACCCCCGGCTCCGAGGCGCAGGCGTCGAGCAGTGCACTCCGCACCTCCTCGGCGTTGTAGAGGTCGAGCTCTCCCGCCAGCGAGACGACGACTGCCCCGTCCCGCTGGTCGACCCGTGCCACCGCGGCCTCGCGTCCTCCGGACGTCCCGGGACCCGGTGCTCGCGCGTCGGTCAAAGATGCCCTCCCCCTTATCGGCTCGCGTGCGCGCTGCCGCACGCGCGGCCATTCAAGCAAGAATGCCCGCGTGGAGCTCGCCGAGATCGCAGCGCGTGCCGCCGGCGAGAACTTTCCGGTCGGCTCTGTCCTCTTTCCGCGTCCACTGCGGCCGCACATCCGGTCGCTCTACTGCTACGCGAGGCTGGTCGACGAGCTGGGCGACGCGTACGACGGCGACCGGCTCGCGGCCCTCGACGAGCTCGAGCGGGAGGTCGATGCGGCATTCTTCGGGGAGGCAACGTGGCCGGTGCTCCGGAACGTTGAGCCGACGATCCGCGAGTTCGACCTGCCGCGTGAGCCGTTCCTGCGGCTGATCGAGGCGAACCGCATGGACCAGCGCGTCAGCGAGTACGAGACGTGGGCGGAGCTGAAGCACTACTGCGTCCACTCCGCCGACCCGTGCGGCCGGCTCGTGCTCGGCGTCCTCCGGCGGCTCGGCGACCCGGAGCTGGTCGCCGAGAGCGATTCCGTCTGCACCGGGCTCCAGCTCGTGAACTTCCT
>DASYOZ010000174.1:0-10307 GCA_036007185.1 Gaiellaceae bacterium | reverse complement strand
ATTCCGCTATTCGGCGGCGCTTGCGACCGTTCTGGGGCTCGTCGCTCTGACGGCGTGGGCGCTCTCCTGGCCGTTCGACAAGGCGGTCTCCCTGGCTCCTGTGATCGTCGTGGGCGGAGCCGCCGCCGTCGGCCTCGTGCTTCTGTGGGGGAAGGTCGCGCTCGCCTCGCTGCAGGAGTCGCCTCACCCGCGGCGCGTCGTTGCCTACTGGCTGCTCGGCCTCAGCTTACTCGTCCTGCTGACGGTGCTCGGCGTCAAGCTCCCGAACGAGGGCGGTTAACAGCCGTCGATGTCGTCGCGCGTCGTGTAGGCGGCGACGGACAGGCGCAGGAGATCGTTCTCGCGGCCGCCGAGGGGAATCTCGACCCGGTGGCGTGTGAAGAGTCGCTCGGAAAGGCCCGGGGCGGGGTGGGGGAGTCTGACGGTCGCCATCTGGGCGAGCATCGTCTCTGGAGCGAGCGGCTCCGTCCCAAGGAGGTCGCAGAGCTCGCCGCGGGCAGGCGGCGGTCGAGAAAGTCGATCGGCTCGCGCTCGAGCTCCCGCTGCCACGCCTGGTAGCGCTCGAAGACTGGGCGCGGGCAGGCGCCGAACGAGCCGTGGTTGAGGAACGCGATCTCCGGGTCGAGGAGGAACTCGCGCCGTAGGTCGCTCGCGGATGGTGCGGACGTGGCCCTCTTCTACTCCATCCCAAACCCCCACCCGCCCAGGGGACCGCGAAGCGTGCGCTTCGCCGGTGACCCAGGGCTCGCGGCTTTGTGCCAGGAGGTTGGCAATTCGTGCGCACCTGTCCCGGCGGGACAGGCAACGGGGCAGATTCCGTCCGCCGCTCTCCGTAGCGTGGCTACCCCATGCAAGACGGCACCTGGACACTCGCCGACTGCCCGCCTGCTGACCAGGCGGAGCTCGCCCGCACGCTCGGCATCTCGGAGCTGACCGCGGCCGTGCTCGTCCGGCGCGGCTACTGCGACCCCGCCGACGCGCGCCGTTTCCTCGACGGCGAGCAGCCTCCGCACGACCCGTTCCTGCTCGGCGACATGGAAGCTGCGTGCGCGCAGATCCGCGCCGCCGTGGAGCAGCGCCGCCGGATCTGCGTCCACGGGGACTACGACGTCGACGGCATCGCCGCCACCGCGCTCGCCGTTCTCCTCTTGCGCGAGCTCGGCGCCGACGTCACATGGCACCTGCCGAGCCGCTTCGACGAGGGCTACGGCGTCCGCAGCGAGACCCTGGCCCGCCTCGCGGACGACGGCTGCGGGCTCGTCCTCACCGTCGACTGCGGGATCACGGCTGTCGCCGAGGTGGCGGAGGCGAGGGAACGCGGGCTCGACGTCATCGTCACCGACCATCACCGGCCCGGTGAGACGCTGCCCGACTGTCCCATCGTCGCGACCCGTCCCTCGACGTACCCGTTCCCGGAGCTCTGCGGCACCGGCGTCGTCTACAAGCTCGGGCAGGCGTTGTTCGGTATCGATTCCGAGGTTCCGCGGCGACACCTCGACCTCGTCGCGCTCGCCACGATCGCCGACGTCGTCCCGCTCCTCGACGAGAACCGGTCCTTCGCGATCGCCGGATTGCGCGCCCTCGCACGCACCGCGAAGCCCGGCCTCCGTGCGCTCATGCAGAACGCCGGCGTGGATGCAGCTGCGGTCGATGCCGGCGCCGTCGGGTTCCGTCTCGCGCCGCGCCTGAACGCGGCCGGCCGTCTCGGCCACCCCCGCGAGGCGCTCGAGCTCCTGCTCACCGAGGACGAAGCCGAGGCCCGCAGGCTCGCCGACTCGCTCGAGGAGCTGAACCGCGAGCGCCAGGCAGTCGAGGGCCGAATCCTCCGCGAGGCTGTGGCGCAGGTCGAGGCATGGCCGCCGGAGACACGCGCCCGGCGCGGCTATGCCGTGGCCGGCGCCGACTGGCACGAAGGCGTGATCGGGATCGTCGCCTCGCGGCTCGTCGAGCGCTACCACCGCCCGGTTGTCCTCATCGCGGGCACGGAAGGCGACTGGAAGGGTTCCGGACGCTCGATTCCCGCCTTCGACTTGCATGCCGCCCTCGGCGCGTGCGCCGGGCTGCTCGGGCGCTGGGGCGGTCACCGAGCCGCCGCGGGCCTGTCGATCCCGGAAGAGAACGTCGAAGCCTTCGCCGAGGCGTTCGCCGAGCAAGCCGCCTCAGTGCTCGACGAACCGGACCTCGAGCCCGTGACGTCGATCGACGCCGTCGTCGCCCGCGACGCCGAGCTCTCCCTCGCCCTCTGCACCGAGCTCGCGAGGCTCGCGCCGTTCGGGCTCGGCAATCCCGCGCCGACGCTGCTCGTGCCCGGATGCGGGCTCGCCGAGCTCGCGACCGTCGGCGACGGGAAGCATCTTCGCTTCCGCATCCGGCGGGAGGGCCGAGACGGTGGCAGCGCGATCGCCTTCGGTCAGGGGTCGCGTCTCGACATGCTCCGGCCGGACGCTCTCTACGACGTCGCCTTCCGGCTCGAGGAGAACCGCTGGAACGGCACGGTCGCACCGCAGCTCATCGTCCGCCGAGTGTTCGCGACGCCGGCGCGCTTCGCAGAGCTCCGCGACTGGCTCGTCGCCGAATACAAGAAACCGCCGCCGAGCAGGGACACCGAGGCAGCGGCGATCTTCGCCGAGCTCGGGCTCGACGACGTCGCAGGTGCGCGCGCCGCGCGACGACATCTGCTCGAGTCGGCCCGCTTCCGCGCGCTGCTCACCGCGCAGCCGCTGGCCCGCGCGGCCTGAGCGCGCGCAGAGCCGGTAGCGGGCTACCGCGCTTCGAGGGAGAGCGCGAGCGCGCGCGCGAGACGGAGGACGGTGCGGCGTCTTCTGAGGCGACGGAAATTTGGCATGGGAAGCGTCATTTCGATCCTTCAACGGCGGTTCCTCCCACGCGGATTCGGGCCGAAACCCGCAAGTACACTGAGACAGTGACTACGGTCGAGGCTGGCGAGAGGCGCGAGGAGCTCCTCGAGGGCCTGCTCGCGGAACTCGCCGCCCAGCGCGCCGACGTCGATGTCGAGCTCGTCACGCGCGCCTTCCGCTTCGCGGCCGCTGCGCACGAGGGACAGCAGCGCCGCTCCGGCGAGCCGTTCATCACGCACCCCGTCGGCGTCGCCTCGATCTGTGCGGGCCTCCGCCTGGACGAGCACACGATCGCCGCCGCGCTCCTCCACGACGTCGTCGAGGACACTGGCGTCGAGCTCGAGACCCTCCGCGAGGAATTCGGCGAGGAGATCGCCGCGCTCGTCGACGGCGTCACGAAGCTGACACGGGTCCAGTTCCAGACCCGCGAGCAGGCCGAGGCGGAGAACTACCGCAAGATGGTCGTGGCGATGGCCGAGGACGTGCGCGTCATCCTCGTCAAGCTCGCCGACCGCCTCCACAACCTCCGCACGATCGAGTACCTCGGCAAGCAGAAGCAGATCCAGAAGTCGCGGGAGGCGCTCGAGGTCTACGCGCCGCTCGCGCACCGGCTCGGCATCCACGCGCTCAAGTGGGAGCTCGAGGACCTCGCCTTCCAGACGCTGCACCCGCGCAAGTACTCGGAGATCAAGACGATGGTCGCCGAGCGGCGCGCCGACCGGGAAGGTCACGTCGCGGAAGCCGCCGACGTGCTCCTGCGCGAGCTCGAGAAGGTCGACATCCCCGTGGACATCTCCGGCCGGGCGAAGCACTTCTACTCGATCTACGACAAGATGGCCCGCAAGGGCCGCGAGTTCAACGAGATCTACGACCTCACTGCCATGCGCGTGATCGTCGAGCGCAACGGCGAAGAGGGGACGCGGGACTGCTACGGCGCCCTCGGCCTCATTCATTCCCTCTGGAAGCCGATGCCGGGCCGCTTCAAGGACTACGTCGCGATGCCGAAGTTCAACGGCTACCGCTCCCTCCACACGACCGTGATCGGGCCCGGGGGGCGGCCGCTCGAGATCCAGGTGCGGACGCGCGAGATGCAACAGACCGCCGAGCTCGGCGTCGCCGCACACTGGGCGTACAAGCGCGACGGGCGCCGGCCGAAGGGCGCCGACGACGAGTGGAACGCCTGGGTGCGGCAGCTGATGGACATCAACGCCGACGAGACCGACGCCCGCGAGTTCGTGAAGAGCTTCCGCACCGATCTGTTCGACGAGGAGGTGTTCGTCTTCACCCCCAAGGACGAGGTAAAGACGCTGCCGGCCGGCGCGACGCCGATCGACTTCGCCTACGCCGTCCACACCGACGTCGGCCACCGCACGGTCGGCGCGAAGGTGAACGGGCGGATCGTGCCGCTCCATTACCGCCTGCGCAGCGGGGACCGAGTCGAGATCCTCACGGGCAAGTCCGCGGCGCGCGGGCCGTCGCGCGACTGGCTGTCGCTCGTCGCCTCGTCGCGCGCCCGCAACAAGATCCGCCAGTTCTTCTCCCGCGAGCAGAAGGAGGATCTCGAGGCGAAGGGACGGGAGGCGCTCGAGAAGTCACTCAGGGCGCAGAACCTCCCGTACAAGAAGCTTTCCGGGTCGGCCGTCCTCGCCGGCGTGATCCGGGAGTCCGGCTACAAGAAGGCCGAGGACTTCTACGTTGCGCTCGGCTCCGGGAAGCTCACCGCCGCGAAGATCGTCGACAAGGTTCTTCAGCAGCTCAAGGTAGGCGAGGTCGCCGAGGAGCAGGTTCCCGTCAAGAAGCCGCGCGCCCGCGAGGCGGCCGGCAGCGAGAGCTATGGCATCAACGTGATCGGTGTCGAGGACGTGCTCGTCCGGCTCGCCAAGTGCTGCACGCCGGTACCCGGCGACGACATCGTCGGCTACATCTCGCTCGGCAAGGGGATCACGATCCACCGCGGCGATTGCCCGAACGTGCGCGCGCTTCGCCGCAACCCCGAGCGGTTCACGCCGGTCGAGTGGGAAGGGGGCGGCACCCAGAGCTTCCGCGTCCAGATCGCAGTCGACTCGTGGGACCGGCCGCGCCTGCTCGAGGACGTGGCGCGGACGTTCGCCGAGCACGGCGCGAACATCGTCTCCTACGGCGGCACGGTCGAGGATCAGATGGCGCGCAACTGGTACGTCGCGGAGGTCGGCGACGTGAAGGCGCTCCGCGGCCTGCTCTCCTCGCTGCGCAACGTCGAAGGCGTCTTCGACGCCCGCCGTACGACGCCCTCGTAACTTCCCTCGTTCGAGGGATCCAGGTTCCCCAGCCGCGGGTTACCCCGTCCGAGTGAAAGGCGCCTGATCATGCGGCGCAACTCCCTCGAACGAGGGACGCGATCAGCTCTCCCAGGCGGCGCCGCCCGTATCCCAGCCGACGAGGCAGAGGTCGGCGATTCCGGCGGCGACCGCGCCGAGCTCCGTTGGCTCGACCTCCCCGTCGGCCGCAAGCTCGGCGACCCTGGTGCCGCGCCACAGCACGGGGACCGTCGTGCGTCGCTCCGGATCCGGCGAGCCTGCCTCGGGCCCGAGGACGAGGCTGTCCTCCTCGACGAAGTAGATCCCGGCCCAGGCGCAGTCCTCCCGGGCGGCGATGTCCGACACCGTCTGTCGCAGCTGCTCGTCCGCGTCAGGTGTCGACATCGTCCCCCTCGAAGGCGAGGACGGGCGCGCGGAACGCGTCGGGCACGGGGCACGCCTTCCGCTCGCCCAGGTCCACGTAGACGAGCGTCTGGTGAGCGGTGACCATGAGGGCGTCGTCGGGAACGCGGTAGGCGGCGAACTCGAAGGTGACGCTCGTGCGGCCGAGCCGCGCGACGCGCACGAAGACCTCGATCTCGTCGTCGAAGACCGCGGGGGCGAAGTACTCGACATCGTTCGCCCGCATCACGAAGTCGCCGGCCTCTCCCCGCCGCCGGAGCAGCCCCAGCGAGCGAAGGTACTCGACGCGGGCGAGGTCGAAGTACGGGTTGTAACGGCCGTAGTAGACGATGCCCTGTGCATCGGTGTCGGAGAAGCCGACGCGCGTTCTGGCGCTGAGCTTGAACGGCGGCTTCATCCGCGGATCACGGCGAGCACCTCGTCGCGCTTGCGCTCCATGAGCTCCTCCGACGTCGCCTCGAGGTTGAGGCGCAGCAGCGGCTCGGTGTTCGAGGGGCGGACGTTGAAGTGCCAGTCGTCGAAGTCGACGGAGATCCCGTCGAGGTGGGAGATGCGCCCGTCGGCGTACCGCTCCTTCAGCTCCTGCAGCTTGAGCGCGACGTCCGGGACCGGCGTGTTGAGCTCGCCGGTGATGAAGTAGCGCGAGCGCAGCGGCGCGAGGATCTCGGACAGTCGCCGGCCCCTCTTGGAGATCAGCTCGAGCATGAGCAGGAACGGGACGACCCCCGAGTCGGCCTGGCTGAAGTCCCGGAAGTAATAGTGACCCGAGACCTCGCCCGCAAAGGCTGCGTCCTCCTTCCGCATCCGTGCCTTGATGAAGGCGTGGCCGACGCGGTTCACGAGCGGGACGCCGCCGGCGCGCTCGATCGTGTGGGGCACCGCCCGGCTTGCGCGCACGTCGTAGATGATTCTCGCGCCGGGCTCTTTCTCGAGCACGCTCTCGGCGAGGAGGGTGGTGGCGAAGTCGCCGGGGACGAACTCTCCCGTGTCGTCGACGAAGAAGCAGCGGTCGGCGTCGCCGTCGAACGCGATCCCGAGGTCGGCGCCTTCCTCGAGGGTCTTGCGGACGATGAACTCCCGGTTCTCGGGCAGGAGCGGGTTCGGCTCGTGGTTGGGGAACGAGCCGTCCGGCTCGAAGTAGCAGCGGACGGTCTCGACCGGCAGCCGTTCGAGCACCGGCGGGAGCATGACGCCGGCCATCCCGTTCGCCGCGTCGATCACGATGCGGAGCGGCTTGATCGCGTCGACGTCGACGAAGGACAGTACCCGGGCGACGTATTCCGGCCAGATATCGACGTCTCGCACCTCGCCGCGCTCGGTGACGTGCCAGTTCCCGGAATCGATCAGATCGCGCAGATCGAGGAGACCGGTATCGCCGCCGACCGGCAGCGCGCCGCGGCGGACGAGCTTCATTCCCGTGTACTGCTTCGGGTTGTGCGACGCAGTGACCATGATCCCACCCTCGAGCTCGAGCGAGCCGACGGCGAAATAGACCATTTCCGTGCCTACGAGACCGAGGTCGAGCACGTCCGCGCCGGCCGTCGCGGCGCCCCGCATCACAGCCGCCTGCATCGCCGGCGAGGAGAGACGCATGTCGCGGCCGACGGCGATCCGTCGCGGCTCGAATCGCTCGACGTACGCGCGGCCGATTGCCTCCGCGCCGGCCTCGTCGAGCTCGTCGGGATAGAGGCCGCGCACGTCGTACGCCTTGAAGACCTTTGGGTCCAGCACGCAGGCGCGATCGTAACCAGGGCGGCCCCGGAAACTACGATTGCGGCATGGTGGAGCGCAAACTCGCGACAGTCCTCTTCGTCGATCTCGTCGGCTCGACGGATCTGATCGCAGACGTTGATCCCGAGGTCGTGCGGCGCCGTGTCGGGCGCTACTTCGACCAGGTCTCACACTGCGTCACCACGCACGGCGGGACGGTGGAGAAGTTCGCCGGCGACGCCGTGATGGCTGCCTTCGGGGTGCCGCTCCAGCACGAGGACGACGCCGAGCGCGCCGTCCGCGCCGCTCTCGTCACCCTCGACCGCGTCGGGGAGCTCGGCCTCGATGTCCGCATCGGGATCGAGTCCGGTGAGGTCGTCGCGGACGAGAGCGACTCGACGTTCGCGACCGGTGAGGCCGTCAACCTCGCCGCCCGGCTCGAGCAGCAGGCGGGGCCGAACGAGATCATCATCGGCCCGACCGCGGCCCGCCTCGTCCGGGACCTCGTCGAGCTCGAGGCGCTGGATCCGATCGAGCTGCGCGGCTGGCGCGAGCCGATCGCCGCGAGCCGCGTGGTCGGCGCCCGTGAGGCAGGCCGACCGATGCGCTCCCTCTCGGCGCCGCTCGTCGGCCGCGAGTCCGAGCTCGAGCTGCTCGAGAACACGTTCGCGCGCACCGTCCGCGACGCCCGCGCGACCCTCGTCACGCTCTACGGCGAGGTCGGCGTCGGCAAGAGCCGGCTCGCACGGGAGTTCGTCGACGGGGTCGAGCGCGCCACAGTGCTCCGCGGCCGCTGCCTTCCGTACGGGGAAGGCGTGACGTACTGGTCCATCGCCGAGATGGTCAAGGCCTCTGCCGGCATCTCCGACGACGACCCGCTCGAGCGCGCGTTCGAGAAGCTCCGCGAGACGTGCGAGGACGAGGCCGTCGCAGATCTGCTCGGGCTCGCGGTCGGCGTGCTCGAGGCCGTCGAGGGCGAGCGCAGCCAGCAGGAGATCGCGTGGGCGGTCCGCTCGTGGGCCGAGCAGCTCGCGGCGGCGCAACCGCTCGTGCTCGTGTTCGAGGACGTCCACTGGGGCGAGGAGCCGCTGTTGGAGGTGATCGAGCACCTCGCAGCCTGGGTCCGGTCCGCACCCGTGCTCCTCCTCTGCCTCGCCCGGCCGGAACTGCTCGACGTGCGCCCGACGTGGGGCGGCGGTCGACTGCGCGCCGTCACGCTCGAGCTCGAGGCGTTGTCCGACGAGGAAGGCGCCAGGCTCGTGAGGGAGCTCGCCGCAGAGGTGGACGTACCTGTCGACGTCGAGGCCGTCCTGGCGAAGGCCGAGGGCAACCCACTGTTCGTCGAGGAGACGATCCGCGCCCTCGCGGAACAGCCGGAGGGCCGGCAGGAGCGGATCCCGGACACGCTGCAGGCGCTGATCGCCGCGCGCATCGACCGACTGCCGACGTTGTCGCGCCGCCTCGTCCAGCGCGCCGCCGTCATGGGCCGGGTCTTCCTCCGCGGCGCGCTGGTTCACCTCTCGGCGGACGTCGCCGATGTCGACGCCGTGCTGGACGATCTGCTCTTCCGCGACCTCGTCCTCCACGAGGAGCGGTCCGCCATCACCGGCGAGCAGGCGTTCAAGTTCAAGCACGTGCTCATCCGCGAGGTCGCGTACGCGGGGCTGTCGAAGGGATCGCGTGCGGACCTCCACCTGCTGTTCGCCGAGTGGCTCCGCGAGCGTGCGGGGGAGGAGCTCGTGGAGATCCTCGCCTTCCACCTCGACCAGGCGGCACGGTTGCTTGCGGAGCTCGACGGGGCCGCGCCGGCGGACCTCGCCGAGGAGGCCGCCGCGGAGCTCACGCGGGCGGGCCGCCGCGCGCTCTCGCGCGAGTCGTTCGCAAGCGCGCGCAAGCTCCTCGTGCGGGCGGTCGAGCTCGCACCGACGCTCGAGCGGCGCTACTTCGCCGCGCGGGCGGCGTGGCGTCTCGGGGACATGACCGCGGTCATGGTCGAGATGGAGGAGGTGGCGGCTGCCGCCGAGAGTCAGGGCGAGCGGCATCTCCAGGGCAGGGCGCTGACCGCGCTCGCCGAGGCCGTCATGAACCAGCGCGCAGACGCGGCCGCGGCGCGCGAGCTCGTTGGACGTGCCGTCGACGTCCTCGCCGACGCGGAGCCCGAGATCCGTTTCGAGGCCTTCCGGGCCGCAGCGGCGGTGGCCGCGTGGTTTCTCGACGGCGAGGCTTTCGAGCGCTGGGCGAAGCTTGCGCTTGAGGCGGCGCGAGCGGCGGAGCGAAAGGACCAGGAGCTCCAGATCACGACGGAGCTCGCGGAGAACTACATCTATCGCCTCGAGTTCGCCGAGGCGGAGCCGCTTGTCGACCGCATCGGCGAGCTTGCCGACGAGACCGGAAGCATCGTCGGACGAGCGCTTGCCTGGGCCGTGCGCGGGACGCTCGAGAACTGGCGCGGCAACGACGTCGAGTCCGAGGCTGCGTACAGGACTGCGCGCGACCTGTTCGCGGAGATGGGCAACACGCATTCCGAGGCGGGCATGACCTTGCAGGTCGCCCGGCGCGTTGCCGCCCAGGGCGACCTCGCCGGCGCCGAGCCCCTGATGCTCGAGGCGGCGCGCACGATGAAGGGCCTCAACGACCGGGCCCGGCTCTGCGAGGCGCAGCGCTCCCTGGCGGAGCTATACGTCCGCCTCGGGCGCCTCGACGAGGCGGAGAGATACGCGCTACAGGCCCGTGCGTCGGTGGGCCCGGACGACCGCGTCTCGATTTCCACGACCAAGCTATCCCTCGGTCTCGTTCGCGCTGCCCAGGGACGCGATGCCGAAGCGGCGGAGCTGATGGACGAGGCTCTCGACGAGATGCGGCACAACGACCAGGACGCGCTCGAGCGATGGGCGCTCGGGCACGCCGCCGAGTTCCATCGCTCCCGTGGCCGCGAGGATGCGGCGCTGCGCTACGAGGAGCGACTCGCCGAGCTCACGCCGAGCACCGCGCCGATCGCCTGAGTCGAGGAGGCGTCCGGCGACTCGCTGATCACGGTCGC
>DASYOZ010000173.1:0-6014 GCA_036007185.1 Gaiellaceae bacterium | reverse complement strand
AATGCCACGGGATTCCGGTCGCGGCCGAGATGCGTTCCGCGAGCGCTGTCTTGCCGGAGCCCGTGACGCCGTAGACAAGAATCCGATCGGGCACGCGCGCGAGCCTAACCACGCGACAGGCGTTGACTCGACGACCGCCGGTGCGGAAGAATCAACGCGACTCAGACCGAGACAAGGGGAGGACTCATGTCGTGGAGCATCGCAGGCTCGTACTTCGAGACGTGCTCGTGCGACCTCGTGTGCCCGTGCACCGCGTCGCTGTCGTTCGGCGCAACCAATGACTACTGCCGAGTGGTGCTCGTCTTCCATGTCAAGGACGGCGACGTCGAGGGTGTCGACGTGAGCGGCCTGACGGTCGCCGCGGTCGCCGAGACGCCGAAGGTCATGACCGATGGCAACTGGCGTCTTGGCGTGTTCATCGACGCGGCCGCCTCAGACGAGCAGACGGAGAAGCTCGGCGGCGTGTTCTCGGGCGCGCTCGGCGGGCCGATGGAGGCGCTCGGGCCGCTGATCGGCGAGAACCTCGGCGTCGAGCGGGCGCCGATCGAGGTACGCGAGGAGGGGTTGAACCACTCGGTGAAGATCGGCGACTCGGTCGACTTCGAGGTCGAGGACATCGTCCCGTTCGGTGTCGAGAGCGGCAAGCCGGCGCAGATCGTCGGGATCTTCCACCCGGCCGGGCCCGACCTGACGGTCGCCCATGCCACGCGCTCGCAGATCGACGCCTTCGGCATCTCCTACGAGGGGAAGTCCGCGTTCTCGCACGAGTTCGCCTGGGCGGCGTGAGCTCACCGGAGCTGCAGGTCCTCGCCGCGGCACGCACGCGGGTCGGCCTCGTCGCGTTCCTGATCGCGCTCGCCGCGCTTGCGTGGTGGTCGACGGTCCGCGCGATGGGCCGAATGGGCGCGAGCCCCGGGGTCGAGCTGGGGACGCTCGGCTGGTTCGTCGGCGTCTGGATCGTGATGATGGCCGCCATGATGCTGCCGGCGGTCTCGCCGACCGTTGCCATCTACTCCCGTATGACGCGGCAGCGCGGCCTCGCCCGGCCGCTTGCCTTCACGGCCGGTTATCTCGTCGTCTGGGGCGCAGCCGGCGTCGGCGCGTACGGGGCCTACGCGCTCGGCCGCCACGTTCTCGGCTCCCAACTCGCGTGGCACGCCGGCGGCCGCTGGCTCGCGGGCGGCGTGCTGGCGGCCGCGGCCGTCTACGAGCTGACACCGCTGAAGGACATCTGCCTCAGCAAGTGCCGGAGCCCGTTCGGGTTCCTCCTGGGGACGTGGCGTGACGGCGTTCGCGGCGCCTTCGGTATGGGCTCCCGGCACGCCGCTTGGTGCCTCGGCTGCTGCTCGGCGCTGATGGCCGCGCTGTTCGCGCTCGGCGTGATGAGCATCCTCTGGATGGCGGTCGTCGCCGGCCTGATCACCATCGAGAAAGTCTTGCCGTGGCGCCGGGTCGCCGTCTGGTCGACGACCGTGCTCCTGCTCGCGGTCGCCGTCGGCGTTCTCGCTGCGCCCGGCGCCGTCCCCGGCTTCGTCGTCCCCGGCGGCGGCATGGCCGGGATGTAGCCGGGTTCCGGAGCGCGCGTACACTCGAACCGTGCCGCCGGCGCTCGAGGTTGCGCATCTGACCAAGCGGTTCGGCGGCCGCGTCGCGGTCGAGGACGTCTCGTTCACGGTCGCCGCCGGTGAGGTGTTCGGCTTCCTCGGCCCCAACGGCGCCGGCAAGACGACGACCGTGCGCATGCTCGGGACGCTGATCGCGCCCACCTCGGGGTCGGCGGTCGTCGCAGGCCTTCCGCTCGCGCACGAGAACGGGGTCGAGATCCGGCAGCGGATCGCCGTGATGCCGGAGAATCCGGGCCTCTACCTGCGCCTGACCGTGACGGAGAACCTCGAGTTCTTCGCCGGCCTCTACGGCATCCGCGAACCGGGGCGCATCGGGGCGGCGCTCGAGGCGGTCGGCCTCCAGACCCGTGCGAACGACCTCTGTGGCGACCTCTCGAAGGGTCTGCGCCAGCGCGTCGGCCTCGCTCGTGCGCTCCTCAACGACCCCGTGGTCCTCTTCCTCGACGAGCCGACCTCGGGGCTCGATCCCCTAGCCACGCGCGACGTGCACGACCTGATCGACGGCCTGCGCGAACGCGGCGTCACCGTCTTCCTGACCACGCACCGCCTGGCGGAGGCGGAGCTGCTGTGCGACCGGGTCGCGATCCTCAACACGACGCTTCGCACGATGGGGCGCACCGACGAGCTCCGCGACCGGCTGTTCCGAAAGCGGTTGCTCGTGACGACGCGGTCCCCGCTGCCCGATGCCGGAACCGTCTTCGACGGCCTCCAGGGCGTGACCGGCTGGGAGGCCGACGGCTCGACCGCGTACGAGATCGCGGTCACGGACACGGAGCTCGCCGCCCCGGCCGTCGCGCGCGCGCTCGTCGCCGCCGGCGCGGACATCCTGTCGATCGGCGAGGAACGGCACTCGCTCGAAGACGTCTACCTCGAGCTGATCTCCGAGGACGTTGAGGCGAGCGGACGATGAGCACGGAGCGGATCGGCGCGGTCGTGCGCAAGGAGCTGCGGGACTTCCGGCGCAACCGCTTCCTCGTCGGAACGATGTCTGTGCTGCCCGTCGTGTTCCTCATCTCGCCGATGATCACGCTCTTCCGGATCCCGGCCTCTGCGCCCGCGTCGCTCGTCGACCGCTCGGTCGGCGTCACCTCGCTGCTCCTGTTCGTCGTGCCCGCGGTGATCCCGCCGATCATGGCCGCCTACTCGGTCATCGGCGAGCGCGACCAGGGGACGCTGGAGCCGTTCCTGACCACGCCGATCCGCCGCGAGGAGCTCGTGCTGGCGAAGGCATTCGCGGTGTTCATCCCCTCGGTGACCGTCGCCTACGGCATCTACCTCGCGTTCGCGCTTGCCGTCCGCTTCGGCGCAGTCCACGCAGTCAGCGCCGCCGTCTGGCACGCGCCGCAGATGGTCGCCCAGCTCGTCTTTACCCCGCTGATCGCGACCTGGGCGATCTGGGTTGGCATCGCGATGTCGGTGCGCGCCCGCGACGTCCGTGTCGCGCAGCAACTCGCGACCCTCGCCAGCCTCCCCGCCCTCGGCATCACGACCCTGATCACCTTCCGGGTGATCACGCCGTCAGTGACGGTCGCGGTCGTGCTCGGGCTCGCGCTGCTCGCGGTCGACCTCGCCGCCTGGCGCTTCGTCTCGAAGCTCTTCGACCGCGAGCGCCTCATCACGGGCACCCGCGCCCAGCCGTCATAGTTCGACGGGCCATGACTCCGCAGCCAGAGAGGGTCGAGGCGTTCCACCGGCTGCACGCCGCGGGCTGTTTCGTGATGCCGAATCCCTGGGATGTCGGCAGTGCGGTCGCGCTCGAGCAGATGGGCTTCAAGGCGCTGGCGACGACGAGCGCCGGGCATGCCTGGACGCTGGCCCGCCCGGACAACGGGCTTCAGCTCGACGAGACGCTGGAGCATCTCCGGCAGGTCTCGGCTGCGGTCGAGGTCCCAGTGAACGCGGACTTCGAGTGCGGCTTCGCGGACGATCCGGAGGAGGTCGCCGCGAACGTCAAGCTCGCCGCCGCGACCGGCATCGCCGGACTCTCGATCGAGGACTCGACCGGTGACGCCGACGAGCCGCTCTACGCCTTCGATCTCGCCGTCGAGCGAGTTCGAGCGGCGCGGCGGGCGATCGACGAGAGCAGCACCGGCGTCCTCCTCACCGGCCGGTCCGAGGGGTTCGTCGTCGGCCGGCCCGACCTCGAGGAGACGATCCGGAGGCTCGAGGCGTACGCCGAAGCCGGCGCCGACTGCCTCTACGCGCCGAGGATCGAAACGGCCGGGCAGGTGTCGGCGGTCGTCGCCGCGGTGGCGCCCAAGCCGGTGAACCTGCTGGCCAACGCGCCCTTCATCACGGTCGAGGAAGCGGCATCCCTCGGCGTCCGCAGGATCAGCGTCGGCGGCACGCTCGCGCGTACCGCCTGGGCGGGTTTCCTCGCGGCCGCAGAGGAGATCGCAGTCGACGGCACGTTCTCACGCTTCGACGGACTCCCGAACGTCGACGCCGTCTTCGGGAGCCGCTAGCTGCGGCTGCGAGATCGTTCAGAGGAGCCGCTGCGGCGCTCCCACAGGCCGCTCAGCCATTCCGGCGTGACGTCACCCTTGTAGAGCACGGCGAGGGAGCCCCGCTCGAACGCCGGCGCGTGCTTCTGCGCCGAGAGAAGGACGACCACGACCCCGCGACCGAGCCTGCCGATGCGCCGCGCCGTCTCCACGCCGTCCATCTGCGGCATCTGCACGTCGAGCAGCACGAGCTCGGGAGCAGCCTGCGAGACCACGATCTCGAGGGCCTCGAACCCCGAGGAGGCGGTCGCGGCTACCTCGAAGCCGGGAGTCGCCGCGATGACCGCCGACAGAGTCTGCCGCGATACCGGGGTGTCGTCGACGATGAGAACGCGAACAGGGCCATGGGGCTCGGCGGCCATGCGTCCACAGTCACGGCCGTACGCCTCCGACCGTCTGACATAGATGGATCAATCCGGCGGCAACACGGGGGTCCAGCCAGAACCTCGCCTGGGCGAGCGTCCTTCCGCCTGAAGCGCGGAGCTACTTCGTGCCGTACAGGCGATCGCCGGCATCGCCGAGCCCTGGAACGATGAAGCCCCGCTCGTTCAGTCCGCGGTCGACGGCGGCGCACACGATGTGCACGTCCGGATGCTGCCGGTGCACCTCTTCGACCCCGGGCGGCGCCGCGACGATGCACACGAGCGTCACCGACTGCGCGCCCGCCTCCTTGACCGCGGCGACCGCCGCGCAGCTCGAGTGGCCGGTCGCGAGCATCGGGTCGAGGACGATCGCGTCCCGCTCGGAGAGGTCGTCGGGCAGCTTGAGGTAGTACTGGACGGGCTCGAGCGTCTCCTCGTCCCGGTACATGCCGACGAAGCCAACGCGCGCGCTCGAGACGAGGGACAGGAACCCGTCGAGCATCCCCATCCCCGCCCGTAGCACTGGGCAGACCGCCACCTTCTTGCCGGAGATCCGCTGCGCCGTCATCCGCTCGAGCGGCGTCTCGATCTCCGCATCCTCCGTGGCCATGTCTTTCGTGGCCTCGTACGTCAGCAGCAGCGTGATCTCGTTCGCGAGCTTGCGGAAATGGACGGTCGGCGTGTCCTTGTCGCGCAGGTAGCTCAGCTTGTGCTGGACGAGCGGATGCTCGACCACCGTGAGCCGCGGTTCGCTCAAGCGACGTACGTCGTGTAGCCGCGGAACCCCTCGTAGAGCGGCCGCTTCGCGCACAGCGCGTCGACCCGGCCGCGCAGCGCCCCCAGGTCCGGCGACTCGCTCAGCGCCTCGCAGATGATCCGCCCCACCTCGCGGAAGTCGTCCTCGTCGAAGCTGCGCATCGTCATCGCCGGCGAGCCGAGCCGGATTCCCGACGTGACGAACGGCGACCGCTCGTCGAACGGGATCGTGTTCCGGTTCACGGTGACCGCGATCTCGTGCAGCCGCTCCTCCGCCGCCTTGCCCGTCCACTCCGAGTCGCTCAGGTCGACGAGCAGGAGGTGCGTGTCGGTGCCGCCCGTGACGAGCGAGAGGCCGCCCTCGAGCAGCGCCTCGCCGAGGACGTCGGCGTTGCGCCGGACCTGCGCTTGGTACTCGCGAAAGGCGTCGGTCATCGCGATCCGGAAGCACGTCGCCTTCGCCGCGATCGTGTGCTCGAGCGGCCCGCCCTGCATCCCGGGCATCACGGCCGAGTCGACGGCCTTCGCGTACTCCTCGCGGCAAAGGATGAAGCCAGCGCGCGGGCCGGCGAGCGTCTTGTGCGTCGTCGAGGTGACGAAGTCGCAGTGCTCGACCGGGTTCGGGTGGAGGCCGGCCGCCACGAGCCCGGCGAAGTGGGCCATGTCGCACAGGAGCAGCGCGCCCACCTCGTCGGCGATCGCGCGGAAGCGGTCGGTCTCGACGGTGCGCGGATAGGCGGAGCCGCCGCAGACGATCACCTTCGGCC
>DASYOZ010000172.1:0-10970 GCA_036007185.1 Gaiellaceae bacterium | reverse complement strand
GGCTGGGGGCTGAACATCGAGCACGCGATCCTGATGGTCGCCGGCCTCCTCTTCTGGTGGCCGATCGTGAGCGGCCGCCTGTCGCCGCCGGAAGGCCTCGGCTACCTCGCCGCAGCGTTCATCGGCTCCGCCTTCCTCGGCCTTGCGTTCATCTTCTCCAGCCGGCCGTTCTACACGTTCTACGAGCACGCGCCGCGCTTGTGGGGCCTCTCGCCGATCAGGGACCAGAACCTCGGCGGGATCCTCATGAACGGCGAGCAGACGCTCGTCTTCCTCCTTGCGATCGGCTGGTTCGTCATGCGGCTGCTCGACGAGGAGCACGCGCGGGACGAGATCGCCGCGCCTAGACCCGCGCCGCTTTCGGATTCATAGCCGCGACCGGTGTTAGCGTCGCACCGTGCTGTTCAAACAATTTCTGGACGACGACCTGCGCTGCGCCTGTTATCTCGTCGGGGACGAGCACGCAGGCGTCGCGGTCGTCGTCGACCCGCCGTACGCGGTCGAGCCCGTGCTGGCGGAGGCGGAGCGCCAGGGTGTCCGGCTCGTCGGCGTCCTCGAGACGCACACCCATGCGGATCACGTCTCCGGTCACGGCCGGCTCGCGCTCGAGCACGGGGTCCCGATCCACGTCCACTCTGCCGCGGGAGCCGTGTTCCCGCACCAACCCCTCGAGGACGGAACGGAGGTCGAGCTGGGAGACGTTGTCCTCCGCACGATCCACACGCCCGGTCACCGGCCCGAGCACTGCTGTTTCGCGGTGATCGACCGCTCCCGCGGCAACGAGCCGTGGCTCGTCCTCACCGGCGACTCGCTCTTCGTCGGCGATGCCGGCCGGCCGGACCTCGCGGTCGAGGCACAGGAGGGAGCCGAGGGCCTCTTCCACAGCCTGCGGCGGCTCGTCGAGCTCGGAGACGGGGTCGAGGTCTTCCCCGGACATGTCGCCGGCTCTCTCTGCGGCGCCGCGATGAGCTCGAAGGCGTCGACGACCATCGGCTTCGAGCGCCGCTTCAACCGCGCGCTCCAGGGAAAGCTCTCGGACTTCGTCGCCGCCGCGCTCGGGCCGCAGCCGCCGCGGCCGCCGAACATGGAACGGATCGTCGAGCTCAACCGCGGCGAGCTCGTCGGGGCGCAGCCGCCGCTCGAACAGCTCGACTCCGTGTCCGGCGATGCGATCGTGCTCGACGTGCGGCCGACCGAACCGTTCGCGGCCGGGCACCACCCCGGCGCGGTCGGTATCCCGGTCGGAGGGTCGAACTTTGCGACGAGAGCGGCGTTCGTCCTGCCCGAGCGTCCGCTCGTCCTCCACGCGACGGACGCCCAGGAGTCCGGGCATGCCGCGGGAGCGCTGTACGCAGTCGGGCTGTTCGGGATCGCGGGCTGGCAGGAAGGCGGCGGCGCAGAGAGCCTCGAGCCGGTCTCGCTCGAGGAGCTCGAGCGGCTGCTCGCGGAGGACGCGGTCGAGCTGCTCGACGTGCGCGAGGCGGACGAGCGTGACGAGGGCCACGTCCCCGGCTCCCGGCATCTCCCCTACCGAACGGCGCGCGCCGCGGCGGAGGCGGGGCTTCTCAACGGCCGGCCAGTCGTGACGATCTGCGAGTCGGGGGCGCGGGCCGCGATCGCCGCAAGCGTCCTCCAGGCCGCCGGCGTGGATGCCCGTCCGGTGCTCGACGGCGGTCTCGAAGGCTGGCGCGCTCGCGGCGGCGAGATCACGCCGTTCCGCCGCTGCGGCTCGTAGCTAGGCGCCCGCGACCCAGCTGACGAGCGGGATCTCCATCTCGGCGGCCGTCAACCCTCCGTGCTGGCCGCGGAAGCGCTGCTCGAAGCGGCCCGCCTCGAGCCAATAGGTCGCCTCGCCGGGTGCGGGCAGGACGACGAGGTTCGCAAGCCGCGAGGTCAGAGCCTCGGTGACGTTCGGTCCGAACAGCCCTTCCGCGAGCAAAGCCTCAACCTTCCTCACCTCCGCAGTGTCGGCGAGCAGGTCGCCGAGTCGCGCCTCGACGTCGTCCAACCGCTCCGGAAGCACGTGCAGGAAGAGATCGCGGCACGACCCGGCCGGCGCGAGTGGCTTGCCGTCGGCGCCCACGGCCAGGTGCTGCGCGAGCTCGGGCCAGACGATGTTCACATACGTCGTCTGCTCGGGCGAGATCCCTTCCATCCCATGGTCGGCCGTCAGCAGGACGAGCGTTCCCTCCGGCCAGGGCGCCGCCCCGATCGCCGAAAGGTTTGCCTCCATCAGCGCCGCGACCTCGGGCGCCTCCGGGCCGACCATGTGCATCAGCGCGTCCGCGTCACCGAAATAGATCGTCCCGTACGCGCGCTCCTCGGCTGCGAGCGCGCCGCACAGCCGGGCGAGCCCTTCACGGTTCTCGTCAAAGGGATGGACGGTCGCCGGCCGGAGGAGCAGCTCGCTCGTCTGCGAGCGGGCGATCCCGTCCGGCATCGCCACGTGGCTGGGCACCGGCAGGAGTCGCCGGTAGAGCGTCTGATCGGGGAAGAGGTCGTGAGCGGTGAGACCAGCGTCGACGAGCGTCCCGGGACGATCGTCGCCGGCAAAACAGAACCACAGCGGAGTGACGAGCCGGTTCAGCCGCGGCTCGAGGACGTTCCACTCGTACAAGCCGTGCTCGCCGAGCGGCAGCCCCGAGTGGATCGTCGTCGAGTGGACGGTTGTCGTGGACGGGAAGCGGGACGACCAGCGCTCAACCGCCGCGCCGGCCAAGAGCGGATGGTCGGCGTGACGCTCGAGGAAACGCCATCCGAATGCGTCGAAGTAAACGAGGACGACCCGCGCATGCTCGCCGAGCTTCGCCTCGATCAATCCGGGCAGCTCCTCGAAGCAGCGGCTCAATCCAGGCGCTCCACCGGATAGCCCCACTCGCCCAGCTGGGCAAGGAGCTGCTCACAGTGGGCAGGGTCGCGCGTCAAGAGCGTCAGCTCGACGCCCGTGTGGCCCACCGGCACGCCGGCCGCCTCGCGCTGGTGCTCGACCTCGACGACGTTCACGCGTTCGCGGGCGAGCAGCTCGAGCAGCTTCGCGAGCTCGCCGGGCCGGTCGAGCACCTGTGTACGTAGCACGAGGTAGCGGCCCCCGAGAGCGAGCCCGCGCCGCATCACCTGCACCATGAGCGTCGCGTCGATGTTGCCGCCGGAGAGGAGCGCGAGCGCCGGCCCCGAGCCGCCGACGAGCCCGCCGAGGATCGCGGCAACGCCGACGGCGCCCGCACCTTCCACGACGAGCTTCGTCCGTTCGGCGAGCAGGACGATCGCCTCCGCGATCTGCTCGTCCTCGACCGAGACGATGTCGTCGAGCGTCTCGCCGAGGATCTCCATCGTCCACTCGCCCGGCTCCTTGACCGCGATCCCGTCCGCGATCGTGTAGCCGGAGCCGCCGGGCCGCGTTCCTGCCGCCTGGACCCCGACGAGCCGCAGCCCGGGGCGTACGGCTCGCAGCGCGAGGGAGATTCCTGACGCGAGCCCGCCGCCGCCGATCGGGATCACGACCGTCTCGAGCTCCACCTGCTCCGCGAGCTCGAGGCCGATCGAGCCCTGGCCCGCGACCACGAGCGGGTCCTCGTACGGATGGACGAACGCGGCGCCCGTCCGCTCGACGTACGCGAGCGCATCCTCGAGCGTCTCCTCGAACGCCGGCCCCGTCAGCTCGACCTCGGCGCCGTAGTTGCGGGTCGCGTCCACCTTGGCCATCGGCGAGTCCTGCGGCATGAAGATGCGCGCCGGCGCCCCGAGCTCGCGCGCCGCCCACGCCACCGCCTGGCCGTGGTTGCCGGCGCTCGCCGCGACCACGCCCGCGGCGCGCTGCTCCGGCTCGAGGCTCGAAAGCTTGACGTACGCGCCACGGATCTTGAACGAGCCCGTGCGCTGCAGGTTCTCGGCCTTGAGGCGCACCGGACGGCCCGCGAGCCGCGACAGCGTCTCCGACGGGAAGACCGGCGTGACGCGCGCGACTCCGTCGAGCCGCTCGCGCGCCCGCTCGATCTCAGGAAGCCCGGGTGCCGTCGCCGTCGACATCGTGGATTCGGAACACCTTTTCGAGTATCTCGCGCACCGCCGTCAGCGGGTCGAGCTCGCGCGCCTGCACCTCGGCCAGCACCCGGCGCAGCTCGGCGTCGTCGGCGACCGCCCGCTCGAGGTGGCGGCTCGCCCGGCTCGACGCGACCGCGAAGACCTCGCGCGCGAGGTTCGCGCGGCGCCGCTCGTCGAGCTGCCCGCTCTCCTCGAGGAACGCACGGTGCCCCTCGATCTTCTCCCACAGCTCGGGAACGTGCTCGCCTCGCACCGCCTCGGTGAGGACGATCGGAGGGTTCCAGTCGCGGCTGCGGTCGAGCGCGAGGATGGAGCGCACCTCGTTCAGCATCGTCTTCGCCGCGGGGTGATCCATCTTGTTGATCGCGATCACGTCGGGAATCTCCATGATCCCGGC
This sequence comes from Gaiellaceae bacterium, assembly GCA_036007185.1. GTDB lineage: Bacteria > Actinomycetota > Thermoleophilia > Gaiellales > Gaiellaceae > Palsa-739. Next base: position 6,532 of record DASYOZ010000172.1, on the reverse strand, counting down.
TTTCAGCGCCTGCACGGCGTCGCCCGAGCCCGGCATGAGGACGAGGAGGACGGTGTCGGCGATGCCGATCACTTCCACCTCGCTCTGCCCCGCGCCGACCGTCTCGAGGAAGACGACGTCCTTGCCGGCCGCGTCGAGCACGAGGAGGGCCTGCAGCGTCGCCTCGGCGAGGCCGCCGAGATGCCCGCGCGTCCCCATCGACCGGATGAAGACCTCGGGGTCGAGGAAGTGGTCGCTGAGCCGGATCCGGTCGCCGAGCAGCGCTCCGTGTGTGAACGGGCTCGACGGGTCGACGGAGACGACACCAACCGTGACCTCTCGCTCACGGACGTGCCGGATCAGCGCCGAGACGAGGCTCGACTTCCCGACCCCGGGCGGGCCGGTGACGCCGACCGAGTGCGCGGAGCCGGTCAGCGGATAGAGATCGGCGACGATGTCGTACGAGAGCGGGTCACCGTCCTCGACGAGCGAGATCGCGCGTGCGAGAGCACGCCTGTCACCGTCACGGATGCCGGCCGCGAGATCCTCCCGAGTCCAATCGCGGCGCCCGGCCACCGCGCAGATCGTAGTAGCTCGCGAAGCTGGCGCTTCGCTCGCTGGGAGACGGAACTCCGCAGCCGGGAGAGCGGGGTCTCCCGGCTGCTCCGTGCTGTTCTGGTTTTCGATGCTCCGGACGAGATGGCTGCCCGGTGCGCTCGCGCGGCGGAGGCCGGCGCGAGCGCGGCCTGCGGCTAAGCCCCCGCGAAAGCGGATGTCTTAGCCTCCGGCCCTTCGCCTGGTTCAGGTTCAACCGTTTCGAGCCTTGACCACGGCAGGGGTGACGGCGTAACGGCACGTTACGACGCCGCCGGATCCTCGCGGGCAGACGCGCCAAAGGCCCGTCCGCCCGCGACGGAAGAGCGGCTCGAACCTTGCGTCAGCCCTAGCAGGCTCTAGTGCACGGAGCCAACGGGAGACCACGCTCTCCCGTTGGCGCAGTTCGTTTGACCCCGGGCGAAGAGCGCAGCTCCTCGCGCGGATCAGTTGGCGGCTGCGATGGGCGCGGAGTCGGACGACCGCATGCGCTCCGCCTCTGAGGCGGTCTCGGCCCCGATCTTGCGCGTGAGCAGCGAGCCGGCGAGCGCGGCGACGAGCATGATCCCGCCGGCGACCCCCCAGATCCAGCGCGCGCCGGCCTCGTGGAGGAAGAGCCCTCCGAGCCCCGCACCGATGCCGACGAGCACGTACGTCACGCTCATCACGAACGTGAGCGCCCGGCCGCGCAGCAGGTCGAACGTGCCGCGCTGGACGAGGAGCGCGTTGCACGCGATGGCGATGCCGTTGCCGCCGCCGAAGACGATGCAACAGACGGCGGCGACCCACACGTCCGGGCTCACCGCGACTGCCAGGGCGCCGAGGGCCATGACCAGGAGGCCTCCTCCGTACACGCGGGCGACCCCGTACCGCGCGAGCGCCGTCGCGCTGCCGAAGCTGCCGAGCACGAGGCCGGCACCCGTCGCACCGAAGAGGAGGCCGTAGCCGACGTTCCCGCCCGACAGAGTGTCCTCGGCGATGAAGATCGTCGCGACGTTGCTGCCCCCGAGCGCGAAGGAGGCAATCCCCCAGGCGACGAGCACGGCCCGCATCGACGGCGAGCGCAACGCCGCGCTGAAGCCGTCGCGGAGATCACGCCAGTGACCTCGCGAGAGCGCGCGCTCGCTCTGCAGCAGGCGCGGCGGGATGCGCACGAGGAGCACGATCGAGACGACGAAGGACACCGCGTTGATCGCGTAACACGCCGACGGGCCGGCCGCCGCCGTCAGCACGCCGCCGAGGAGCGGCCCCACGGCCCAGCTCAGGTTCTCGACCGTCTGGAGCAGGGCATTCGCGTTCGGCAGCTGCTCCTCCGGCACGAGATTCGGAATGCCCGCGTAGACGGCCGGGCGGAAGAACCCGGTTGCCAGGCCGGCGACGAGCGCCAGGCCGACGACCATCGCAGCGCTCGACGCGAACGGCAGCGCCACGAAGACGCCGACGCGGGCGGCGTCGGCGGCGATCATCAGCGATCGCCGCTCTAGCCGGTCGAGCAGCGGCCCGAGCAGCAGCCCGACGACGATCGTCGGCAGGAACTCGACGACGAGCACCGCGGCGACCCAGACGGCCGAGTGAGGCGAGGAGGCCGTCCGGTCCTTGACGTCGATTGCGAGCGCGACCGCCGCGAGCAGCGTCCCGACACTCGAACCGAGCGTCGCGAAGAAGAGGTTCCGGAACGCCGGCAGCCTGAGCGGCGCGAGCTGAGCAGACGAAAGGCTCACAGGCTTGCGCCCGAACGTACCACCTGGGCCTGCTGGTTACGAGACGCCCGAAAGGACGTGTCCCAAGGCGACGGCGAAGACCTCGTTCTCCTCCGGCGTGCCCACGGTGACGCGGATCGCCTCCGGCGCGCCGAAACCGTCGAGCGGGCGCACGATGACGCCCTCTCGGAGCAGCCGCTCGAACAGCTCCCGGCCGCCGGCGACGTCCGCGAAGAGGAAGTTGCCGTGAGCAGGCCCCGCCGGCTCCAGCCCGTGGCTGCGCAGGATCTCGGCCACCCGGTCGCGGCCTGTCGCGTTCAGCGCCCGCCGCTGCGCGATCTGCTGCGGGTCGTCGAGGCTCGCGAGCGCCGCGGCCTGCGCGGTCGCAGCGACGTCGAAGGCCCGCCGCACCTTGCTCGTCGCCGTGGCGACGTCCGCGGGGGCGACGGCCCAGCCGACGCGGAGGCCGGCGAGCCCGTAGATCTTCGAGAACGTCCGCAGCACCACGATGCGCCACCCGTCGCGGAAGAGCTCGACGCCGTCCACGTATTCCGGGTCGTCGATGTACTCGAAGTACGCCTGGTCGAGGACGCAGAGGACGTGCTCCGGAAGCCGGTCGAGAAAGGCGAGCAGCTCTTCCGGTCCGTTGGCCGTTCCGGTCGGGTTGTTCGGATGGCAGACGTAGACGAGCTTCGTGCGAGGCCCGACCGCCGCGAGGAGCCCGGCGAGGTCGTACGTGTGGTCGCGGAGCGGGACGCGGCGGGCCTCGGCACCGAGCTTCGCCGCGGTGAGGACGTAGCTCGGGAAGGAAGGCCAGCCGCAGACGACCTCGTCGCCCGGGTCGAGCGTCGCCTGTGCGAGCAGGTCGATGATCCCGTCGGCGCCCGCCCCGACGACGAGCTCGTCGAAGGCCACGCCGTTCCGCTCCGCGAGCTCCGACCTGAGTGCCCAGACGCCGCCGTCCGGATAGCGGTTGAGCTCGAGCGCCGCGCGCTCCATCGCCTCGAGCGCCGACGGGAACGGCGGAAACGGCCCCTCGTTCGAGGCCAGCTTGACGACGCGCTCCAGGCCGAGCTCCCGCTGTACGGCCTCGACAGGCTTGCCCGGCTCGTACGGCACCAGCCCGTCGATCGAACCGCGGAAGAGGCTCAACCGGTGCTCTTCTTGCGCCGGGTCGTGACCTGAACGCGGGCCCGCTTCGCCTTACGGCGCGCGTTGCGCTTCCACACCTTCAGCATGACCCAGCCCACGACGGCATTCCGCCTGTTCACGATGGTCATTCGCTCCTCCTGTCCCTCTTCGAGCAGCCTTTATGCCGGTGTGGCCGCGCGCGGCTTGCGGTTCGGGATGTGGATGGCGCGGCCGAGCGCGACGAGCCCCGCCTCCTTGATCGCCTCCGACAGCGTCGGGTGCGGCGCGATGCCGTCCGCGACCGTCTCGACAGTCGATTCGGCGTCGATGGCGACGACGCCGGCCTCGACCATGTCGGTCACGTGCGGGCCGACCATCACGAGCCCGAGCAGCTCGCCGTACCGCGTCTCGTGGATCGACTTCACCCAGCCGACCGTCTCGTCCTGCATCACGGCGCGCGCATTCGCGACCCACGGGAACCGGCCGACCGCAACGTCGTCGCCGTACTCCTCGCGCGCCTGCGCCTCGGTGAGCCCGACGGCGGCGATCTCCGGATCGGTGTAGATTGGCCGCGGCACGGCGCGATTGTCGAAGATCGCCTCGTGGCCGGTCGCGTTCTCGGCCGCGATCTCGCCCTCCCGGAAGGCCGTGTGCGCAAGCTGCCAGTAGCCGGCGCAGTCGCCGACCGCATAGATGTGCGGGACGCTCGTGCGCCGGTGCTCGTCGGTCGCGACGCCGCTGCGCCGGTCGAACTCGACGCCCGCCTCCTCGAGGCCGATCCCCTCGACGAGCGGCCCCCGGCCGACACTGACGAGCATCAGGTCGGCCTGCACTGTCTCGCCCTCCTCGTAATGGACGGTGAGCTGCGAGCCGTCGTCCTCGACCTTCGAGCACTGCTTGCCGAGCTGGAGGGAGATGCCGCGGCGCCCGAACTGCTTCGCGAGCTCCTTCGCCGCATCCGCGTCCTCCTGCGGGATGAGGGTGTCGAGCATCTCGACGATGGTCACCTCCGAGCCGAAGCGGCGGAAGATCGAGGCGAACTCGCAGCCGATGATGCCGCCGCCGAGGACGACGAGCCGGCCCGGCACCTGCTCCTGCGCAAGCAGCCCCGTGGAGTCGACGCAGCGGCGCCCCTCGATCCCCTCGATCGGCGGGCGGAGCGGATAGGAGCCGGTGGCGACGACCGCCGACCGGAACGAGACGTCCTCGCCTCCCTCGACCGCGATCGTGTTCGCGTCGGTGAAGCGGCCGGTGCCCTTGACCCACTCGACGCCGTTCGCCTTGAAGAGGCTCGCCACGCCCGACGTCATCTGCTTCACGACGCCGGCCTTCCAGACGTTCGCCGCCGCGAAGTCGAGCTTCGCCTCCCCCACCTCGACTCCGAACTTCGCGAAATGCTCCTCCGCCTCCTTGAGCGCGAACGCGGTCTGCACCCATGCCTTCGTCGGGATGCAGCCGACGCGCAGGCACGTCCCGCCGAGCTCGGGCTCTCGGTCGATGCAGGCGACCTTCGCGCCGAGCTGTGCAGCGCGGATGGCGGCCGTATAGCCGCCGGGGCCGCCTCCGAGGACGGCGACGTCAACGTCCATGCTCATCTCCCTCTTCCATTCGGGCGGACGATAGTCAGAGGTCGGAGACCATGGTCACGGTTCCGTCCTCCCGCTTGAGCTCGCGGAAGCCGTGTTTCTCGTAGAAACTCGTCTGACCCGGCTCCGCGCTGAGGCTGATGCTCGAAAAGCCGTCCGCTCGGGCCCGCGCGAGCAGCGCCTCGAGCAGCTCGCCGCCGGTGCCGTGGCCGCGGTGGCTCGGGACGACGGCGATGGTCAGCTCCGGCGTCTCCTCGTCGACGAAGCCGAAGCCGGGCGCCGACTCGGGGAAGAGCCGGTACCAGGCGGCGCCGTACTCGTTGGGCCCGCTGAAGGCGATCACGCCGGCGTCGCCCCGGCGACCCCAGTTCTGGACGTAGCGGAACACCGGCAGGTCGGGATCCTGAGCCATGCGCCAGTGGTAGGCGTGGCGCAGCATGTCGCGGAGGAAGCGGGAGTCCTGGCGGTCGACCGGACGCAGCATTAGTGGCCCAGCTCCTGCGCGAGCTGGATCCGGTTGCCGTCCGGGTCGTAGACGTCGAGGAGGCGCATCTCGCCCGTCAGCTCGAGCACGATTCCGACCTCGACGCCCGCCTCGCGCAGCCGGTCGGCCTCGAGCTTGAGGTCGGCGACGTCGACGTGGGCGACGCCGTCGTCACTCGGCTCACCCTCCGCGAGCCCGATCTCCATCTCGCCGCGCCGGAGCGCCGACCAGCGTTTCTCGAAGTCGACCGCGACCTCCTCGAAACCGAGCAACTCGCGGTAGAAGCGGCGCGCCTTGTCGAGGTCGCGAACGTGGTACCAGACCGTCGGCGCCATCCGTGCTCCTACAAGGCGAGCCCCGGGTCCTCGAGGCTCTCCTTCAGCGTCTGGAGGAAGGCGGCCGCCGGCGCGCCGTCGACGGCGCGGTGGTCGAACGTGGCGGTGAGGACGACCATCGGCCGTACTGCCGTCTCGCCGCCGATCGGGACGACGCGCTCCTCAGTCGCGCCAACGGCGACGATCGCCGCCTGCGGCGGGTTCAGCACCGCGGTGAAGCGCTCGACCGCGTACATGCCGAGGTTCGAAATCGTGAAGGTGCCGCCCTCGAGGTCCTCCGCGCGCAACTTCGCCTCCCGCGCGCGGCCCACGAGGTCAGCGCGCACCGTGGCGATCTCGGTGAGCGAGAGCCGCTCCGCGCTGCGGATCACGGGCACGACGAGGCCCTGCGGCGCGGCGACGGCGAGGCCGACGTTGGCGCTCGGGTGGAGGAGGATCGCGTCCTCCGTGAACTCCGCGTTCACCTCGCGGTGGCGCATGAGCGCCTGCGCGCAGACCTTCGTGAGGACGTCGGTGACAGTGATGCGGACGTCGGGGTCGCGCTCGCGGAGCCGTGCGACGAGCACGTTGACGCGGGTCATCTCGGCGGAGGCCTGGAGCTGGAAGACGGGGATCTGCCAGGCCTCGGTCAGCCTGCGCGCGATCGTCTTGCGGATGCTCGTGAGGGGCACGCGCTCGACCTCGCCCGTCGGGAGCGGCGCGGTGGCGGCGACGGCCGGTGCC
>DASYOZ010000171.1:0-3625 GCA_036007185.1 Gaiellaceae bacterium | reverse complement strand
ACGACCGCGCGGATGACCGCGTTCAGCCCGGGGCAATCGCCGCCGCCAGTGAGGATCCCGAGGTTTTTTGCCATCCGGCCACGAGCCTAGATGCTGCGATGCCGAAGGTGGGACTCGAACCCACACGACCCGAAGGCCACCGGATTTTGAGTCCGGCGCGTCTGCCAGTTCCGCCACTTCGGCGTGCCGCGTCATGGTACGCGGCTACGCGGAGCCTTCCCTACCCGCCGACGCGGAGCGGGAAGTACGGCGGCGCGAGCAGGAAGCCGATGCGCGCGTCGGGACCGCGGTGACCGCGCGCCATCTGGAGCGCGGCGCCGATCCCGCCGATCGGGACGAAGCCGAGCTGCCGCACCGCGGCGGCGTCCCGAGCGCCTGCCACGTAGACCGCGCCGAGCCGGTCGAGTGCCGGCCGGCAGGCCTCCCAGTCGCGGAACGGCAGCAGCGGGTGCACGGTGCGCCCGGCGCGGTACTCCTCGACGGCGCGCGCGTCCGCGGCGACCGCCGCCTCGGCCGCGGCCAGCAGCTCCCGATCCCGGGCGATCGGGTCGGACCGGAAGAAGACAAGGTACGGCTGCTGCGTCGGCGGGGCGAAGTCACGCCGGAAGCGATGGACGAGGATGACGATGCCGCCGTCTCCGACGGGGAACGAATCGCGCCAAAGTCCGAGCGCGTGCGCCAGGCCGAGGTGCGCCGCAAGGAGCGGGTTCGGCGGTTCCCGCGGCAGGAATGGGGTGGTGGAGGGAATCCCGATCACGAGTGCATCGAGCGGCTCGTCGAGGGTCGCAAGGCGCAGCTCGATCGCGCGGAGCAGAGCCTCGGCGTGGGCGACCGACGGCGGTCCCGCGAGCACGGCGGCCGCCGTCCGCGTTCCCCGTAGCGACCGGAGCACGCGGCGACGGACAGGCTCGGGCGAAACCGCGAACGCGACCCGCAGCGGTGACCGTGCGATCCGGTCGGCGGCCTCGGGCTCGTACGGATAGCCGCGCAGCGGGCCGGTGAACTGCGGGTGGTTGAGGACGAGCGAGACGCCGAAGAGTGGGACGCGCGCGGCCAAGGCCCGCTCGACGAGTGTCGCCAGCCGCCAGCCCTCCGAGCCTCCGGTCTCGAGGAGCGACTCCGCCGTCGCGCGACGCTGCGTCTCGGCGTCGGCGGCGGCGAGCAGCGTCGCCGGCCCGCCGTGGAGGACGGTCTCCGCCGCGCTCACCACGACGACGAGGTCCGTCTCGACGAGCTCGGGCGCGACCCGCACGCGGGGCGCGCCTTCGGGGATCCCGGCGAGTGCCGGGTCGGCGGCGTCGTGCACCGCGACTCGGCCGTGGAAGCCGCGCCGGAGCTCAGGCGTGACGAGCGCCGCGATCTCCCGCCGGCTCGCGCGGCGGGCGAGGCCGCCGGCGACGAGCAGCGTCTGGCTCCCCGTCGGCACGCCGAGCTCCTCGAGTGCCTCGCTCACCGCCGCGATCGCCTGCCGGCGCGGGTCGAACTGCACGCCCCCGATCGGCAACGCGGGCGGCTCGACGACGATCGTCACCCGGGCCGCGCCCGCTGCGAGCGCCTCGAGCGGCTCGCCGTCGAGCGGAAAGCGCAGCGCCTCCCGCGTCGCCGCCTCGACGTCCGTCGAGCGGCCCGGCGGCGGAGGCCGCAGGACGCGCGCGTCGGCGGGCGCCGACGCCACCACGAGGCGAGTGCCGGAGAGGAGCGGGACGCGCGGCATCAGCGGATTCAACCAGTGGGTTCGGGGCGAACTACGGATTGCAACGCCCGCACCGGAAGTAGAAAATGCGCCAATGGCGGACGAGCAGCGCTCCCGGCGCGAAGTTCGGATCCTGCCTGCGGCGATCGGCGCGGGAATTGCGCTTGCGATCGCCGTCGGCGCCGTCGCGTACGCGGCGGGCCATTACGGCGAACGCACGAAGACGGTGACGACGCAGGCGGGCGGGCCGGGCCCGACGGCATCGACGCATCCGACGGTGTCGCCGCAGGTCGCCGCCGGCGCGCACACGTTCGTCCAGTTCGCCTGCGTTCAGTGCCACGGCGCCCTCGGCCGCGGCGGCGTCGATCCCGCTGTCCCGGCGCTGAACACGGTCGGCCAGAGCCTGACCGTCGCTCAGCTCACGCACATCATCAACCACGGCCTCGGGGCGTCGGCGGATCCGAAGCAGCCGTACATGCCGGTCTGGGGCGAGGTCGTCTCGAATACGCAGGTCTCGGACCTCGTCGCCTACATCCAGGCCGGTCTGCCGCCGGTCGCCGACACCCAGCCGGTCTCCGTCCCGGACGGACAGGGAGCCGCGGTCGCCGGCGCTGCCCTCTATGTCCGCTACGGCTGCGTCAACTGCCACGGACCGAACGGCCTCGGCGGCGTACCGAATCCGCTGTCGCCGGACAAGACGATCCCGCCGCTCTCCGGGCAGGGCTTCCGCCACGACTTCCCAACGGACAAGGCAATCACGGACGTCATCCGCAGCGGCAGCGTCATCGGTAGGGCGCCGATCGTGAGCATGCCGCACTGGGGCGGGATCCTCTCCGACCAGCAGATCGCCGGGCTGGTCGCCTACCTGAAGACGCTCAAGTAGCGGTTACCCGATCCAGCGGTGCAGGCGCAGGAACGTCGTGCGGAAGCCGCGCCGCGGCCAGAAGCGGGACGAGAGCAGGTTCGTCTCCCGCCAGTCCGTCACCATCGTCTCGTAGCCGCGGGCACGCGCCCAGGCGAACGACGCGTCCGTGAGCGCGAGGCCGGCGCCGCTCCCTCGCACGTCGGGGTGCGTGATCGCGAAGCCGAGGAAGGCAGCGCCCGGCGGACGCGCGAGACCGCTGTGCGCCGAGGACAGCTCGATCGGGCAAAGGAAGAAGTCGCCGACGATCCGGCCGTCCGCCTCGTAGACGAGGTTGACGCCGTCGTTGCGTGTGAAGTCGTCGAGGACGTCGGCGCGGACCTCCTCCGGGCTCTGCTCGGCGACCGAGGAGAAGACCGGCGACTGAGTCTGGTGCCGTGACAGGAACGGGCCGACCTCGACGAGCCCATCGACGTCGTCCTCGGTCGCCTCGCGCACGCCGGGCGGCCACTCCCGCTCGGGGATCTCCAGCAGTCCGTGACCCTGCTGCGCGCCGAAACCCAACCGAAACCAGGTACCGAGCAGGGAGGTGTCGGTCGCGGGCACGAGCGCGTAATGCGCTCTCAGACCCTGCTCGAACCAGCCGGCCGCGGCATTCGCCCAGACATCTCGCAGGAGCTCCGGGTCGCTCGCAGCATGTCCCGCGGCCCCGACCCAGATGTTGGGGCCCCAGCGGTCGGCCGGGCCGGACGCGCCGAGCACGTACGCGCCGTCCGTGAACGCGCCCGTCGCGCCCTCTTTCAGGAGCGCGGCGATCTCGGCTCGGTAGTCGGCTTCGGGCAGCTGGGGGAAGACGCGGCGGTGTGTCTCGTGCCGCGCCGCGAGCAGCTCGGCGGCCGCATCGAGGTGCTCGTCTGCGAAGGGGACGATCTCCATGGGGCCGTACACTCGCAGAGATGTCGCCGAAGACCCTCACGGGTGCCGAGCTCGACCTGAACGACGCGCCCGCGCGCGACGCGGAGCTCTTCCTCGTCGACGGCAACAACCTCGCCTACCGCGCCTTTTTCGCG
>DASYOZ010000170.1:0-4120 GCA_036007185.1 Gaiellaceae bacterium | reverse complement strand
GAAGGCGAGGTCGTTCGCCGCGCAGAGCGGGAGTACGTCGCGCTCGGCCTCGCGGTCGAGCAGCGAGTACGAGTTCTGGACAGCCGCGAAGGCGCCGGCCTCGAGAGCGTCGCGGAGCTGCGCGCCGTCGACGTTGCTGAGCCCGTAGGCGCCGATCTTCCCCGCCGCGACGAGCTCCTCGAAGACGCCCGCGAGCTCGGCCGACGGCACGTCCGGGTCCCAGTCGTGCGCGAGGTAGAGGTCGACGCGCTCGACTCCGAGCCGCCGCAGGCTCGTGTCGATCTGCCGTCGCACGCGCGCGGGCGCAAGACCGTGATCTTCCCCGTCGTCCATCGGGTTGAAGACCTTGGTCGTGAGGCGGAGACCCTTGGGACGGCGTGAGCGGATCCACTCGCCGATGGACGTCTCGCTGCGGCCGCCGCCGTACGCGTCGGCGGTGTCGAACCACGTGATCCCCGCTTCCCAGGCGGCGTCCATGAGCTCGAGCGCCTGCTCCTGCGTCTCGCCCTGGCCGAAGAACGCGGGTGCCGATCCGATGCCTCCGAAGTTGCCACAACCGAGGAGCACGCGGGGGTAGGCTCGCTCCATGGCGGCGACCCTATTGGACGTCGAGACCGTCCGCGCGCGCTTCTCCTCGCTGCGCAATCGCGGCTTCGTGTTCCTCGACGCGCCCGGCGGCTCGCAGGTGCCGGACGAGGTCGGAGACGCGATCGCCCGGGCGCTGCGCGAGGCCAGCGCGAACATCGGCGCGAACTACGAGACCAGCAAGCGCGTCGAACGCATCCTCGCGACGGCGCGCGAGGACGGCGCCCGCTTCCTCGGCTGCTCGTCAGACGACGTCATCTTCGGGACGAACATGACGTGGCTCGACTTTGCGCTCTCGCGTACGGCGTCGCGCGACTGGCGGGAGGGCGATCGGATCCTCGTCTCGCGCCTCGACCACGACGGCGGCGTCGCGCCGTGGGTCGAGCTCGCCGCCGACCGGGGCTTCGAGGTCGAGTGGGTGAACGTGACCGAGGATCTTCGCCTCGATTACGACGACCTCGCCAACCGGCTCGACGAGCGCGTGCGCGTCGTGGCGTGCGTCGCGTCGTCGAACGCGGTCGGGTCGATCGTCGACGTCGCGCGGGTGTCGGAGCTCGCGCACGAGGTCGGCGCTCTGTGCTGGGTCGACGCCGTGCAGTACGCCGCGCACGAGCCGGTCGACGTGCAGGCGCTCGGCTGCGACGTGTTCATCACGTCGGCGTACAAGTTCTGCGGACCGCACGTCGGGCTCGCCTACGGCCGGCACGACCTGCTCGAGTCGTGGCGCCCCTACAAGGCGCGGCCCGCGGCGTCCGAGCCGGTCGGCCGCCGCTTCGAGGTCGGCACGGCGCCGTACGAGCTCCTGGCCGGCTTCTCCGCGACGATCGCGTACCTCGAGTCGATCGGCGGGATGGAGGCGATCGCCGCATACGAGCGGGAGCTGGGCCGGCGCTTCCTCGACGGCCTGCCGGATCGTGCAACCGTGTACGGGCTGCAGACGATGGAGGGGCGGATCGCAACGTTCCTCTTGAATCTGGAGGGCGTCGACGCCACCGACGCCGCGAAGCGGCTCGCCGACGACGGCTACGGCGTGTGGGCGCACGACAACTGGTTCTCGCTCGGGCTCCGCGAAAACCTTCCCTACCCAGACAGCGCTATCCGCGTCGGTCTCATCCACTACAACACCGCAGACGAGATCGACCGGTTCAACGCGGCGCTCGAGCAGCTCTAATACCATTCGAACATATGTTCGTGCTGCATGCGGATGCGGACGCGTTCTTCGCGTCGGTCGAGCAGCGGGACGACCCGCGGCTCCGGGGCCGGCCGGTCATTGTCGGCGGCGGCGTCGTGCTGGCGGCGAGCTACGAGGCGAAGGCGTGCGGCATCCGCACGGCGATGGGCGGTCGGCAGGCGCGTCGCCTCTGCCCCGAGGCGGTCGTCGTGCCGCCGCGCTTCTCGGCGTACACCGAGGCGAGCCGCGCGATGTTCGCCGTCTTCGAGGACACGTCGCCCGTGGTCGAGGGGCTCTCGATCGACGAGGCGTTCCTCGACGTGCGCGGGATGGAGCGGATCGCGGGCACGCCGGTGGAGATCGCCGTACGGCTGCGCGCCGCGGTGCGCGAGCGCGTCGGGCTGCCCGTCACGGTAGGCGTCGCACGGACGAAGTTCCTCGCGAAGGTGGCCAGCGGCGTCGCGAAGCCGGACGGCCTGATCGTCGTACCCGCCCACCGCGAGCTCGCGTTCCTGCACCCACTGCCGGTCGAGTGCGTCTGGGGCGTCGGCCCGGCGACGGCGCGGCGTCTGCAGGCGTGGAACGTGCGCACGGTCGGCGAGCTCGCGGCCCTCTCGGAGTCGACGCTCGTCGCGATGCTCGGCCGGGCGACCGGCCGCCAACTGAACGCGCTCGCGCACAACCGCGACTTCCGGCGCGTCGAGCCCGGCCGGCGGCGCGGCTCGATCGGCTCGCAGCGCGCGCTCGGACGCGGCCGCCATTCGGCCGAGACGATCGACGCGACGCTCGTCGGCATCGTCGACCGAATCGCGCGGCGCCTGCGGGCTGCACGGCGCGTCGGCCGGACGGTCGTCCTTCGCCTCCGCTTCGGCGACTTCGAGCGCGCAACACGCTCCCACACCCTCCCCTTCCCGACGGCGAACACGCAGGCGATCCTCATCACGGCGCGCGCGCTTCTCGCGACGGCGACGCCCTTGATCGAGCGACGCGGAATCACGCTGGTCGGCTGCTCCGTCGCGATGCTCGAGGACGACCGGACGCGCCAGCTCCTGCTCGGGCCGGAGGAGGCGCTCGACGCCGCCGTCGACGCGATCCGCGATCGCTTCGGCAGCACGGCGATCACGCGCGCAGTCCTGCTCGGGCGGAACCCCGGCTTCTCTATGCCGTTGCTGCCGGACTGATGATCCCGGCGTAGACGTCGGGGTCGATGTTCCCGCCGCTGACGATGCAGATGCAGCGGTCTTCCCGCTGCAGCGCGACCGCGAGCGCGAGCGCGCCTGCGCCCTCCGCGACGACGTGGGCGCGCGTCGCAAGGAGCCGCACGGCTTCTTCCACGTCTGGGAGGGAGACCGCCACCGCCTCGTCGACGAGCTGGCGTGCCCGCTCCCACATCCCCGGGAGCAGCGCGCGGCCGCCGGCGCCGTCGACCCACGACGGCCGGAACTCGATCTCGCGCGGCTCGCCCGCCGCGAAGGCAGCCGCAAGCGGCGCGGCCGTCTCGGGCTCCGCGGTCACGACCCGCACCTCCGGCCGCAGTGCCTTGACGGCGCTCGCGATGCCCGTCGTCAGCCCGCCACCACCCCAGGGGATGACGACCGAGTCGAACCCGGGCGCGTCCTCCGCGAGTTCGAGCCCGATCGTCCCGTTGCCTGCCATCACGGCCTCGTCGGCCACTGGGTGAACGAAGAGCCCATCCACACCGTCGCGCCCGCGCTCGACCATCGCCTGCCACCACTCCTCGTGCGTGACGGGGACGACCTCCGCGCCGAGCGCCTCGACCCGGTCGAGCTTGGCTCGCGGGGCGCCCTCCGGCACGATGACCCGCGCCGGCACGCCGGCCTCGCGCGCCGCCCAGGCGACACCCTGCCCCATGTTCCCGGCGCTCGCCGTGACAACGCCTCTCGCGAGTTCGGCCGAGGAGGCAGCCCGGACCGCCGACAGCGCCCCGCGCAGCTTGAACGAGCCGACCGGCTGCAGGCACTCGAGCTTGAGCAAGATCCGCCCATCGCTGCCCAAAGTGACGAGCGGCGTGCGGAGGACGTCGTCGCCGAGCCGCTCGCGCGCCTGGCGGATCTCCTCGAGCGGGATCACGACCTACGACCTACAACCGGTGGCAGCCACTGCACAAGAGTGTGACGCCGTACGGCCGCACCACTACTGGTCCCGGCACAGATCGGTGACGAAGACGACGGAATTCTGTGCGGTGGCTGCCACCGGTCTGGGTCAATCGCTTTGCTTGGCCAGCTCGGTCAGGTCGGTGCGCACCGTCCAGAGCTCGGGGAACATCTTGTGCTTGATCAGCCCGGCGAGCAGCTCGACCGGCGTCCCCTGCGTGCCGACGACGTCCTCGCCGATGATCCGCGC
>DASYOZ010000169.1:0-2371 GCA_036007185.1 Gaiellaceae bacterium | reverse complement strand
AGGACGGCATGGTCGTGCACACCGACTCGGAGCGAGTACGGACGAGCAGGCGGCTCGTGCTGGAGCTGCTCGGCTCGGCCGCCGACCTCTCGACCGCGCCGGAGGCGCTCGCGTACATCGACCGCTACGACGCCCGTCCCGACCGCTTCGGGCCCGACTCGCTCACGGTGGCGCAGGCCGTGAAGGTCGACAACGAGCTCTACGTCCGCGACTACTCGAAGTGCATCCTCTGTTACAAGTGCGTCGAGGCCTGCGGCGTCGACCACCAGAACACGTTCGCGATCACGGTGGCCGGACGCGGCTTCGGTGCCCACATCTCGACGGAGCTCGACGTGCCTCTGCCGGAGTCGGCGTGCGTCTACTGCGGCAACTGCGTCGCCGTTTGCCCGACCGGGGCGTTGATGGCGAAGAGCGAGTTCGACCTCCGGGAGGCGGGCGACTGGCGCGAGGAGGAGCAGACCGAGGTCGACACCGTGTGCCCGTACTGCGGCGTTGGCTGCAACCTCACCCTCCATGTACAGGACGACGCGATCGTCAAGGTGAGCTCGCCCGACGACCACGACGTCACCCGCGGCAACCTCTGCATCAAGGGCCGGTACGGCTACCGCTACGTGCAGAACCGCGGCCCGGCGTGACCGTCGAGCTCGGCTCTCTCGCCGAGCTTGAGCCGGCGCTCGCGGAGGAGGAGTTCGAGGTCGCGCGCCTGTTCGTCGGCTACGGCGCGTGCGCGCCCTCGGCGCCCGAGCCGTGCCCGCTGCCGAAGGTCGCGTACTCGCTCGACCCGCCCGAGCCTTCCACCGGCTCCTTCGCGACCGGCGAGTGGCACACGACCTGGAGCCCGGACGCCTACGCCGCCGCGATCGCGGCGGCGCGGGAGGCGATCCACGAGGGCGACGTCTACCAGGTGAGCCTCGTCCAGCATCTCTGGGCCGACTTCGCCGGCGACCCGCTCGCGCTCGCGGCCGCCTTCGCTCCGCTGCGGCCGCTCGAGCCCGCGGCGTTGCAGGGCGACGGGTGGACGATCGTCTCCGCCTCCCCGGAGCTGCTGTTGCAGAAGCGCGGCCGGGTCGTCCGCACCTCCCCGATCAAGGGGACGCGTCCCGCGGGGGTCCCGATCCATTCGGCGAAGGACGCGGCCGAGCACGTGATGATCGTCGACCTCGAGCGAAACGACCTCTCCCGCGTCTGCGTCCCCGGCAGCGTGTGCTGGCCCGAGGTGCTCGTCGAGCGCCAACTCGCCGGTGTCACCCACCTCGTCGCGACCGTCGAAGGTGAGCTGCGCCCCGGGGTGACGCTGACCGAGCTGCTCGGCGCCGTGCTGCCCGGCGGCTCTGTCACCGGCTGCCCGAAGAGCACCGCGCTCGGGCTGATCGCGGGTCTCGAGCCCGTCGGACGGGGCGCGTCGATGGGAGCTCTAGGCCGCGTCTACGCGAACGGCGACCTCGACCTCGCCCTCACGATCCGCACCTTCGCCGTCGCCGAGGGAGCGATCCACCTCTGGGTCGGCGGAGGCATCGTCTGGGACTCGGACGCCGACGCCGAGATCGAGGAGTCCTGGGTGAAGGCGCGTCCCTTGCTCGCGCTCGCCTGATGGAGGTGGGCGCAGTCGCCGTCGCCGGGCGTGGCCTGGTCGACCCGCACGAGCCGGTCTTCGCGGCGGACGACGAGGCGCTCCTGCGCGGGCGCTCAGTCTTCGAGACGGCGCGTGTGTACGGCGGCGTGCCGTTTCTGCTCGACGAGCACCTCGCGCGCTTCGCCCGCTCGTCCGAGAGTGTCCGGCTGCCGCCGCCCGACGCCGCCGAGTGCGGGCGGCTGGCGGAGCTCGTGCTCGGCGCGTGCGAAGAGACCGAGCTCGCGCTTCGTCTGTACTGGACCGGCCGGACGCTCGTCGCCACCGCGGCCCCGGTCGACCCGGAGCTCGACGCGCTGCGAGCCCGCGGGCTGCGGCTCGCGGCGGTTCCGTGGTCGACCGGCGCTCTCGCGAGCACGAAGTCGATGAGCTACGCCGAGAACATGGCCGCGCAGGACACGGCGATCGCGGCCGGCGCCGACGACGCCCTGCTCATCGCCGACGACGGGACGGTGCTCGAAGCGCCGACGGCGAACGTCTGGTGGCGCGAGGGCGACCGCCTGCTGACGCCCGCGCTCGACCTGCCGATCCTCGCCGGCGTGACGCGGGCGCTCCTGCTCGACGTCGCCGAGCAGGAGACGATCGAGGGGGTGTTCCCGCTCGGCCGCCTCCTCGAGGCCGACGAGGTCTTCGTCTCCTCCTCGATCCGCGAGGTGATGCCCGTCGCGACGGTCGACGGCAAGGCGTTCTCCCTCGGTCCCGCGGCGCACGGGCTCCAACGTGCACTCCGCCGGCGGGCTT
>DASYOZ010000168.1:0-6699 GCA_036007185.1 Gaiellaceae bacterium | reverse complement strand
GCCGAACGACTCGGGAGGGACGACGCGGAGGTCGAAGCGGAGACCGTCGCGCGAGACGACCGTCGCCTTCGTGTCCCCGTGCGCGGCGACGTCGATGACCCAGCTCAGGTTCGCGAAGTGCTCCGTCAGCTCGGCCGGCTCAGTCGCGCTCGCGATGATGTCGAGGTCGCGGAACGTCTCCTTCCGGCGCCGCACGGACCCGGCCTCCGAGACGGCGATCGCTGCCGGCAGCTCCCGCAGCGCCACGACGACCGCCTGGACGGCCGGCAGGCCGGCGCCGAGCAGGTACCGCCCCGGCTCGGGGCTCTCGGCCTGGTACGCGAGCGCGGCGAGGATCTTCTCCTCGCTCTTCGGCCCGAGGCCCGCGAGCGTCCGCAGCCTCTCGGCCTCGGCCGCCGCCTTGAGCTCGTCGAGCGTCTCGACGCCGAGCTCGCGCCAGATGCGCGCCGCGGTCTTCGGCCCGAGCCCAGGCAGCTTCATGAAGAGCACGACCTCGGGAGGAACTCCGGCCTTCTTCCTCGTCAGCGCCTCGATCTCGCCGAGCTCGACGATCTGGACGATCTTCTCCTCGATCGTCTTGCCGATCCCCTGCAGCTCCTTCGCGCGGCCGTCGAGGGCGAGCTGCGCGACGGAGCCCGACGTCTCCCGTACGCGGACGGCCGCGCGGCGGTAGGCGACGACGCGGAAGGTGTCCTTGCCCTCGAGCTCGAGCAGGTCTCCGAGGAGGTCGATCTGATCGGCGATATCGGAGTTGCGCGGCAGTTCCGCCACGAGGCGATGATATGAGTCGTGCCCAGCACAGTCGTCTGCCTGCCGACGTTCAACGAGCGCGAGAACCTCGAGCGGATGGTGCGCGCACTCGGGGACAAGGACGTGAGCGTCCTCGTCATCGACGACAGCTCGCCGGACGGCACCGGCGAGATCGCCGACCGGTTGGCGACCGAGCTGGATTACGTCTCGGTGCTGCACCGCGAGAAGAAGGAAGGGATCGGACGCGCATACATCGCGGCGTTCGAGCTTCTGCTCGCCCAGAACGACGCGGAGCTGATCCTCGAGATGGACTGCGACTTCTCCCACGACCCGAACGACGTGCCGCGGCTGATCGCGGCCGTCGAGGATGGCGCCGATCTCGCGCTCGGCTCGCGCTACGTCGCCGGCGGCGGCACGCGTAACTGGGGCGTGATCCGGCGGATCATCTCGTGGGGGGGCTCGTTCTATGCCCGCGTCATCCTCGGCCTGCGCGTGCGCGATCTCACCGGCGGCTTCAAGTGCTTCCGCCGCAACGTCCTCGAGACCCTCGATCTCGACGCGATCGAGTCGAAGGGGTACGCGTTCCAGGTCGAGACCACGTACCGAGTGATCCGTCGCGGCTTCACGGTGGTGGAGGTGCCGATCGTCTTCGCCGAGCGGGCGGAGGGAACGTCGAAGATGAGCCGCGCGATCTTCCTCGAGGCCGTCGTACGCGTGCCGGCGCTACGGTTGGCCGCGTTGGCGGGACGGCTGTGACGGAGCTCGACGAGGCGACGTTCGACGAGGCGATCGCGGGCGGGCCGCTGCTCGTGGATTTCTGGGCGCCGTGGTGCCGGCCGTGCAAGGCGCTGGAACCGATCCTCGACGAGCTTCCCGTCGAGGTCGCGCGGCTGAACGTGGACGAGGAGCCCGGAATCGCGTCCCGCTACGACGTGCTCTCGATCCCGACGGTGATCCTCTTCGCCGCGGGGGACGCGCGGGGCACCGTCGTAGGGCTGCGCCCCCGCGCGCACTTCGAGCAATGGCTAGCGGAAGTGCTCCCAGCCGGCTAGCTCGTACGGCTCGCCGCGCAGCGTGAGCTCGACGCCCGCCCCTTCCTCGACCCGGCCGATCACGGGGAAGCCGAGCGGGTCCGGCGTCGCGGCGAGCAGCTCGTAGTCCTCGCCGAAGCCGATGTCGTCGCGCTCCGCGCCGGAGGCGAGCGGAACGCGGTCGAGCTCGATCGCGAGACGGACGCCGGAGCGGTGCGCAATGTGGCCGGCATCGCGCCCGAGCCCGTCGGAGACGTCGAGCATGGCCGTGGCGACGCGCGCCAGGCGTTTTCCCTCCTCCACGCGATTCGGCACCGGCGGCAGCCGGCCCTCCCGGAACGCGGCGCCCGCAGCGCCGAGCGGGCCGGTCACGACTACGAGGTCGCCGGGGCGCGCTCCCGCGCGGCCGGGCACCCGGTCCGCACGGCCGAGCGCGGTCACGGACAGGACGACGCGGTCCGCCCGCGTCGTGTCGCCGCCACGCACCGGCACGCCGCGTTCGTTCAAGCCGGCGTAGAGCTCGAGCACGTCCTCGAGCTCGGTTTCGCGCGGCAGCCCGAGCGAGACGAGGAGCGCCAGTGGATCGGCTCCGGACGCGGCGAGGTCACTGAGGTTGACCGCGGCGGCGCGCGCGCCGAGCTCCCGCCAATCGAGGAGGTCGAAGCGGAAGTGGACTCCATCCACGAGCGCGTCCTGCGTCACGACGAGCCCCTCCACGACGGCCGCGTCGTGCTCGATCCCCTCCGCGAGCCCGCGCCGCTCGAGCTCCGCGAGGAGGCCGAGCTCGCCCAGCTCTCCGAGCGTGGTCACGACTCTAAGATTCGCGCACGCCCGTCGAGCGTCCCGGAGTCGAGCGCCGCGAGCGCGTCGTAGAGTCGCGCGTGGAAGGTTCCCGGGCCGTCGGCTCCGGCAGCGGCGTCCTCCGCCGCGACGCCGAGCGCGGCGAGCGCCTCGGCCGCCGCCTCTAGCGGTTCGTCCGGCTTCGCGGCGAGGAAGCAACCGGTGAGTGCCGAGGAGATGCAGCCCGTGCCGGTGACGGCGGCGAGCAGCGGATGGCCGTTCGCCACAGCGAGCACCCGCTCGCCGTCGGAGACGTGGTCGACCGGCCCGGTGACGGACGCGACGAGCCGGAGCTTCCGCCCGGCCTCGTGCGCGAGCTCCGCCGGCTCGAGCCCGGCCGCGATCGACTCGACCCCGCGCACCTCGGCCTCCGCCCCGACGAGCGTCGCCACCTCGCCAGCGTTGCCGCGCAGCACGGTCACGCCAATCTCGTCGAGGATCCGCCGCGCCGTCTCGGTGCGATACGCCGTAGCTCCGGCGCCCACCGGGTCGAGCACGACCGGAATCCCACGCTCAGTCGCCTCGCGGCCGGCGAGGAGCATCGCCTCGATCCAGTGCTCCGAGAGCGTGCCAATGTTGAGCACGAGCGCCGACGCGAGCCCGACCATCTCCTCGACCTCCTCCGGCGCGTGCGCCATCACGGGCAACGCGCCGAGCGCGAGGGTCGCGTTCGCCGTCTCGTTCATGACGACGTAGTTCGTGATCTGGTGGACGAGCGGCTTCCGCTCGCGCAACTCGCGCAGCGTCGATCCCGGAGAGAGGCTCATCGAGCGCCCACACCCAGGACGTCGACCGGTCCTTCGCCGCCGCCGATCTCGGGGAGCCCGAGTGCGACCGCCTGCGACGCAGTCGCAGCGGCGCCACGCGCGGCGCCGAGCAGCGAGAGGCCATGCGCCAGGAGCGCGGCGAGGGTCGCGGAGTGGGTGCAGCCGGCGCCGTGGGTGGCGGCGACGTCATGGCGCTCGAACGGGATCTCGTGGTGCTCGCTCCCGTCGAAGAGGTGGTCGACCGGCTCCTCGCCGTGGCCGCCCGTGACGAGCGCTGCCCGCGCGCCGAGCTCCACGAGCGCCTCGGCGAGCTCCGCCGGCGGCGCGTCCGAAGCGGCGAGCGCCCGCGCTTCGATCAGGTTCGGCGTGACGACGGTCGCAAGCGGAAAGAGCCGACCGACGAGCTCGCCGACGGCGTCGTCCTCCAGCAGTCGCGCGCCCGAGCTCGCGACCATCACCGGGTCGACGACAAGCGGCAGCGGATGCTCCTCGAGCCAGTCCGCGACGGCCCCGATGATCGCGCGGGAGTAGAGCATCCCCGTCTTCGCGGCGTCGAGCCCGATGTCGCCGGCGACAGCGTCGAGCTGCGCGCGAACGAACCAGGGCGGCAACTCGTGGACGGCGGTCACCTCGCGCGTGTTCTGAGCGGTGAGGGCGACGATCGCCGACGTGCCGTGGACGCCCGCCGCGGCGAACGCCTTCAGGTCGGCCTGGATCCCGGCTCCGCCGCCGGAGTCCGAGCCTGCGATCGTGATGCAGCGTGGAACCAACGCACTCCCTTCGCCGGCATGACCCGGATCAGGTTCGACGGGTGTGATCTCAGCCCCGTACGGGGCACCCCGGTCTGGGAACCCTAGCGGCGCAGGTGAAGACGACGCGCGACCTCGTAGAGGTTGACGTCGTAGCCCCAGCCGTACGATTTCGGCGTGAACATGCGCCGGTCTCTGCGGTTCCACCAACGGGATTTGACCCGCGCGAGCGTCGGCCGCCGCCAGTCGTACGGGACGCCGAGGAACTTGCCTGGTTGCCTCGCGTTCATCTAGCGAGCGTAGCGATGCGCCGGCTTCCTCCTGCCTTTGCACCCGCGGTATCGCTTCAATGGTGAGATGACGACGGGCGCGCGCTACGACGGCATTGCCGACTGGTACGACACGGAGTTCCAGCCGGCGCCGCTGGAAAGCGAAACCTGGGCGCTGCTCACCGGCCTCCTCGGGGAGGGGAGCGGTTCCCTGCTCGACGTGGGCTGCGGAACCGGGAGCTACACGGCGGCGCTAGCGGAGCGCGGCTGGGAGGTGACCGGCCTCGACGTCTCGGAGGACATGCTCCGCCGGGCACGCGCGAAGGGCATCCGGACGGTCCAGGCCGACGCGACTGCGCTGCCGTTCGAAGACGCGACCTTCGACGCCGCGGTCTCCGTCTTCACCAACACCGACGTCGACGATCTGGCGGCGGTTGTACGGGAGACGGTGCGTGTGCTCCGTCCGGGAGCGCCGCTGGTCTATCTCGCGGTCCACCCCTGTTTCGTCGGGCCGCATTCGCTGTACGACGTCGAGCGCGGGCTTCCCGAGCTCCATCCCGACTGGTACCGCCGCGTGGGCCGCTATACGGAGGCTCCCGGAATCTCGCGAGCGGCGGGTGTGCGGATCAGAGTCGGTGCCACCCACCTGCCGCTCGGCCTCTTCCTCCAGAGGTTCCTCGACGCCGGCCTCCGGCTCGAACGGATCGAGGAGCCGGAGGAACGCGAATACCCCTTCTGCCTTGCCCTGCGCTGGCGGCGGCCGTGAACCTGCGCGTCGTCCTCACCGTCCGGGACTTCGACGAGGCCGTCGCCTTCTATCGCGACGTGCTCGGGCTCGAGCAGCTTGCGGATTGGAGCGGTGACGACGGCCGCGTGATCCTGCTCGACGTCGGCCATGCGACGCTCGAGCTGTTCGACGAGCGCCAAGCGGAGAGTGTCGACCGGATCGAGGCCGGCCGGCGCGTATCCGGGCCCGTGCGGCTCGCGCTCGAGGTCGAAAACCCCGACGGCAGTGCACAACGCCTGGTCGCGGCCGGTGCGGTGGCCGAGGCTCCGCCGGTGGTTCCGCCGTGGGGAGGACGCAACACGCGGCTGCGCACGCCGGACGGGATGCAGCTGACACTGTTCAGCGAGGTGTAGACCGCTTCAATGGTCGGGTGACCACGACCGGCCTCTGGGACGACTTCCTCGCCGGCGACGAGCTCGCCCACGTCGCGACCGAGCCCGCCCGCGAAGCGCGGACGGCGCCGCTGCCGAACTCCCTCCAACCGGCCGTGCGGGAGGCGCTCGCCCGCCGCGGCATCGGCGAGCTCTACGCGCACCAGGCCGAGGCGTACACGGCGGCGCACGGCGGCGGCAACGTCATCGTCACGACGGGCACGGCGTCGGGGAAGACGCTCGCCTTCAACCTGCCGGTGCTCGATGCGCTCGCCGTCGACCGGCACGCACGCGCCCTGTACCTCTACCCGACGAAGGCGCTCGCGCAGGACCAGGCGCGCTCGCTTGCCGGGCTCGGCGTGGCCGCGGTCCGCGCGGCGATCTACGACGGAGACACCCCGATCGAGCGCCGGCGGCAGATTCGTGGCTGGGCGAACCTCGTGCTCACGAACCCGGACATGCTCCATATCAGCGTCCTGCCGCGGCACGACCTCTGGGGGGACTTTCTGCACAACCTCCGCTTCGTCGTCGTCGACGAGGCACACGTCTACCGCGGCGTCTTCGGCTCGCACGTCGCAAACGTGCTGCGGCGGCTGCGACGGCTGGCTCGGATCTACGGAGCCGAGCCGCAGTTCCTTTTCGCCTCGGCGACGATCGCGAACGCGGGCGAGCTTGCGCGCGCGCTCACCGGCGAGGAGGCGACGGTTGTCGAGGACGACGCAGCGCCGCGCGCCGCGCGCACCGTTGCGTTCTGGAACCCGCCGCTCCTCGACCCGGAGCTCGGCCTGCGGGCGAGCGCGCTCGGCGAGGCGTCGCGGCTGCTCGCAGGGCTCGCCGAACGCGGCCTGCGGACGATCTGCTTCACGAAGAGCCGCAAGTCGGCGGAGCTCATCCACCGCTTTGCCTGCGACCGGCTCGACGCGGCGACGGCGGCGCGGCTCGCGCCGTACCGCGCCGGCTACACGCCGCAGCAGCGCCGAGATATCGAGCGGCGGCTCGTCGAGGGCGACCTGCTCGGCGTCACGTCCACCGACGCGCTCGAGCTCGGCATCGACATCGGCGACCTCGACTGCGCGATCTCGGTCGGCTTCCCCGGCACGGTCGCGAGCCTTCGCCAGCAGTGGGGACGCGCCGG
>DASYOZ010000167.1:0-7446 GCA_036007185.1 Gaiellaceae bacterium | reverse complement strand
GCAGGCTAGCCGGTAGATCCGCTCCCCGACCGGCTCGGCCCGGAACCGCTCGAGGAGCTCTTTCGCGTACGGGCGGCCCGGCTCGGCGAGCAGTACCTCGCCGCCGAGCTGCGGGAGGAGCTCCGCGAGCTGCTCAGCGTTGCGTGCCTCGTAGAGGAGGTCGGCGCCGAGGACGAGATCCCAGGGCGCGGCGCGGAGGAGCGACGCCGGCTCGCTCCAGCGGACGCGGCCGAGGCGCAGGAACACGCCGTTGCGCTCGGCGTTCCGGCGCAGCAGCTCGATCGCGTCCTCCGCCCAGTCGGTGGCCAGCACCTCGGCGCCGCGGAGCGCCGCGGCGAGCGCAGGCAGCGCAAGGCCGCAGCCGAGCTCGAGCACGCGCTGCCCGTTCAGCTCGAGCGCCGCGACGTGGCGCGCGAGGGTGAGACCGCTCGGCCAGAGCTCGGCCCAGTACGGGAGGAACTCCTCCTCGTCGAACGCCGCCTCGTCGATCAGCTCCTCCGCGCTCGGGGGACGAAGGACGGAGAGCCGCAGGCTCGGCGCGAGAACGACCTCCTCTTCGACCAGCGATTCCCTCAGAGCGTCGCGAACAGGTCGACCGGCACGCCGTCGGGGTCGCTGAGCTGCGCGTAGCGCTGGCCCCAGAAGGCATCCCACGGCTCCTTCTCGCCCTCGAACCCGGCCGCGACCACCCGCGCGTACAGCTCGTCCACCTGATCCGGGCTACTGCATTCGAAAGCGAGCGAGAACTGATTGCCGGCGGCCCGTGTCCAGTCCGGCCGGAAGCTGCGGATGACCTCCTCGGAGTCGAGCATCAGGCGCACGCCGTTGGGAAGCGTCGCCTCGACGTGGCCGTTGCCCTCGGGAAACTCGATCCCGAGCTGTCCGTAAAACGCCACCGAGCGGCGCATGTCGGCGCAGACGATCCCGATCGCGTTCAGCTGCGGCACAGGCCGGACGCTAACCGTTAGCGTCGAACGCATGCGGCGTCGGCAACTCGGCTCGAGCGATCTCATGGTCTCGGAGATCGCGCTCGGGTCCTGGCTGACGTACGGCGGCGGAGTCGGGCGTGAGCGCGCCGAGGCGTGCCTGGCGAAGGCGTTCGAGGTCGGCATCGACTTCATAGACACGGCGAACGTGTACTCGCGCGGCCGCGCGGAGGAGTTCCTCGGCGAGGTGCTCGCCGGCCGCCCGCGAGACTCGTACGTCCTCGCCACGAAGCTCTTCTGGCCGATGCGCGACGGAGGCAGGGGCCTGTCGCGCGAACAGGTCTTCACGCAGCTCGACGCGTCCCTGAGCCGGCTCCGCACCGACTATGTCGACCTCTACCAGTGCCACCGCTACGACTGGGACACGCCTCTCGAGGAGACAATGGCGGCGCTGACCGAGGTCGTGCGGCAGGGCAAGACGCGCTACCTCGGGTTCAGCGAGTGGCCGGAGGAGAAGATCCGCGAGGCGCAGGCGATGGCCGGCGTCGAGCACTTCGTCTCGAGCCAGCCGCAGTACTCGATGATCTGGCGCGGCCCGGAGCGCGACGTCATCCCCGCGTCACGGGAGCTCGGCATCTCCCAGATCGTGTGGTCGCCGCTCGGCCAGGGCGTCCTCACCGGGAAGTACAAGCCGGGCGAGCCGCTGCCCGAGGGGACGCGGGCGAGCTCCGAGTCGATGGGCGGCTTCATGGAGCGCGCCCTCAACGAGCTCCTCGAGCGCGTACAGCGACTTGGTCCGGTGGCCGATGAGCTCGGCCTCTCGATGGCCCAGCTCGCGCTCGCCTGGGTGCTGCGGGAGGAAAATGTCGCCTCGGCCATCATCGGCGCGTCGCGTCCGGAGCAGGTCGAGGACAACGCCGGAGCCTCGGGCGTCGAGCTCGGCGCCGCGACGCTCGAGCGGATCGACGAGATCCTCGACGACAGTGTCGCCTGGGAGGGGCCGGCCTCCTAGCCGCCGTCGTCGTCGCCGTTGCGCGTGGCGAGCACAGAATCCGCGACCCCGTACTCGACCGCCTCCTGCGGGTCGAGGAAGCGGTCCCGGTCGATGTCGCGCACCACCTGCTCGACGTCGCGGCCGGAGTGGAGGGCGATCACCTCCGCGTAGCGGCGCGTGAGGGACAGGATCTCGCGCGCGGCGATCTGGATGTCGGACGGCGTCCCGCGGAATCCTCCGGAGCCCTGGTGGATCATCACCTTCGAGTTCGGCAGGACGAAGCGCTTGCCGGGCGCGCCGCCGGCGAGCAGCATGGCCGCGGCCGACATGGCCATCCCGACGCAGTAGGTCTGTACATCCGGCTTCACGTACTGCATCGCGTCGTAGATCGCCAGGCCGGCGTACGCGTCGCCGCCCGGCGAGTTGAGGTAGAGCCGCACGTCGCTGTCCGGGTCCTCCGCTTCGAGGAAGAGGAGCTGGGCGACGATCAGGTTCGCCGACGACGCCTCGACCTCGGCGCCGAGGAACACGATGCGCTCCCGCAGGAGCCGCGAGAAGATGTCGAACGACCGCTCGAAGCGGCCGTCGGACTCCACCACCATCGGCACGAGATGATTCGATACGCTACTCATCGGTTGCACGTTACACGCAACTGCTAGGTTGCGCGTTGATTGGATCGGAGGCGTGATGGAGGTCGAGCGGGAGATCCTCGTGGAGGAGACGCCTGACGAGGTGTGGGAGGCGCTGACCGAGCCGGACCGGCTCGAGGAGTGGTTCGCGTCAGAAGTTGAGCTCGATGCGCGCCCCGGCGGCGAGGGCGTCTTCCGCTGGGGCGACGGCGACGAGCGGCGGGCGCTCGTGCGGGAAGTGGAGCAGGCGGAGCGGCTCGTCCTGGACTGGGACGACGGCGGGAGCGTCGCGATCGAGCTCGAGACGTCGGAGGGCGGCACGCTCGTGCGGGTCGTGGAGACGTCGCCCGAATTCGCGCCCGCTCTCGAGCTGCGGTCGCTCGCTTGGACGGCCCGCGCGGCGGCATAGACCGCGTCTTCGCCGCGCTCGGCGATGCCGGGCGCCGTTCGCTCATCGAGGCGGTGGCGACGCGCGGCACGGCGACGGCGACGGAGCTCGCGGCCGAGCTGCCGGTCACGCGCCAGGCCGTCGCCAAGCAGCTCTCGACGCTGGCGAACGCCGGCCTCCTGCACGCAACTCGCGCGGGACGGGAGACCCGTTACGCGGTGACCCCCGCGCCGCTCGAAGACGCGGTCGAGTGGATGGTCTCGGTCGGCGCCGCCTGGGACGAGCGGCTCGCAGCGCTCCGCCGCAGCCTCGGCGGCTACGGAAAGAGCCGCTCGATCCGCCACGCGCCCGAATCGTCGCGCTCGTAGCGAAAGCGGTCGTGGAGCCGTGACGCGCGGTGCTGCCAGAACTCCCAGGCCGCCGGCACGAGGAGGTAGCCGCCCCAGGTGGGCGATCGCGGCACGGTACGCCCGCCCAGGTCACGTTCCAGCTCGGCGAGCCGCTTGTACAGCTCCGTTCGCGAGGCGAGGGCGTCGCTCTGGCGCGAGGCGAGCGCGCCGAGCTGCGCGTCGCGCGGCCGCGTGGCGAAGTACGCATCCGACTCCTCGCCGGGAACGCGCTCGACCCTCCCTTCGACCCGCACCTGCCGGCGGAGCGGCGACCAGTGGAAGAGGAGCGCGGCCTGCGGGTTCTCCTCGAGCTCGCGCCCCTTCCGCGACGTGTAGTGCGAGTAGAAGACAAGCCCTCGCTCGTCGAAGCCCTTGAGCAGCACCATTCGTACCGACGGCGCGCCGTCGGGAGTCGCCGTCGCGACCGCCATCGCCTCCGGTACCTCGAGCACGGCGCCCGCCTCGGCGAACCAGTGCCGGAACTGCTCGAGCGGGTCGGAGGCGAGGTCGGCGCGCCGAAGCTCGGCCTCCCCTTCCACGGTCAGAGCTTCGCGCGCAGCTCGGCGGGACGCAAGATCTTCGCTCCGAGCTCGCCTTCGGCCGGCACGAGCTCGCGGACGACACCGAGGACAACCTCCGCCTCGTCGCTGAGCGGGCTGAGGATCTTGTTGCCCTTGAGCAGCGCCTTGCCGCGCGGCCCCGTGTGGACGGCGAGATCGCGCTCGGCGTAGCCCTTCTCCCTCAGGAGGGCGTTCGCCTGCTCGATCGCGTCGGTCACGTCAGGGGTTCTAGCGGAAGAGATCCGTCTCGGGCGGTATGACGAGGTCGGCGGCCCGCCCGTCGCCGCGCACGTCGAGGCCGCGGACGACGGCGACGGGGACGCGGTCGAGCTTGCCGAAGACGAGCTGCGCGGCGCCCGCGATCTCGTCGGCGACGGCGATCCGCGTCGCGTGCAGCTCGTAGCCAACCGGGTCGCGCTCGCCCTCGAGATCGCGGACCACCTCCACGCCGGCGGCCCCGATCGCGACGTCCGTGGTCGCCGCGCGCCACGGCCTGCCGAAGGAGTCGGTGACGACGACCCCGACTTCGGCGCCCGTCCGCTCCCGCAACTCCTCGCGCAGCCGCGCCGCGGAGCCGTCGGGGTCCAGCGGGAGGAGGATGACCGTCTCCGGCTCCGGCGCGTTCGAGGCATCGACCCCGGCGGAGCCGCAGACGAAGCCATGGCGAGTGCGGGCGATCAGAAGGGGGGGCCGGACGCGTACGAGCTCGACGGCCTCGTTGAGGATGACCTGGACCCGGCGTGGATCGGCTTCGTCGCCTGCGAGCTCGCGCGCCTGCTCGGACGGCTCGACACCGGCGAGCGCCACGACCCGGCCCTCGACCTTCGAGACGGCCTTCTGCGCGACGACGACGACGTCCCCGTCCTCGAGCTCCGTCCGCTCGGCGATCAGCGCCGCGAGGTCGTCACCCTCCCGCAGCTCCGGCAGTCCCTCGACCGGCCTCACCCAGAACCCCGGCCTGACGTCCTTGATGAGGATCAGTGCCGGGTTCTCTTCGTCCCAGAGCCCGTGTAGCTCTTCGAGTGCGACGAAGCCGAGCGCGTCGTAGAACGCGCGGGTCGCGCCGTACTCCCGGTCCGGGCGCGACGGCCCAAGCGTCTTCACGTGGAGATACCGGATGCCGCGCGCCCGGCACCACCGTTCGGCCTCGGCGACGAGCGCCCGGCCGATGCCGCGGCGATGTCGGGCCCGCCGGACGCCCATGACGTGGATCTCGGCTGCCCGCGGGTTGTGCTGCTCGAGGCAGAGGAAGCCGGCGTCCGGCTCGACCGCGAACGTGGGCAGCCTCGCGGCAGTTTCGATGTACGCCTTCGTTGCCTCCTCGATCCCGAACCATTCGGGCAGGTCGCGGAGCACCGCCTCGGCGATGCGCGACCGCTCGGCGGGGTCGCCGATCTCGACGACGCGCGTCACGGGAGACCGGTGACACGAAGGCCGGCGTGACCCTTGTAGCGCTTGTTGAGGTTGACGATCACCGCGGTCACCCCTTCCAGCGCACGCGCGCTCGCCAGCGGGCCGGCATCGAGCGCGCGGCCGGCGACGATCTTCGCCGCGAGCTCGAGCGCGAGCGTCTTGGCGTCGGGGTCGTCCCCGCAGACGAAGGCATCTTCGTCTGGTCGACCGTGCGCGAGCTTCCCGGCGGCGAGGGAGTGGAGACCCGCGACGACCGGCACCTGGACGAGCTCCTGGGCGCGCTCCGCGAGCGAACGCGGATCGGTGCCCGGCTGCGCAGCTCCGGCCGCGAAGTGGAGCTCGCTCGCGACGCTGAGGAGCGGCGTGTCGCCGAGTGCGTCCGCGAGCGCCGCTGCGGTCGCGAGCGCGGCGTCGGCCCTCGCCGCGAGCACGACGAGCTCGGCGCCGGCGGCGGCCTCCTCGTTAGTCGCGCCGCCGCGAGCGCCGGCTTCGCGCGCCTTCTCCGCCGCTCGCTCGGCGTCGCGTGACCCGATCACGACCTCGTCGCCCGCTTCGACAAGGCGGCGGGCAAGCGCGAGCCCGAAGTCGCCGGTTCCCCCCACGATCGCCACTCTCACGCCGCCACCGTCCCGAGCGCGACTTCTGCGAGATGACGTCGTGCATCGGCGTCGCTCATGAGGGTCCGGGTCACGATCGGACGGACGTCTCCGAGCCCGTCGAGGTCGTCGGCGTCTGCGTCGTCCACGACGAGCGCGTCGATCAGGCCCGGATAGCAGCTCGCCACGTGCCGCGGCGAGGTGCCGCCGGCGAGGCGTCGCAACATCCGGTCGGCGGGCCCCTTCACGGCGCGGCCGCCGATGAGCGGGCTGACGGCGACGCAGGGAACCCGCCGCCGCGCGAGCGCCTCTCGCAGCTCGCGCACGGCGAGGATCGGCTCGAGCGAGACGTAGGGGTTGCTCGGCGCAAAGAGGATCAAATCTGCGCCGGCGATCGCCTCGAGCGTCCCCGGCGCCGGCCGCGCCGCCTCCTGCCCCTCGAAGCGCACAGCGTCGACTTCGTCTCGGTGACCGCGCGCGACGAACCACTCCTGGAACGGGAACGTCCCGGCGGGCGTCTCGAGCCACGTCCGCAGCCGGTCGTCCGTCGCCGGCAGCAGCCGCGTGTCGACGCCGAGCGCCCTCCCGAGACGAGCGGTCACTGCGGAAAGCGGCTCCCCCGAGCGCAACGCCTGCGTCCGCACGAGATGAAGCCCCAGGTCGCGGTCGCCGAGCGCGAACCAGTTCTCGCCGCCGAGCACGCCGGCCGCCTCAAGCGCGCGCCAGCTCTCGTCGCTGCGACCCCAGCCGCGGCGCTCGTCGGCGAGGCCCGCGAGCGCGTAGAGGATCGAATCGAGATCGGGCGAGAGGTGGAGCCCGAGCACCTCAACGTCGTCGCCGACGTTACCGACCACACTCGTCGCCTCCGCGCCCGCGACGTCGACGACACCGCGCACGAACCGGGCGCCGCCCACGCCTCCCGAGAGAATCGCGATGCTCAGACGAGGCTCCCTTCGAGCTCGGCGAGACACGCCTGCGTTCGCGGACCGGCGCGCAGCTGGAGCCGTGTCAGGTCCTGCATCGTGTCCACATCGTCGGCGACGTTCGGCAGCGCGACGGACACCGCCTCGAGGCCGAGCGAGACGGCGTGGGCACGGAAGCGATCGGAGCTCGAGGAGCCGTAGAGCGGCGCGAAAGCCTCCGCAGATGGCAGGCTGAGCGCGTTGGTCGTCCCGTCGAGGGCCTCGACGAGCGCGAGACAGCCGGCCGGCGTCGCAGCGACCAGCGAGCGGAGGTCGTCGGGCACCGTGCACGGGACGTCGGCGTTGACCACGAGGATGCCGCCCGGCTCGACGCCTGCCAGGCCGGCCTGCACCGCCGCGCCCTGGCCGCCGCCCGGATCGGAGACGGCTTCCGCGCCGGCGTCGAGAGCCGCTCCGGCGGCCTCCTCGTCCGGCGTGACGACACGGGTGCGGCCGACCGCGACACATGCGGCGAGGACGTCGCAGAACATCGCGTGCGCGAGCGCCCGGCGGACGCGGCGCGAGGGATGGAGGCGCGTCTTCCCCTCCGCGCCCGCGAACGGGATCACGACCGTGACCACGCGGGCAA
>DASYOZ010000166.1:0-3183 GCA_036007185.1 Gaiellaceae bacterium | reverse complement strand
GGAGACCTCGCCCTGCGCAAGGCGGTGCGCGCGCTCTATGGTGACGTGGACGTCCGCGCGACCGGCGCGCGATTCGAGCCCTTCCAGAACCTGACGGCGCACTATCTCCTCGCCCAGTTCCTGACACCGTGATCCGCGTCGCAACCGAAGCCGACTCGCAGCTCGTGCAGGAGCTCTGGCACGCGTTCAACGTCGAGATCCCCGACGCGCCCTGGCGCGATCCCGACGAGGACGACTTCGCGCCGGACGTCTCCCTTCTCTCCGGCAGCGACGGGCTCGCCTCGCTGCGGCGGGAGGGCTCGCGCGTCTTCGTCGTCGACGTCCTCTACGTGCGGCCGAGCGCGCGCGGAAGCGGCCTCGCCCGCGAACTGATGCGCGCCGCCGCCGAGCATGCGCAAGAGCAGGGCGCCGACCACCTCGAGCTCGACGTGCTCGAGAACAACGAATACGCGCGCCTTTTCTACGACCGGCTGGGCTTTGCCACGGTCGAACGGCGGCTGGCGGCGCCGGTCGACGGGCTGCTCGCCGATCCGACCGAGGGGCCGACGTTCGGTTTCGCCCACGTGCAGACCGACGACGTCGAGAAGGTCCGGCGGGATGCGGTGAAGGTGCTGCGCCTCGAGCCGGAGACGACGGTCGGCAGCGGCTGGGTGCGCGTGCGCTCGGATGCGACCGACGAGGATCCCGAGAAGCTGAAGTCGCTCGCGAAAGAGCTGTCGTACACGACCGGCGGTGTCGTCCTCTCGCTCGGCATCCAGCTGGGCGCCGTCGTCCGCTACGACCTGTTCGACCGCGGCGCCGACGTCGACGAGTACCTGTCCGTTCCCGAGTACTACGGGCAGCTGCCGCCGGGCGACGCCTACGCGCTGGGCGCGAACGCGACGGTGGTCGCCCGCCTGACCGGCGCCGATCCGAAGCGGGTGCGCGAGGTGGCGCGGACGGCTGTCTCGCCCGGCGAGCTGCCGCCGGCGCAGGAGTTGTACGAGCAGCTCGCGGCCGTGATGGGGCTCGAGCCGTGAGCACGCTCTACGACGCCGCACGCTGCCCGTACTGCGCGCGCGTCCGGATCGTCCTCGCCGAGAAGGGCGTCGACCTGGATGTCGTCGAGATCGACCTCTCCGACCGCCCGGCGTGGCTGTACGAGAAGAACCCGGCGGGCAAGGTGCCCGTGCTCGAGGAGGACGGCCGGTCGCTGCCGGAGTCGGCGGTGATCATGGAGTTCCTTGAGGAGCGCTACCCGGAGCCGCCGCTGCTGCCGCCCGATCCCGCCGACCGGGCGCACGTCCGGCTCCTCGTCTTCCGCGACCACGAGCTGACCGATCCCTACTACGCCTTCCGTCGCGGCGAGGAGGGAGCGGCCGAGCAGCTCGACACCGCGCTCGCGCGGCTCGACGCCGCGCTCGGCGAGCTGCCGTACCTCGGCGGTGCGGAGTACGGCCTCGCGGACATCGCCTACGTGCCATGGCTGTTGCGCGTGCGCGACATGCTCGGAGTCGGGCTCGACGGCTTCCCGTCGCTCTCGGCCTGGCTCGCGCGGCTCGAGCAACGTCCCGCGGTCGCAGGCGAGGTCGATATCGTCGCGGCGCTGTGAACGGCGTCGTCGACTCCGCCTGGCTCGCCGAGCACCTGGACGAGGACGACCTCGTCGTCGGTGACGTCCGCGGCCCGAATGCGCACATGCGCGGTCACATCCCCGGCTCGCGGCCGCTCGTGCTCGGCTCCCCGCCGCCGGCGGCTGACGAGGAGTCGGCGCGTGCGCTCGCGCAGGAGATCGCCCTGCGCCTGCGGCGGCACGGGATCACCGGTCGCGAGCGGCTCGTGCTCGTCGACCGCGGCGACGGCGTCGGCGCGATGCCGGCAGCCCAGATGGCCGAGCTCGCGGGCCATCCGCGGGTCGCGATCCTCGTCGGCGGAATGGCCGCGTGGGAGGGCGAGCTCGAGGAGGGAGCAGTCGAGCTCGAGCCGGTGCGCGAGGCCGACCTCGAGCCGAGCCCGCACGCGCTGCCGACGCGCGGCGAGCTCGCCGGCCGGCTCGGCGATCCGTCGCTGACGCTCCTCGATGTGCGGACGCCGGACGAGTTCACCGGGCGGCGCGGCAGCCCATGCGACCCGCGCCAGGGTCACATCCCGGGTGCGCGGAACCTCGAGGTCGGCGGGCTGTTCGAGGCGCCGGGGCGGCCCGCGCCGCCGGAGCGCATCCGCGAGCTCGTCGGCCTCCCCGAGGGAACCGAGGTCGTCGCCTACTGCCACTCCGGCTCGCGCTCCGCGCTGGCGACGCTCGCGCTTCGCTCCGCAGGCTACGCCGCGCGCAACTACGCCGGCTCGTGGCACGAGTGGAGCCGCCACGACGAGCTCCCGCTCGAGCGCTAGCCCCTTGGCAACGGGCGCGCCAGACCGTAGGGTCAGCGCATGACGGTCGGCGGCGTTCTCGGCGAGGCGTGGGGCCTCTACACGAAGTTCTTCAGGCGCTTCTTCGTCGTCGCGGCGATCGTCTTCCTGATCATCAACCTCTTCAACGCGACACTCGGGTGGCTGGTGGGCACGGGCTCGGGGCTCACGATTCTCGTCGCGCTCTTCACGGCGGTCGTCTCGCTGGTCGGCACGTTCTGGCTGCAGGGCGCGCTCGTGTATGCGGTGGACGACGTCCGCGACGGGCGGATCGACTCGTCGATCGGACAACTGTTCGAGCGCGTGGAGCCGTACGTCGGGAGGCTGATCGGCGCGGGCATCCTCGCCGGTCTCGGGATTGCGCTCGGCTTCGTCCTCCTGATCGTTCCCGGGCTGATCCTTCTGACCTGGTGGTGTCTGATCGCCCCGGTGATCGTGCTCGAGAAGAAGCACATCGGCGAATCGTTCAGCCGCTCGCGCGAGCTCGTCCGGGGCCACGCCTGGACGGTCTTCGGGATCGTCATCATCACCGTCCTGGCGAGCGCGATCGCCTCGGGCCTGATCCAGTCGATCTTCTCGTTCCTCGGGCCGTTCCTGCGTTACTGGATCGGCGGCACGATCGCGAACGCGATCGTCGACCCCTTCATCGCGGTCGCCCTCACGCTCATGTACTTCCACCTTCGCGAAAGCCCGGCGGCCGAGACGCCGGCGGCGGCCCCGGCGCCAGACGCCTAGCCGCCACGCGCGGCGGCGGCGAGGAACGAACGGCAGAGGCGGCGCCCGAGCTCGTTCCAC
>DASYOZ010000165.1:0-2368 GCA_036007185.1 Gaiellaceae bacterium | reverse complement strand
GAGGTCGCGGCGATAGTCGTTCTCGAAGTCCTCGGGCGTCCACTCGCCGGCGAGGCTCGAGATCACCTGCTCGGCGAGCTGTAGCTCGGCCTTCTGCACGTCGGTCGCGCTGACCGCCTCCTCGATCTCGTCCTTCGCGCGGACGTCCTCGGCGAAGAAGAGCGTCTCGAGCAGCAAGGCCCCGGCCCTGGCGCGGATCAGGCAGAGGTTCTCCTTGCCCCAGAGGACGAACTTGCCGACCGCGGCCATCCCCGACTCCTCCATCGCGCGCAGCAAGAGGACGTACGGCTTGCGCTGCGCGTCGGCGCCGGCGGGCGCGAGGTAGTACGTGCGGTCGAAGAAGACGGGATCGACGTCCTCGAGGCGGACGAAGCGGAGAATCGCGATCGACTGCGAGCGCTGGAGCGCTACGGCCTCGAGGTCGGCCTCCTCGACGAGGACGTACTGGCCCTTCGCGAATTCCCACCCCTTGACGAGCTCGTCGGGCTCGACGTCGCGCTCGTGCACAGGGCACCAGCGCTTCTGCTTGATCGGCGAGCCGCACTCGCGATGGAGCGTGCGGAACGAGACGTCCTGCCGCTGGGTCGCAAGCGCGAGCCCGACGGGGATGTTGACGAGTCCGAAGCTGATCGATCCGTTCCAAATGGTGCGCATTCGCTCTTCCAGTTTAGTTAGGACTGCCCGAATTCTCGGTTTTCATCGCCTTCCCTGCATACGATTGCGTTCATGGAGCGTCGCACAGCGCCCGAGCTCTGGCGCGACATCGTGCGTGACGCGCCGCGAGAGCCTGCGTACCTCGAGGAGCAGGCTGACGGCTGGCGGCCGGTTTCGTGGGACGAGGCGGCGGAGCGGGTCGAGGCGCTCGCGCGCGGGCTGCTGGGGCGCGGTGTGCGCCACGGCGACCGGGTCGCGGTGCTCTCGCGCACGCGGCTCGAGTGGATCCTGCTCGACTGGGCCGTGATGTCGATCGGCGCCGTCGTCGTCGGCCTGTACCCGACGAGCTCGGCGAAGGAGTGCGAGTACATCCTCGAGCACTGCGAGGCGGTGCTCGCCTTCACCGAGGACGAGGAGCAGACGCGAAAGCTCGTGTCCATCCGCGGTGCCCTGCCCGCGCTGCGTGAGGTGATCCCGTTCGACCGGCTCGACAAGCTCGAGGCGGAGGGCCGTCTGGCGAAGCATCTCCGGCGCGACCCGGTCGCGGAGGACAACCTGGCGACCCTCATCTACACCTCGGGCACCACGGGGCCGCCGAAGGGGTGCATGCTCACGCACCGCAACCTCGTCACGGCGGCGACTCGCGTGGTGGAAGGGCTGCACCACCCGAGCGACGTGGTGCTCCTCTTCCTGCCGCTCGCCCACAGCTACGGCCGCCTCGCGCACCAGGCGGCGTCGTTCCGCGGCTCGACGGTTGCGTGCGTCGCCGACGTGGCACGCGTGCCGGAGGCGCTCGCCGCGGTGCGACCGACCGTCCTGCCGGCCGTCCCCCGCGTCTACGAGAAGGTTCACGCCAACACGCTCGGCGAGATCGAGCGCGCCGGCGGATCACGGCGCCGGATCGGGCTGTGGGCGCTCGGTGTCGGCGCGCGCGCGAGCCGTGCACGGCGAGAGGGAGCTCCCGTGGGCGGCATGCTCGCCCTGCAGGAGCGGCTGGCCGACCGGCTCGTCTTCTCAAAGGTGCGCGAGCGGCTGGGCGGCCGGCTACGGGTGGGGATCTCGGGAGCGGCGCCCCTCTCGACCGACGTGATGGAGTTCTTCCACGCGCTCGGCGTGCCGGTGATCGAGGGGTACGGCCTGACCGAGACGGCGAGCTCCGCGTCTGTCAACGAGCCGGAGGACTTCCAGATCGGCACCGTCGGCCGCCCGGTCGAAGGAGCCGAGATCCGTCTCGCCGAGGACGGCGAGATCCTGGTCCGCAGCGATTCCGTCTTCACCGGCTACTACAAGGAGCCAGAGGCGACCGCGGAGGCGTTGACCGACGACGGCTGGCTGCGCACCGGCGACGTCGGCGAGATCGACGCCCAGGGCTTCCTGCGGGTCACCGACCGGAAGAAGGACCTGATCATCACGGCCGGCGGCAAGAACATCGCGCCGCAGAACCTCGAGAACGCCCTCAAGTCGTCGCGCTTCGTCTCGCAGGCGATCGTCGTCGGCGACCGTCGCCCCTACGTGACTGCCCTGTTGACCCTCGACGAGGCCGAGGTCGCCTCGAGCGGCCGAGACCCCCAGAGCCTCGTGCAGCAGCTCGTCGACGACGTCAACCGCGACCGGACGCGCGTCGAGCAGATCAAGCGCTTCGTGATCCTCCCGCGCGACTTCTCCCAGGAGGAGGGTGAGGTGACGCCGACCCTGAAGCTGCGCCGCAGGGTCA
>DASYOZ010000164.1:0-2372 GCA_036007185.1 Gaiellaceae bacterium | reverse complement strand
TGGGCACCGCGATGTTCTACGGCCCCACGCCGGTCGACCAGGCGCTGCACTGGTACGAGGAGCAGCAGGCCGAACACCCGATCGCGCTCACGCAGCAGGCGATGCTCGAGGCGATGCGCGGCAACTTCGACGTCGCCCGCGCACTCGCCGCCTCGGCGGACGAGGCGGCCCGCGAGTTCGGACAGCAGCTCTGGCTCGCCGCCGGTGGAATGGCGACGTGGCAGGTCGAGACCCTTGCGGGTGACACCGCGGCGGCCGAGGCCGCCGTCCGTGGCAGCTGCCAGCTGCTCGAAGCGCTCGGCGACGTCGGGTACCGGGGGGTGGCGCTCAGCCAGCTCGCGTCGTCACTCTGCTCGCTTGGACGGCTTGACGAGGCGGTCGAACTCACCGGGACGGCCGAGGCGCTCACGGCGAGCGACGACCTGGCGGGGCAGATGCTGTGGCGCCAGGCACGGGCCCGCATACTCGCCCGTCGGGGTGATCATGCGGAAGCCGAACGCCTCGTACGCGAGGCCGTGGCGCTCGTCGAAGACACCGACATGATCAACTTCCACGCGGACGCGCTCGTCGACTCCGCGGAGATCGGCGGGCTTGCCGGACGGACGGACGAGGCACGCGAGCGGCTCGAGCAGGCCCTCGCCCTCTACGAGCGGAAGGGCAACCTGGCTGCGGCGGCCGCGTCCCAGCGCGAGCTCGGTCGGCTCGCGACGGGCGCCTCCGTGAGGTGATCTTCGACCGGGACGCTGTTAGCATCGGCCGCACCGTCGAAGAAGGGAGGGTGCATGGCTCAGGGCATATCGCGCATCGAGGCACTGCGTAACGCGGGCTTCTTGGTCAAATCTCCGCTTCCGAGCGAGTACGAGGACGTGATCGAGGGGCTGAGCAGAGAGGAGCTCCGAGTGCTCGTAAACCTGAAGAAACGCCTCGACAAGGCGGAGCTGAAAACGAGCGCGGAGACCGGCTCGTACCGGGAGTACTTCCTTCCGTTCTAGCCAGACGACGGCGAGCGAGCGGCTCCGCCTGAAGGTCGAGCTCGCCGCTCCTGCGCTGGCTCTTCCCGGCCGGATTCTTCTCGAGCACCCGCAGGCGGGAGATCTCTTCCCGCGCTTTCTCGCAACGGGTTACCCGGTCGCCGAGGCGATGGTCCCGCTGATGGAGGCGGCGCTCGACCGCGCGCGCGAGACGGCACCGCAGGACGCGGTCGCGAGAGGGCTGGTCGGCTACCTGGAGCGGCACATCCCGGAGGAGATGCACGGAGACGAGCCCGGCGGCGCGACGCTGGGCGACCTCGCCGCGCTCGGGGTCGACCCGGACCAGCTCCGCCGGGACCCGCCCGCCCCTCAGGTCGCGGCGCTGATCGGCGCTCAGTACTACTGGATCTTCCACCGCCACCCGGTCGCGCTCCTCGGTTTCCTCGAGCTCGAGGCCTACCACCCGGACGGGCCCACGGTCGAACGGTTGATCGACAAGACGGGCCTGCCACGAGAAGGTTTCCGTCAGCTGATCATCCACTCGAAGCTCGACGTCGTCCACGCGCGCGACCTCCACCGGCTTCTCGACGAGTTGCCGCTCGAGCCCCGACACGAGCAGCTGATCGGGCTGAGCGCACTGCAGACGATCGGGCTCCTCGCCGAGGCGCTGCTCGCGGTCGTCAGAAACCGCGACATCGCCTAGCGCCAGGTGGGCGTAAGGTTGGGCTCACGTGAAGCATGTCGTGATTCTCGGGGCCGGGTTCGGTGGCTTGGAGCTGGCGAGCCGGCTCTCCGACTCACTCGCCGACGAGGTTCGCGTCACACTGATCGATCAGAACGACGCGTTCACGTTCGGGTTCTCGAAGCTCGACATCCTCTTCGGCCGCCAGTCCGCCGCCGCCGTCCGGATCCCCTACCGCGAGCTCGCGAAGCCGGGAGTCGAGTTCCGCCAGGAGCGCGTGACGGCGATCGACCCCACAGCGCGGCACGTGACGACCGACCAGGGGTCGTACGACGCCGACATCCTCGTCGTCGCGCTGGGCGCCGACTACGACCTGGCAGCGACGCCGGGATTCGCCGAAGGCGGGCTCGAGTACTACTCGATCGCGGGAGCCGAGAGGCTGCGCGACGCCCTGCCCGGGTTCACCGGCGGTACGATCCTGATCGGCGTCCTCGGCCAGCCGTACAAGTGCCCGCCCGCGCCCTTCGAGGGCGCGTTCCTCTTGCACGACCAGCTCGTCGAGCGGGGGATCAGGGACCGGACGGAGATCCGGGTCATTGCGCCGATGGCCGCGCCGGTTCCGCTCACGCCCGAGGTCTCACAGCGATTCCTCGACGAGCTCGCGGAGCGCGGGATCGAGTACATGGCCAAGAACCGGGTCGTCGAGCTCGACCCCTCGA
>DASYOZ010000163.1:0-2400 GCA_036007185.1 Gaiellaceae bacterium | reverse complement strand
AGCTTCCCGTCCTCGAGCGCGATCACGCGCTTGCGCATCTTGTCGACCATCTCGCGGTCGTGCGTGACCATGAGGATCGTCGTGCCGGCGCGATTGATGCGGTAGAGGAGCTGCATGATCCCGACGCTCGTGTCCGGGTCGAGGTTCCCGGTCGGCTCGTCGCAGACGAGGAGCGGCGGGTGGTTGACGACGGCGCGCGCGATCGAGACGCGCTGCTGCTCGCCGCCCGAGAGCTCGTCGGGGAGCGAGTTCATCTTCCCCGAGAGCCCGACCATGGTCATCACCTCCGGCACTTTGCGCCGGATCGAGGCGCGGCTCTCGCCCTGCACCTTGAGCGCGTAGGCGACGTTCTCGGCCGCCGACCGGCTCGGCAGGAGCTTGAAGTCCTGGAAGACGCAGCCGATGTTGCGGCGGAGCTGCGGCACCTTCGAGTGCCCCAGCCGCCCGAGGTCGCGGCCGCTGAGGATGATGCGCCCCTCCGACGGCTCCAGCTCCTTCAGCAGCAGCCGCACGAGCGTGGTCTTGCCGGAGCCGGACGCGCCGACGACGAACACGAACTCGCCCTTGTCGATCCCGAAGCTCACCGAGTCGAGCGCCGTGACGTCCGGCTCGTAGACCTTCGTGACCGTCTCGAACAGAATCATCGAGCCCGCTGCCGGCTTCGCTCCGTTCTGCGAGGAAGGCGCTGCCACGGCTGTGGGCTGGTCTATCTGGACGTCGGTCACGTCTACCGGTTTCGAGTTGGGGCGGGCGTCGAGCCCGGCGCCGGTGAGTGCGGAGCGGAGCGGCCCCCACTCTAGCGCAGCTTTCGGCGCGCTACGACGTGTCTCCGGCAGTTTGCAGCAGGTACGCGCGGATGAAGCCGTCGAGGTCACCGTCGAGGACGCCCTGCGTGTTCCCGACCTCGTAGCCGGTCCGCGCATCCTTGACCTGCTGGTACGGGTGGAGGACGTAGCTGCGGATCGCGTTGCCGCCGAAGCCCATCGAGACGCCGCCGCGCTCGCGTGCGAGCTCTGCCTCCCGCTCCTCCTCGGCCTTCTCGGCGAGCCGCGAGCGCAGGATCTTCATGGCCGTGTCCTTGTTCGCCGCCTGGCTGCGCTCGTTCTGGACGGCGACGACGATGCCGCTCGGCATGTGCGTGATGCGGACGGCCGAGTCGGTCTTGTTCACGTGCTGACCACCGGCTCCGGACGAGCGGTACGTGTCGATGCGGATGTCGTCGTCCTCGATCTCGATGGCGCCGGACTCCTCGAGCAGCGGCGCGACGATCACCTGCGCGAAGCTCGTGTGGCGGCGGTGCGCCGAATCGAACGGGCTGAGACGGACGAGCCGGTGCTTGCCGCGCTCGGCCTTGAGGATCCCGTATGCGTTCTCGCCCCGCACGGTGAACGTCGCCGACTTCATCCCGTACTCCTCGCCGGGGCTCGCCTCGATCATCTCCGTCTTCAGGCCGCGCTGGTCGGCCCAGCGCAGGTACATGCGGAGGAGGATCTCCGCCCAGTCCTGCGCGTCGGTGCCCCCCGCGTCGGCCTGGATCGTGACGACGGCGTCGCCCGCGTCGTACTCGCCGGAGAAGAGCGCGTCCTCCTGCAGGCGCGCGAGCTCGCCGCGCACGTCGCGCAGCACCGGCTCGAGCTCCTCGTCCGGAAACGTCCCCACGCCCTCGCGCAGGAACTCGACGTTCGAGACGAGCTCGTCGTAGTGCTGCAGCTTCTGCTGCGTCCGCTGGTGCTCGGCCGAGAGTTGCGCGGCGCGCTGCTGGTCGTTCCAGAAGTCGGGTTGCGCGAGCTCCTGCTCGAGCTCGTCGAGGCGGGCCTTCAGCGCGGCGGGGTCAAAGGTAACCACGGACCCAGTCGAGCTGGGCCCCGATCTCCTCGAGCCGCTCGTCGAGCGGGATCTGGATCTCTTCGCTCATTCCGCTAGGCGCCGTGGCACTTCTTGAACTTCTTGCCGCTGCCGCACCAGCAGGGGTCGTTGCGGCCGAGCTTCTCGTGCGGGCTTGCGTGGACGGTCTGGACGCCGCCCGCCGAAGGGACGCCGGCCGCGACTGCCTCTCCCCCGCCCGCGGCCGCGATCGCCGCGGCGCCCGCCGAGGTCTCGTGCTCGTAGTGAATGTTCCCGTTCGTCGTCTGTGACTGCTGTGCGAGCTGCTGCTGCGCCTCCTCGGGAGCGAGCTCGGCATGGAAGAGGTGGAGCACGACCTCGCCCCGGATCACACGCCCGAGCTCGGTGAACATCCGCTCGCCCTCGGCCGTGTACTCGACCAGCGGGTCCTTCTGCGCCATGGCGCGCAGGTGGACGCCCTCGCGGAGCGCCTCCATGTTCTCGAGGTGCTCGCGCCAGCGCTGGTCGACGACCTGGAGGACGACGAAGCGCTCGAGCTCGCGCATCAGCTCCGTG
>DASYOZ010000162.1:0-2426 GCA_036007185.1 Gaiellaceae bacterium | reverse complement strand
GGCGCGGCGATGGTCGCGGTGCAGGAGGGCGTGCCGGTTGTCTGCGCCGCCATCCACGGCTCGCAGCAATGGCGGGTCGGCAACTTCGCCCCCGTCTCGATCGCGTGGGGCGAGCCGATGCGCTTCGACGGCCTGCCGCGCGGCGGCAAGGGATACCGCGCCGCCTCGGAGGAGATCGAGCAGGAGCTGCACCGTCTCTGGGCCTGGCTGCGCGACCTGCACGAGGCGGGCCGGCCGCGCGTCGCCGTCCCACCGACGCGGGAGGACGCCTCGCCGGTCACGCTTCAAGCGTGAGCGACACCACAGACATCGACGCCGGCGAGCTGCCCGCTCCGCCGCCGCCTCCGCTCCTCGGCGCGGTGGCGATCGTCGGCTTCCCGAACGTCGGCAAGTCGACGCTCGTCAACCGGCTGACCGAGACCCGCGCAGCGGTCGTCCACGAGACCTCGGGCGTGACGCGCGACCGGAAGGAGCTCGTGTGCGAATGGACGGGAAAGCGCTTC
The DNA here is from genome assembly GCA_036007185.1 of Gaiellaceae bacterium. Taxonomy (GTDB): domain Bacteria; phylum Actinomycetota; class Thermoleophilia; order Gaiellales; family Gaiellaceae; genus Palsa-739. The sequence goes on along the minus strand of DASYOZ010000162.1, from coordinate 1,923 downwards.
GTCCTCGTCGACACCGGCGGCGTCGACATCGCCGACGCTACGCCGCTGACGCGGGCGATCGCGCAGCAGGCGCGCGAGGCGGTCGCGGAGGCGGATCTCGTGCTCTTCGTCGTCGACGCGCGCGCCGGCGTGACGCCCGGCGACGAGGAGGTCGCCCAGATCCTGCGCGAGGCGCACAAGCCGGTGCTCCTGCTCGCGAACAAGATCGACGATCCGAGCGAGGAGCCGCTCGCGCTCGAGCTGCACCGGCTCGGGGTCGGCGACCCGATCCCGATCTCGGGCCTGCACGGGACGGGCAGCGGCGACCTGCTCGATCGCGTCATCGCGGAGCTCGAGCGTATCGCGCCGGCGGGCCGGCCCTCGCTGTCGGACGACGCGATCCGCGTCGCGATCCTCGGCCGGCCGAACGTCGGCAAGTCGAGCCTCGTCAACGCGCTGCTGGGACGGGAGCGGCTGATCGTGAGCGAGATCCCCGGCACGACGCGCGACGCCGTCGACACGGTGCTCGAGCGCGGCGAGCGGACGTACGTCCTCATCGACACCGCCGGCCTCCGCCGCAAGCGGCGGCACCGGCAGGGAATCCAGTACTACTCGGAGCTCCGCGCACTCGAGGCGGCGGAACGCGCCGATGTCGCGCTCGTCCTCGTCGACTCGGCCGAGGGGATCGTTGAGCAGGACATCGCGGTGGCCGACGTCGCCCGGCACGCCGACTGCTCGACGCTCGTCGTGCTCTCGAAGTGGGACGCGACGACGATCAACGTGGAGGACGTCCGCGGGGAGCTGCGCCGGCGCCTGCGGCAGCGGCCGCCGTTCGTCGCCGTCTCGTCGCAGACGGGGCGCGGCCTCGAGAGGCTGCTCGACGGGATCGCCGAGCTCTTCGACCGGCACATCGCCCGGATCCCGACGCCGCAGCTGAATCGCGCGCTCGCAGAGCTTCGCGAGGCGAGGCAGCCGCCGAGCGGGCCGCGTGGCCGCAGGCTCAACCTGCTCTACGGCGCGCAGGTCCGGGTGCGGCCGCCGCGCTTCCGCTTCTCCGTCAACGACCCCGGCCTCGTGACGCGCGACTACGGCTACTGGGTCGAGAACCAGCTGCGCGAGCGCTTCGGCCTCAACGGCGTTCCGGTCTCGATCGACTTCGTGAAACGATCCTGACATGCGGTTCCTCGTGGCAGGTGCGGGCTCGTGGGGAACGGCGTTCACGTGCCTGCTCCTCGATCGCGGCCACGACGTCGTCCTCGCATGCCGCACGCCCGAGCAGGCGGAGGCGATCGCGCACATGGGCTGGAACCCGCGTTACCTGCAGGGAGTCGATCTCAGCGCGGTCGAGCCGGTCGCGCTCGCCGACGCCCCCGGCGACGTCGACGTCGCCGTCGCCGCGGTGCCGAGCCGGGCCTTCGCCGAGGTCGTGGATGCGCTGCCCGGCGACGCCCCGGTCCTCAGCCTCGCGAAGGGGCTCGATCCAGAGACCGGCGAGCGCTTGTCCACGCGTGTGCGCGGCCGGTCGGTGGCGGTGCTGGCGGGGCCGAACTTCGCGCAGGAGATCGCGGAGCGGCTGCCGACGGCCGCCGTGGTCGCGAGCGAGGACGGCTTCCTCGCGGGCCAGCTCCAGCACGCGCTCAACTCGAGCTTGTTCCGGGCGTACGTCAACCCGGACCTCGTCGGCGTCGAGCTGTGCGCGGCGTCGAAGAACGTGATCGCCCTCGCCTCGGGCGGCGTCGACGGGCTTCGGCTCGGCGACAACGCGAAGGCGTCCCTCATCGCGCGCGGCCTCGCGGAGATGACGCGGCTGGGGGAAGCGGCGGGAGCGCGCGCCGAGACGTTCGCCGGCCTCGCCGGCATCGGCGACCTCGTGGCGACGTGCTGGAGCCGGCAGGGCCGCAACCGCCACGCCGGCGAGCTGATCGCGCAGGGGCTGACGCCCGA
>DASYOZ010000161.1:0-5799 GCA_036007185.1 Gaiellaceae bacterium | reverse complement strand
CCCGATCGACTCGATCACGGTGCCGGAGAACTGCGTCACGACCTCCTGGCCGTCGCCCTTCTGCTGCACGGGGACGACGTTCGTGAGCGGCTCGGCACCGATCACGACCGCGGCGGCGTGGATCCCGTCCTGGCGGGTCAGCCCCTCGAGCGGCTGCGCGAGGTCGACGATCTCCTTCGCGGCCGGGTCGGAGTCGTACGCCTGCTTCAGCTCCCCGCCCGGCTTCAGGCACTCCGCGAGCGTCTGGCCGGGGCCTTCGGGGATGAGCTTCGCGATCCGGTCGACGACGCCGTACGGGTGCTCGAGCACGCGGCCCGCGTCGCGGACTGCGGCGCGCGCGGCCATCGTCCCGAAGGTGATGATCTGCGCGACGCGGTCGCGGCCGTACTTCTCGCGGACGTAGTTGATGACCCGCTCGCGGCCTTCCACCGCGAAGTCGATGTCCATGTCGGGCATCGACTTGCGGCCCGGGTTGAGGAACCGCTCGAAGAGGAGGTCGTAGCGGATCGGGTCGAGGTCGGTGATCTCGAGGGAGTACGCAACGAGGCTGCCGGCGGCCGAGCCGCGGCCCGGGCCGACGCTGATTCCGTTCCGCTTCGCGAAGCCGACGAAGTCGGCGACGATCAGGAAGTAGTCGGAGAAGCCCATCTCCTTGATGGTCTTCAGCTCGAACCGGAGACGCTCGCGCAGCTCCGGCGTGACGGTGCCGTAGCGCTTCGCGGCCCCGGCCTCGACGAGCTCCACGAGGTACTCGAAGGCGTCGCGGCCCTCGGGCGTGCCGAACTTGGGAAGGAGGATCCGGTCGAGCTCGATCTCGACGTTGCAGCGCTCGGCGACCTCGAGCGTCCGCCGCAGCGCGTCCTCCCGGCCGGGGAAATCGGCGGCCATCTCCTCGGGCGTCTTGAAATAGAAGTGGTCGGTTTCGAAGCGCCACCGGTTCGGGTTCTTCAGCGAGTCGCCCGACTGGATGCAGAGGAGCGCCTCGTGGGCGCGGGCGTCCTCGTGCCGGAGGTAGTGGACGTCGCCGGTGGCGACGAGCGGCAGGCCGCGCTTCTCGGCGAGGGCGACGAGCTGCGGGTTGATCCGCTGCTGCACCTCGAGGTGCGCGTTCTGGAGCTCGACGTAGACGCGGTCGCGGCCGAAGACCTGCGCGAGCCGGTCGAGCTCGGACTCGGCGTCGGTCGGTCGGTTCTCCTCGAGCGCCTTGGAGACGCGGCCGGAGAGGCAGCCGGAGAGCGCGATCAGGCCGGCGCCGTGGCGCTCGAGCAGCTCCCAGTCGACGCGCGGCTTGTAGTAGTAGCCCTCGAGGTAGCCGAGCGAGGAGAGCCGGATCAGGTTGCCGTAACCCTCGTTCGTCTCGGCGAGGAGGGTCAGGTGTGCGTAGCCCTTCTGCTGGGCGTGCCGGTCGTCGGCGACGTAGACCTCGCAGCCGACGATGGGCCTGACGCCTTCCTTTCGGGCGGCCTTGTAGAGGTCGACCGCACCGGCGAGGGAGCCGTGATCGGTGAGCGAGACCGCCGGCATCTCGAGCTCGGCGGCGCGCTTCGCGAGGTCCGGGATCCGGCAAGCCCCGTCGAGGATCGAGTACTCGGAGTGGACGTGGAGGTGGACGAACGGCGCTTCGGGCACGGGGAGTCGATCGTACTCGGCGGCCTTGACGTTGCCCTAGAAACCCGCGCTCGGGCGGGACGAAACCCGCCCACGACATGGTCCTAGGGTGCGAACAGTTTCCAGTGCCCTTCGGTGACGACTTCGACGGTGCCGTCGTTCACTTTGACGGCGGTCTCGTCGTCGATCGCGTACGTCGGCACCGGTATCCCGGCGGCCCATTTTTCTGCGTTGGCCATGGAGTTCTCCGGGGATCTCTCGTGATCAAGGTGCGGAAACAACGAAAAATCGACCACGCCCAGCGCTCTGTCGTCGGCCGCGGGCAGATCACGTGCCGGCGGCTCGCGACAGAACCAGTCGTCGTAGGCCTCTCCGAAGTTGGGGGTCAGCACCATGCTCCCGCTGCTCACTCCCACCCAGACCGTCTCGCGGAGTGACGGCAAGAGGTCCGCCAGTCCGGACTCCCGCATCCAGTGGCACAGATACAGGACATCGCCGCCCCAGACCAGCAGAGCGTCCGTCTCCTGAACCATGCTGACCCAGTGTTCTCGATCGATGCTGGGCAGCGCGGTGAGTTCCAGCACTCCCAGGGACTTCCAACCCAATTCGCACAAGGGGCTGGCGGCTGATCCGCTGATGAACCGGTAGGCCATTGAAGGTCCTTCGGAGCATGCGTACGCCGCGGTGGGAATGCAGAGAGCGCTGGACTCGGCAATCGGTTTGCCCAGTAGGTCGACCAACGCCTTGTGAATGCTCGTGTTGCTGATGCCGCTCGAAGTGAGTAGAAACCTCATGTGCCTCCCGGAGTCAATACTGCAGGCGAGAACGCCCTAGGCGCTTTGCAAATCCGTACGCGGTAGAGACTGGCAGACCGGCGAAGACTCATCGGCTCCGGCCAGATCCAGCCTCGAGTTGAGTCAGGAGGGTTCAGAGATGGGAGAGACCAGGCACACGACGAGCGAGGAGGCCCGGCGCATCGGCGACGAGATCGGAGTGGACTGGGATCGCTTCGATCTGGAGCAGTTTCGCTTCGGGATGGACGTCGAGCTCGAGCACGGGTCGCACGATCCGCAGACGGACGTCACGGGAGACGATCCGATCCTGACGGGAAAGATCGCGCTCGCGCACATGAAGGAGTTTCCTGATTACTACGAGCGTCTGGAGCGCATGGAGGCAGAGGCAGAGCGCGAATGGGCGGCGAAGAAGTCCTGACGATCGCGCTACTCCCGGCTGCTTGCGATACTCGCGCTCGTGGGTGAGGTCGATCCCCTCGGCATGCGCAGGGATGCCCTCGACGCGTTCCTCGACCAAAAGGTCGACGAGGGTTACGTGATCGAGACCCGCACCGACACGCACGCGATCATCTCGCGACGCCCGAAAGGTCTCAAACGCTTCACGAGCGGCGCAGACCCCGGCCGCTACGTTGTCGAAGTCGACGAAGATGGAAGCGCGACGACGCGTCCGGCGGAGCCGCGACGCACGTAAGGCCGCCCTGAGCCGTCAGACCCGATGGACATCCTGGGTCACGGCTGGCAGTCTCACAGGTACCCACAAGGAGGTCGAACATGGCGACCAAGGACAAGAACACGAAGAAGAGCATGGAAAAAAAGCCGGCTCAAAAGACGCTGAAGGAGAAGCGGCAGGCCAAGAAGGCGAAGAAGTAACCGGGCGGCAGCGGACTTACCAGGGCGCGACTGTCGTCCCGCCCCATTCTTCGGGTTCGACGTCGCGGACAGTCTGAGTCAGTTCCCAGCGGTGTCCTCCGATGTCCTCGACGACGCCTGAGCGCTCGCCGTACTCCCACGTGGTGAGGGCCTCCACGACGCGTGCACCTCGTTCGCAGGCGCGTGCGAACGCCGAATCTACGTCGAGCACTCGCACCTTGATCAGGTGTGTCTTGCCGCCGCCATCTGCAGCGACCCGATCCCCGCCGACGTCTGCGACCACGACTGCCCCATCGCCACCGACGCGCATCTGGGCTCGATGTGCATCACCGATTCGCACCCGTTCCTCGAAGCCGAACGCCGCCTCCAGCCAGGCGACCGCTGCCCGCACGTCGGGATACACCAGTACCGGCGTAACCGTCGAAGGTGGCGCAGAACGATTACTCAACACGGCGCACACGTTAAACGACCCGCACCTTACGACCTCGCGGCGCAAGGGTCGAGCCTCGTTCCTGCGAGACTCCGGGCATCCTCCGGCGTCGCCTCGTCCCGCTCGTTCTCGTCGTCACAGTGCTCCTCGCGGTCGTCGCGATCGCGGCGGGCGGACGGCCGCTGGGCACGGGCGGCGGCTCGGGCGGCGGCCTGCCCCGGTCGTTCTGGGACTACGCCTTCACGACGTTCCTCATCTTCGAAGGGCTCCTCGTGCTCCTTGCGGTCGTCGCCCTGTTCCACTTCCGCCGGGACCCCCTTGGGCGGAAGAGCTATCAGCGCCGGACGGTGCGCACTCTCGCCACCCTGCTCGTCGGGGCGGCGCTCATCGTGCTCATCGGTCGCCACGTCCACCTGCACCGCCTGCTGCATCCGAGCCGTGCCACCACGGCGACCGTCCCGACGGCGGCCGGAACCGGCAAGAACGCGAAGCAGCCCGCGTCGCGGGCGCCGCGGCACGTCCAGTTCCGCTGGGACGAGCTCGCGATCGTTCTCGGGTTGCTGCTCGGGCTTGGCGTGCTCGCCGTGGCCACGCGCAAGCGTCTCGTCCCGGCGACCCAGCGGCTGCGGGCACCCGAGTTGCTCGCGGCCGCCCTCGACGAGTCGCTCGACGACCTGCGCGCGGACCCCGACCTGCGGCGCGCGATCGTCGCGGCCTATGCGCGGATGGAGGCGACTCTCGCCGCCGCCGGGCTTCCGCGGCACCCCGCCGAGGCGCCGCTCGAGTACGTCGAGCGGGCCCTCCTCAGCCTCGACACGAGCGCCGGCGCCGTCCGCAGGCTCACGGATCTCTTCGAATGGGCTAGGTTCAGCCAGCATGAGCCGGAGCCGTGGATGAGGGACGACGCGGTCGACGCGCTCGGTGCGGTGCGCGACGAGCTGCGCGCCTCGGAGTTGACGACGGCGTGACGCTCGGACGGCGCCTGATCGTGCCTGCGGTCGTGGCGGCCGTTGCGCTGGCCGTCCTGCTCGCGCTGCGGCCGCTCTCGACGTCACGCGCTCTCGCGATCTGGATCGTGATCGTCGCCGCGCTCGCCCTGATCGTGCTGGTCCGCCACTCCCACGGCAACGGTTCGGCGCCGCGCGTCCGCCGCTTCGAGGCGGTCCTCCGCGGCCGGCCGGAGACGGTCTCGCAACCGGTCGAGCTCCTGCGGATGGAGCGCGAGCTCGAGCTCGGGATCGCGGACGCCATCCACGCCCATCGGCGGCTCCTGCCGCTCCTGCGCGCAGCGGCGGCGGCGCGACTGGCCTCGCGGCACGGCGTCGACCTCGACCGCCGGCCCGACGCGGCGCAGGCGCTGCTCGGCGAGCATGCGTGGGAGCTGCTGCGTCCCGACCGGCCCGAGCCCGCGGACCGGCACGGCCCTGGCGTGCCGCGCGAGCACGTCACCGCCCTGATCGAGCGGGTGGAGTCGTTGTGACCGCGCTCGCCGAGCTGCGGGCTCGTGCCGAGCTGATCCTCGCCGAGATGGAGAAGGCGATCGTCGGCAAGCGCGAGCCGCTCGAGCTGATCCTGCTCGCGCTGCTCAGCGACGGCCACGTCCTGCTCGAGGACTACCCGGGCCTCGCGAAGACGCTGATCGCGCGCTCGTTCGCGCAGTCGACGTCCCTCCGCTTCGCGCGCATCCAGTTCACGCCCGACCTGATGCCCGGCGACGTCACGGGCTCCCAGATCTTCGACCAGCGGACGACCGACTTCGTCTTCCGCCCCGGTCCAGTCTTCGCCAACCTCCTGCTCGCCGACGAGATCAACCGCGCCCCGCCGAAGACGCAGGCGGCGCTGCTCGAGGCGATGCTGGAGCGCCAGGTGACGATCGAGAACGCGACGCACCGGCTCGAGCCGCCGTTCCTCGTGCTCGCGACGCAGAACCCGATCGAATACGAGGGGACGTATCCCCTGCCCGAGGCGCAGCTCGACCGGTTCCTCATGCGCCTGCCCATGGGGTATCCCGCGCGCGAAGCAGAGGCCGCGATCCTCGACCACGTTGGCGAGGCGACGTCGGTCGACTCGCTCTCGCCGGTGGCCAGCGCGCTCGAA
>DASYOZ010000160.1:0-3195 GCA_036007185.1 Gaiellaceae bacterium | reverse complement strand
GCGCCGCCTCGGCGGCCGCGCATTGCAGTCCTTCGCCGACCTCCGCACGGGCGACTACGTCGTGCACGAGGATCACGGGGTCGGCCGGCTCCTCGGGTTCGAGACGAAGACCGTCGCCGGCGTCACGCGCGACTACCTCCTGCTCGCCTTCCGCGGCGAGGACCGGCTCTACGTCCCCCACGAGCAGCTCGGCAAGGTCTCGCGCTACGTCGGTGCCGACGCATCCGCGCCGGCGCTCTCGAAGCTCGGCGGCAAGGCGTGGCTGACGCTCAAGTCGCGCGCACGGGAGTCCGTGCGCGAGCTCGCCGGCGACCTGATCCAGCTCTACGCGCAGCGGCAGACGCGCGTGGGCGTCGCGTACGACCTCTCGCACGAGTGGCTGCCGCGCCTCGAGGCGAGCTTCCCCTACCGCGAGACGCCGGACCAGGAAGGAGCGATCGAGGCGGTGAAGGAGGATCTCGAGACGCCGCGGCCGATGGACCGCCTCGTCTGCGGCGACGTCGGCTTCGGCAAGACCGAGGTCGCGGTCCGGGCCGCGTTCGCCGTCGCCGTGAATGGACGGCAGGTGCTGCTCCTCGCGCCGACGACGATCCTCGCCGAGCAGCACTTCAACACGTTCCGCGATCGCTTCCGCGACTTCCCGGTGCGCGTCGACATGGTCTCCCGGTTCGTGCCGCCGAAGGAGACGAAGCGGATCCTCGCCGACTTCACCGCCGGCAAGGTTGACGTCCTGATCGGGACACACCGGATCCTCAGCCGCGACGTGATCCCGAAGGAGCTCGGGCTCGTGATCCTCGACGAGGAGCAGCGGTTCGGTGTCGCGCAGAAGGAGCTGCTCAAGTCGCTGCGCCTCGAGGTCGACGTGCTCACGCTCAGCGCGACGCCGATCCCGCGCACCCTCCACCTCTCACTCGCGGGCATGCGGGACATTTCGATCATCGAGACGCCGCCAGAGGGGCGCCGGCCGATCCGCACCACCGTCGGCGAGTACGACGAGGAGCTCGTGAAGCTCGCGCTGGAGCGCGAGGCGGAGCGCGAGGGGCAGGCGTTCTTCCTCCACAACCGCGTCGAGACCATCGAGGAGCGGGCGGCGCAGCTCCAGCAGCTCTCTCCGGGCCTGCGCTTCCTCGTCGCCCACGGGCAGATGCGGGAGAAGGAGCTCGAGGAGCGGATGCACGCCTTCCTCCGCGGCGACGCCGACGTGCTCGTCTCGACGACGATCATCGAGTCCGGTATCGACATTCCGCAGGCGAACACGCTCGTCGTCGAGCGCGCCGACACCCTCGGCCTTGCCCAGCTCTACCAGATCCGCGGCCGGGTCGGACGCTCGGACGCGACCTCGTTTGCGTACCTCTTCTATCCCGACGCGCGCGAGCTGACCCCGGAGGCGCGAGCCCGGCTCGCGACGCTCGCCGACCACACAGAGCTCGGTGCCGGCTTCCCGATCGCGATGCGCGACCTCGAGATCCGCGGCGCCGGCGAGCTGCTCGGCGCAGAGCAGTCCGGCCATGTCGCCGCCGTCGGCTTCGAGCTCTACGTCGAGCTCCTCAACGAGGCGGTCGCCGAGCTGCAGGGCCAGAAGCGGCTCGCGGTCCGGCCGGTGCGGGTGGACGCGCGGGTCGACGCCTACGTCCCGGCGGCATACGTCGACTCGGAGGCGCTCCGGATCGACGTCCATCGCCGGCTCGCGCTGGCGGAGACCGAGGACGAGCTGCGGGAGCTGCACGCGGCGCTCGAGGACCGCTACGGCCCGCTGCCGGAGCCTGTCGAGAACCTGTTCCGGATCCAGGAGGCGAAGATCAAGGTCGCGCTCCTCGGTGCCGACTACCTCGTCTTCCAGGAAGGCAAGGCCACGGTCGGGCGGCTGGTGCTCGGCTCCGGCGAGTTGCGCGAGCTCCGCGACCGCGCGAAGACGGCCGTTTACGTCTCGGCTAAGCAGGAGGTAAGCATGCGCGGGCAAGAGCAAATCGCCCAGGCGGTCGAGCTGGTCGATGCTATCTTGGACGCGCGCCGGGCGGCCTGAGACTGCCTTTCGTCTCGCCGGCGCTCCCGCGACAACGACCTCACTGGATGGAAATGAAGAAACGCTTCCTGCTCCTGTTCGTCCCTCTCGCGCTTGTCGCCGTTCTCGCCGCCGGGTGCGGCGGAGGCGGTGGCTCGGGCTCCGTGCCCGCCGACTCGATCGCCAAGGTCGGCTCCACGCCGATCACGAAGTCGACCTTCAACGCGCTCTTGACGGTTGCCTTCGCGCGGTTCAAGGCACAGGGCCAGGCGGCGCCCAAGGTCGGCACGCCCGCCTACACCCAGCTCAGGGACCAGGCCGTCAGCTTCCTCGTGCAGGAGGAGGAGCTCCAGCAGGAGGGGACGAAGCTGGGCGTGACCGTGTCGCAGAAGGACATCGACGACCGGCTCGCGCAGATCAGGCAGACGTATTACCACGGCAGCGAGACGAAGCTCGAGGCTGCGCTGAAGAAGGACGACATCACCCTCGCCGAGCTCGAGCAGTACAACCTCCGGCCGGCGCTGCTCAGCGAGAAGCTCGAGGCGAAAGTGACGTCCGACGTCAAGGTCTCGAATGCCGACGCCCAGAAGTACTACACCCAGAACAAGGCGTCGTTCACGACGCCGCAGACGCGTGAGGTCCGGCACATCCTCGTCAACAGCAAGAGCCTCGCCCAGCAGATCGAGACGAAGCTGAAGAACGGCGAGAGCTTCGCCAGCCTGGCGAAGAAGTACTCGAAGGACACGGGCTCCGCGCAGCAGGGCGGCAAGCTTTGCGTCGCGCACGGCGGCTCGAGCGGCGCCTGCCAGCAGACGGTGCCGCCGTTCGACAAGGCCGCGTTCTCGCTCAAGACCAACAAGGTCTCGCAGCCGGTTCACAGCCAGTTCGGGTGGCACGTCATCCAGGCGCTCTCGCCGGTCAAGCCGGCCCACACGCAGACCTTCAAGGAGGCCGAGTCGCAGATCCAGGCGAGCCTGGCCCAGCAGAAGAAGCAGACGGCCTGGACGGCCTGGCTCACGAAGCTGAAGAACGACTTCAAGGGCAAGGTCGCCTTCCAGACGGGCTACGCGCCGGTGACGACCACGACTCCGACGACGCCGGCTCCGACGACGACGGGCTGACGTGACGAGCCAGGCGCGAGAGGAGCCGGCGGAGGCTCTCCTCGAGCTGCAACGTCTGGCTGAGCGTCTGCG
>DASYOZ010000159.1:0-2064 GCA_036007185.1 Gaiellaceae bacterium | reverse complement strand
AGCTCGGGACGCGCAAGCGGGGCCTCGTCACCGACGACGAGTTCCGTGAACTCGCGAATGGCTGACTACGACGCCGTCATCGTGGGGAGCGGCGTCAACTCGCTCGCCTGCGGGGCGCTGCTCGCGCGCGCCGGCTGGCGCGTCTGTGTGCTCGAGCGCAACGATTGGTTCGGCGGGGCGATCAAGACGGAGGAGCTCACCGAGCCCGGCTTCCTCCACGACGTCTACAGCGCGTGGCACCCCCTCTGGGTCGGCGGCGCCGCGCATGCCGAGCTCGGCGAGGAGCTCGCGGCGCGCGGGCTCGAGTACCTCAACACGGAGCTGCCGACGGCGACGGCGTTCCCCGACGGCGGCGCGGCCTTCCTCCTGCGGACGGCGGAGGGGAACGCGGAAGAGCTCGGGCCGGAGTGGCCGGGCCAACTCGAGCGCTTCCTTCCCAACGCGGATCTCGCGTTCGGCGTCCTCGGGACCGAGCTCTGGTCACCCGCGGGCCTCGCGCTCGGCGCGAAGGCCGTGCGGCGGCTCGGCCGGGCGGGCTCGGTCGCCTTCCTCGGCGAGGTGCTGCAGTCGAGCCGCGACTGGCTCGAGGCGACGTTCGACTCGGAGCGCGCGCACGGCGTGCTCGCGCCGTGGGTGCTGCACACCGGCCTCGGCCCCGACCAGGCGACGTCAGGCTTCATGACGCAGGTGATCGCGGTCGCGGTCCAGGAGGGCGGGATGCCGGTACCGCGTGGCGGCGGCGCGAAGCTCGCCGACGCGCTCGTGCAGCTGATCCGCGATCACGGCGGCGTCTGTGAGAGCGACCGCGACGTCGAGCGCGTGCTCGTGCGCTCCGGTCGCGCCGTCGGCGTGCGGCTCACCGACGGCGAGACGATCGAGGCGGAGCGTGCGGTCGTCGCGAGCGTGACGCCCACGCAGCTCTACGAGCGGCTGCTCGCCGACGCCGAGGTGCCTGCGCCGGTGGCGGAAGGTGCGCGCCGCTTCCGCTACGGCCGCTCGGAGATGCAGATCCACTATGCGCTCTCGGAGCCGCCGCGCTGGGACGGCGACGAGCGCCTCGCCGGGACAGCGGTCGTCCATGTCACTCCGGGCCTCGACGGCGTCTCGCGCGCAGTGAACGAGGCCGAGCGCGGGCTCCTCCCCGCCGAGGCGACGATCGTCGTGGGCCAACCGCTCACGCTCGACCCGTCGCGCGCGCCCGAGGGCCGCGGCCTCCTTTGGATCCAGCTCCAGGAGCTGCCGTGGCGAATCAAGGGCGACGCGGCCGGCGGCCTCGATGTCGGTGACGGCGAGTGGACGGACGAGTTGCGCGAGCGGTACGCCGACCGGATCCAGGCGCGCCTCGCGCGGCACATCCCGAACCTCGAGTCGTCGATCCTGGAGCGGGTCGCGCTCGGCCCGCACGACCTGCAGCGGGCGAACGTCAACCTCCGCCACGGCGATCCCTACGCCGGCTCGCTTGCGCTCGACCAGAACTTCCTCTGGAGGCCCTTCGGCGGTAGCCCCGGGCATGCGACGCCGGTCGAGCGGCTCTGGCAGATCGGCGCGAGCACCTGGCCGGGCCCCGGCCTCGGCGCCGGCTCGGGGACGCTCGTCGCGCGCAAGCTCCTCGAGCCGCCGCTCACGCAGCGTGCGGTGGCGCGCGCCCGCGCCCTCGCGGGACGGCGAGCCGCGCCGACGTCTTGATCAGGACGCGCGTTCCGTGCGACGATCACTGCCCGGGTGTCGAGAGTCACGCAGGAGCCGCCGCGGTTCTCGATCTCGCAGGTGAGCACGCTCACCGCGAGCTTCGCGGACGACGTGCGCGCCTATGCGGCGGCCGGCGTCGACGGGATCGGCGTCTGGGAGCTCAAACTCGGCGACGGAGCGGACGGCGAGACGCTCGAGCAGCTCGAGGCGAGCGGACTCGGCTCGGCGACCGCCGTGCCGCTGGTTCCGTCGATCCTGCCGCTGCCACTGCTCCCCGGCCCTGGGGCTCCGGAAGCGCGAATCGAGTCGCTCTGCACCTCCGTCCACCGGCTCGCGCCGTTCGAGCCGTCCGCGGTCCTTTGCTTCACGGGCCCT
>DASYOZ010000158.1:0-4644 GCA_036007185.1 Gaiellaceae bacterium | reverse complement strand
AGGCTCATCGTGCCGGCCTGCTCGTCGCCGTAGTTGTGGACGTCCCACGGCCCGTTGTTCGTCGCGCACTGGGGATCCGTGATGAAGAGCTCGGGCGGCCCGTAGAAGGTGGAGGAGAGCGAGACGCCTTCGCTGAGCGCCGTCGCGAGCGTGACCGGCTTGAACGAGCTGCCCGGGGTCCGCCTCCCCTGCGTCGCGAGGTTGAACTGCATCCGCTGCCCGCTCGGGAGGTAGTCGATCATCGCCTTCACGGCACCGGTACGCGGGTCGATCGCGACGAGCGCCGCCGCCGGATCCGTCGGCGTGTGCAGCACGGAGGTGACCGCGTGCAGCGCGAGCCCCTGCAGGCGCGTGTCGAGCGTGGTTCTGACCCTGAGGCCGCCGAGCTCCACCTGCCGCTGCCCGAAGTGAGGAAGGTCGGCGAGCTGCTGCGTCGCCCAGCCGAAGAAGTTCGGCTGGTGCAGCTGTGTGTACAGGTGGCCCGGCCTCAGCGTGAGCGGCTTGCGCGTCGCGCGCCGGAGCTTGTCCCCCGTGATGTAGCCATTCTTGAACATCGCGTGGAGCACCTGGTTCCGCCGGTGGAGCGCCGCCTTGGGATTGACGAGCGGGTCGTCGGTGGTCGGCGCCTGCGGCAGGCCGGCGAGCAGCGCCGCCTGCACGAGCGTGAGCTGCGAGGCGCTCTTCGAGAAGTACGTCTGAGCCGCCGCCTGCGCGCCGTACGCATGCCTCCCGTAGAAGACCTCGTTGAGATAGGCCGCGAGGATCTGCTTCCGCGACAGTTTCTGGAAGACCTTCTCCGCGAGGCAGGCCTCCCTGACCTTGCGCGACACGGTCCGCTGCGGGTTGCCGATGTAGAGGTTGCGGACGAGCTCCTGCGTGATGGTGGAGCCGCCCTGCACGATGTGACCCTGCGAGAGGTCCTGGTAGAGGGCGCGGGCGATGCCCTGGTAGTCGAGGGCACCGTGCTGCCAGAAGCGCGCGTCCTCGATCGCCACCGTGGCCTGAGGCAGCCACGGCGAGATCTTCTCCAGCGGCAGCGGCTGCCGGTTCGTCGCCGACGGGACGACCCCGAGCAGGCGCATGTTGTCGGTGTAGAGGAACGAGTTCTGGCCGAGCGCGAGCGGCCGGAGGTCGGTGAGGCTGCACGTCGAGAGGAGGATCTGCCGTCCCGTGAACGCGACGGTGGCGAGCCCGAGCGCGACGATCGAGACGAGGAGCAGCGCCAGGAGGAGCAGGATCCCGCGGCGCTTGCGGTGGCGGCGGCGCAGCCGTCCGCGACGGGCAGCGAGCAGCCCCTCGAGCTCGCGGTCGCCGCGCACCGGCCGCCGGCGCTGCGGCGGCCGTCTCCCATTACGACCCTGGTCACCTGCCACTGTCGCCCATTGTGCTTGAAACGGCGGCTCGAACCGCCCAGTCCGCACGCGACAGCCGGTAGAGCACATGCAGCCGTAGCGGATGGCCGACCGGCACGCGCGGATGCTCGAAGTCGTCGGCCGGATCGTGACTCATCCCGAGCCGCTGCATCACCCGCCAAGACGGCTCGTTGAGCGGCGATGTGAACGAGACGATCTCCTCCAAACCGAGGTCCTCGAAGCCGTGAGCGAGCGCGGCGCGGCCCGCCTCGGTCGCGTAGCCATGACCCCAGTGGTCGCGGGCGAGCCGCCAGCCGACCTCGACCCCGGGCGTGAAGCGCGCCTCGAAGCTCGGCCGGGCGAGCCCCACGAAGCCGATGAAGCCCGCGCCGCCAACGACCTCGACGGCCCACAGTCCCCAGCCCTCCTCGTCGATCTGCCGTCGCTCGCGCGCGGCGAGCTGGTCGCTCTCCTCGCGTGACGGTGGCGCCGGGAAGAAGCGCATGGTCTCGGGATCGCCGTTGAGCTCCGCGAACGGCCCGAGGTCCTCGTCGCGCCACTGCCGCAGCAGAAGGCGCTCGGTGCGGAGGTCGGCCATGCCGCGATGATAGGAACGCCGCGGCCGCCCCCGCGTTTGCGCGCCGTCGGCGCGGGGATCTTGTCGTCGGTGATGATCCACGACTTCCTCCACTCGACCGGCTACGTGGTCGCCCGGAACTTCGCCCTCTTGTTCGCCGTCGTCTTCTGGCTCGCGCTCGCGTTCTGGGTGCACAAGGACGCGCGCCGGAGAATCGGGGACCCGTTCCTCGTCTTCGTGGCCACGCTCCTCGGCCTGGCGCCGCCGTACATCGGG
This sequence comes from Gaiellaceae bacterium, assembly GCA_036007185.1. Classification (GTDB taxonomy): domain Bacteria; phylum Actinomycetota; class Thermoleophilia; order Gaiellales; family Gaiellaceae; genus Palsa-739. Next base: position 2,439 of record DASYOZ010000158.1, on the reverse strand, counting down.
CCGCTCGTCTACCTCCTCTTTCGGCCTGCCGAGACGCTCGACGACGTGCGCGCGCGTCGCGTCGAGATCAAGGCGCTGGAGCAGCAGCTTGCTCAGAGGCGGCCGACGTGCCCCGTCTGCAGCTCGACGGTCGAGACCGACTACCTCGCCTGTCCGGTGTGCGCGACGATGCTCCGCCAGCTGTGCGCGCGGTGCGACGCCCCGCTCGACCCTCTCTGGCAGGTCTGCCCCTACTGCACGTCTCCTATCGCACCGTCGCAGGTCGACCTCGACGCGGCGCTGACCGCGGAGACGCAGACGATCGCCCTTATCGACGACGCCATCCCGCTCGTGCCGCAGGCCGCCGAGCTGTAGCTCGTCCCATTACGCTGCGGCGATGTGCCGAAACATTCGCGTTCTCTACAACTTCGAGCCCGAGACCAGCGACGAGGAGATTCACTCCGCAGCGCTCCAGTACGTGCGCAAGGTGAGCGGGATGACGAAGCCGTCGCAGGCGAACGAGGCCGCCTTCGACCGCGCGGTGCACGAGATCGCACACGTCACCCAGCACCTGCTGGCCGATCTCGTGACCGTCGCACCGCCGAAGGACCGCGAGGCCGAGGCGGAGAAGCGCCGGGCTCGCGCCGTCGCCCGCTTCGGCTAGACGGTCGCGCCCGCAGCGAGAGCCGACGGGGAGACTCGAACTCCCGACCCCATCATTACGAGTGATGTGCTCTACCAGCTGAGCTACGTCGGCGGGGAGGCCCAGTTTAGCCCGCCTGGCGCCGCGCCTAGACCGAGCGGTACGAGACCGTCTCGCGCTGCCCGGTCTCGCCGGAGCGGACGATCGCGTCGCAGACCTCGGAGGCGCGGTAGCCGTCCTCGAAGTCCGCGCCGTACGGGGCGACCTCGCGCTCGCCGGCGACCGCCTGGAGGAAGTGGTGCAGCTCGTGGACGAACGTGTCACCCCAGCCGATGATGTGTCCCGGCGGCCACCAGTGTCCCCAGAACGGATGGTCGCCTTCGGAGACGAGCACCGTCTTGAAGCCGCGGGCGCGGTCGCCGTCGGCGCGGAAGACCTGGAGCTCGTTCAACCGCTCCATGTCGAAGGCGAGCGAGCCCTTCGTGCCGTTGATCTCCCACTGGAATGCGTTGCGGCGTCCGTTCGCGAAGCGGGTCGCTTCCAGCGTGCCGACCGACCCGTTCGCGAAGCCGACGGCGGCCTCGACAGCGTCGTCGACCTGGCGCCCCGGCAGGAACGTGTGCGCGAACCCGGAGACCGTTTCGATCTCGCCGTTGAGGAAGCGTGCAAGGTCGACGACGTGCGTCATCAGATCGCCGAGGGCGCCCGAGCCGGCTGCGTCCACGTCGAAGCGCCACGTGTCGAGCGAGGGGTCGTCGCCCCAGTCCTGCAAATAGCGGCCGCGGAAGTGGCGCACCTCGCCGAGCTCGTCCGCCTCCACCATCTCGCGGGCGAGCCGCACCGCCGGGACGAAGCGGTAGTTGAAGCCGCACATGTGCTTGACCCCGGTCTCGGCGACCGCCTTCCAGATCCCGTAGCTCTCGTCGGCATCGCGGCCGAGCGGCTTCTCACAGACGACGTGCTTGCCCGCCCGCGCGGCGGAAATCGTCGGCTCGGCATGCAGCGAATTGGGGCCGCCGTTGTCGAACAGGCCGATCCGCTCGTCGGCGACGAGCTCGTGCCAGTCGGTGGTTGCGTACTCCCAGCCGTAGCGGCGGCCGGCCTCGCGGACGGCTTCCTCGTTCCGGCCGGCGATCCCGATCAGCTCGGGCTCGAGCGGCGGCGGCCACGTGATGTACGAGAGCTTGCGGAAGGCGTTCGAGTGCGCCTTGCCCATGAAGGCGTAGCCGAGCATGCCCACGCCGATCCGCGCCACCTGCGAGATAGTACGGGGATGGGTTCCCCCGTGAAGTGGGGCATCGTCTCCACCGCCGACATCAACCGGAAGGTCATTCCCGGCGCGCACGCGTCGGGGAAGGTCGACCTCGTCGCAGTTGCCAGCCGCAACGGGGCTCGGGCCGAGGCGTACGCGCGCGAGTGGGAGATCCCGCGGGCGTACGGCTCGTACGAGGAGCTACTCGCGGACCCCGAAGTCGAGGCGGTCTACATCTCGCTGCCGAACACGCTGCACGCCGAATGGTCGATCAAGGCGCTCGGGGCGCGCAAGCACGTGCTCTGCGAGAAGCCGTTTACGCGGCACCCAGAGGAAGTGGTCGCCGCATTCGACGCCGCCGAGCGAAACGGGGTCCTGCTGAGTGAGGCGTTCATGTACCGCCACAACCCGCAGACCGCGAAGCTGGTGGAGCTCGCCCGCGACGGCACGATCGGCGAGCTCAGGCTGATCCGGTCGACCTTTTCGTACGGCCTTTACGACCTCGAGAACATCCGCCTCCGCACCGACGTCGAGGGTGGGGCCCTGATGGACGTCGGCTGTTACA
>DASYOZ010000157.1:0-7764 GCA_036007185.1 Gaiellaceae bacterium | reverse complement strand
CGCGCTCGATCTCGCTCGGGAAGACGTTGACGCCGCGGATGATCAGCATGTCGTCGGTGCGACCGACGATGCGCGACATTCGCGCGAAGGTGCGGCCACAGGCGCAGGGCTCGCGGGTGAGCGAGGCGAGATCGCCGGTGCGGTAGCGCAGCAGCGGCAGCGCCTCCTTCGTCAGCGTCGAGAAGACGAGCTCGCCGAGCTCCCTGTCCGGCAGAGGCTCGCCGGACGCCGGGTCGACGACCTCGACGAGGAAGTGATCCTCGTTCACGTGCGCGCCGTTCCGTCCCTCGAGGCATTCCGCGGATACCCCCGGCCCCATCACCTCGGAGAGGCCGTAGATGTCGACCGCCGTCAGCTGGAGCGCGTGTTCGATCGCCTCCCGTAGTCCCTCCGTCCACGGCTCGGCGCCGAAGACGCCGGCGCGGAGGTTGAGGCGGGCCGGCTCGGAGACGTGATCGGCGATGGCGAGCGCGTAGCTCGGCGTACAGCAGAGGATCTCGGCGCCGAGGTCCTCGAGCAGCTGCGCGTGCCGCGGCGTGTTGCCGCGCCGACCCGGGGACGACCGTGCAGCCGAGACGCTCGGCGCCGTAGTGGACGCCGAGGCCGCCGGTGAACAGGCCGTAGCCGTACGCGACGTGGACGATGGTGCCGGAGCCGGCGCCCGCCGCCGCCAGCGCCCGGGCGCAGCAGTCCGCCCAGGCCGCGAGGTCAGCGCGCGTGTACGCGACGATCGTCGCCTTCCCCCGGGTTCCCGAGGAGGCGTGGATGCGAACGCAGTCCTCGAGCGGCACCTGGAGGAGGCCGAAGGGATAGGCATCCCGCAGCTCCGACTTGACGCGGAAGGGCTGCTCCGGCAGCTCCTCGAGCTCGACCTCGAACCGCTCCCGTAGCCGCTCGCGCTGTAGCCGCTCGAGCTCCGGCCGTGGCAGCGTCTCCAACTCGGGCTGGAAGATCGGCACGCCAGCGATTATCCTTCTCCAGGCAAGCGCCAGAGGATCAACAAGGAGTTGGCATGCGCAGTCCGTTCATGTCCATCGAGAAGGCCGTGATGACCTACTTGGAGGGTATGACCGTTGCTTCGCAAAACGCTGAACCTTGGGATCCTGGCGCATGTAGACGCCGGTAAGACAACTCTCACCGAACGGCTCCTGTACGCCGCCGGCGTGATCGACGAGATCGGCAGCGTCGACAAGGGGACGACGCGCACCGACACGCTTGCGCTCGAGCAGCAGCGCGGCATCACGATCAAGTCCGCCGTCGTCTCGTTCCCGGTCGACGGCGTGACCGTCAACCTGATCGACACGCCCGGACACCCGGACTTCATCGCGGAGGTGGAGCGGGTGCTGAGCGTGCTCGACGGCGCGGTGCTCGTGATCTCCGCCGTCGAGGGAGTCCAGCCGCAGACGCGGATCCTGATGCGCGCCCTGCTGCGGTTGGACGTGCCGACGCTGCTGTTCGTGAACAAGATCGACCGTGCGGGGGCTGATCCGGAACGAGTGCTCGACGAGATCGAGCAGCGCCTCACGCCGGCCGTCGTGCCGATGGGCTCTGCGGCCGGGCTCGGCACGCGCGCGGCCGAGTTCGCGCCCTTCGGGCCTGCCGACGAGGACCTCGCGCGAGGCGCGCGCGCGGGCGAGCTTCATCCCGTCTTCTTCGGCTCGGCTCTCACAGGTGCCGGCGTGGAGGAGGTGAGCTACGGGATCGCGCAGCTGCTACCCGCGCGCTCGGGCGACGGCGACGGGCCGCTCTCGGCACGCGTGTTCAAGATCGAGCGCGGCCCGACCGGCGACCGGATCGCTTACACCCGTCTCTTCTCCGGGACGATCGCGGTGCGCGACCGCTTCGACGACGGCAAAGTGACCGCGCTCCGTGTTTTCACGAACGGCGGCCTCGAGCAGCGGGACGAGGTGCAGGCGGGCGAGATCGCGAAGCTGTGGGGCCTGGCCGAGATCGAGATCGGCGACTCGCTCGGCGAGCTCCATGGTGGCGTCGAGCACCACTTCGCACCGCCCACGTTCGAGTCGGTCGTGGCGCCCACCGATCCCGCCGACGGGCAGCGGTTGAGCGTCGCGCTGGCACAGCTCGCGGAGCAGGATCCGCTGATCGGCGTCCGCCAGGACGACACGCGCGGGGAGACCTCGGTCTCGCTCTACGGCGAGGTGCAACGGGAGGTGATCGAGGCCACGCTCTCCGCCGAATACGGCCTCGAGGTCGAGTTCCGCGACGCGACGACGATCTGCATCGAGCGGCCGGCGGGAACCGGCGAGGCTGTCGAGATCCTCAACACGCCGACGAACCCGTTCCATGCCGACCTCGGGCTGCGCGTCGAGCCGGCTGCGCCGGACTCGGGAGTCCACATGCGCGTCGGACCCGGCATCGATCCACGCGACGCGCCGCTCTACGTCTTCAAGACCTTCGACGGATTCGTGGAACGCATGGACGAGTACGTGCGACTCGCGCTCGAGGAGGGACTGCTCGGCTGGAAGGTCACCGACTGCGTGGTGACAGTGACCAAGATCGGCTACAGCCTCGCCGACGGCCCGCCATCACGGCGCGGCCCGATGCCCACCGCGCGCGACCTCAAGAGGCTGACGCCGATCGTGCTCATGCAGGCGCTCGAGCAGAGCGGTTCGGCAGTCTGCGAGCCGGTCTTTCGGATCAGCGCCGAGGTGCCGACCGAGACGATCGGCCCGATGCTTGCCACGCTGGGGCGGCTCGGCGCCGGGGCCGGCACGCCGTCCCAACGCGGAGAGTTGTCGGTGCTCGAGGCGGCGCTGCCGGCATCACTCCTCCAGGATCTCCGCCGCCGGCTCCCCGGCTTGACCGGCGGCGAGGGCGTGCTCGAGTCCGAGTTCGCCGGGTACCAGCGGGTGACGGGCGACCCGCCGATCCGGAAGCGCACGACGCCGAATCCTCTCAACCTCGACGAATACCTCGCTCACTTCCGCCGATGACGCGGATGCACGATGACGAGCTCGAGCTCGACGAGGCGCTCGTCCGGAGACTCCTCGTCGAGCAGTTCCCGGACTGGGCAGGGCTCGCGCTACGGCGGATCGAGCCGAGCGGCACGGTCAACGCGATCTTCCGGCTCGGTGACGAGCTCAACGTGCGGCTGCCGCGCCGCCAGGGCCCGACCGAGCCGGGCAGCGTGGAGCTCGACTGGCTCGCGAAGCTCGCACCGCTGCTGCCCGTCGATGTTCCCGTGCCGGTGGCCCAGGGACGTCCGAGCGACGGCTATCCGTGGTTCTGGGAGGTTCACACCTGGCTCGACGGCGAGACGATGCCGGTCGAGGCGATCGACGAGACCCAGGCAGCGCGCGATCTTGCCGCGCTCGTGGCGGCGCTCCAGCGCGTCGATCCCGCGGGCGCTCCGCCGGGCCGCGGTATCCCGCTCGCTGAGCGAGCCGAGCAGATGACCTGGTGGTTCGACCGCTTCGATGGCGATCCGCGAGCGAGGACGGAGTGGGAGTGCATTGTCGCCACGACACCGCCGTGGGACGGGCCGCCGGTCTGGCACCACGGGGACCTCGACTGCCGCAATTGGCTCGCTCGTGACCGCCGGATCAGCGGCCTGATCGACTGGGGGGCGATGGGCGTCGGCGATCCCGCCTGCGACGTCATGGTCGCGTGGAAGCTCCACTCCACCGCCGCCCGCGACGCCTTTCGCGAGGCGCTGCCGACCGACGACGCGACGTGGGAGCGCGCCCGGGGCTGGGCCGTCTCCCAGGCGGTCGCCGCCCTCGCCTACTACACACCCGAGAGCAACCCGAGCCTCTACCACGAGGCGGAGACCTGGCTCTCGCTCGCGCTCTCGGAGCGCGGGTAGCGTTCAGCCGTGTCCGGAAGCGCGATCGCGACGGGATTGGCGGTGGCGGCCGGACTGGCGGGGTCGGTGCAGGTCGCCTTGATGTCCCGGCTCGGCGAGCGCATCGGCGTGCTCGAGGCGCTCGGATTCTCGGCCACGCTGACCGCCGGGCTCGCGGTCGTCATCCTCGTCCTCGCCCGCCACAGCGTCGCCGGCTTCGGCCGCGCCGTCCACCAGCCGTGGTGGATGCTGCTCGGCGGCGTGATGGGGCTGATCATCGTCTTCACGGTGACCTACGCCGGCCCGCGCATCGGCGTCGCGGCGACCGTCGGGATCCTCATCGCCGGCCAGCTGGCCATGGGCGCCGCGATCGACCGCTGGGGCCTGTTCGGGAGCGAGCGAATCGCGCTCCACTGGCCGCGGCTGCTCGGCATCGGGCTGCTCGCCATCGGCGCCGCCCTCTCGCTGCGGAAGTAGCTACAGCCCGAAGGGATTGAAGGGCTTCGGGCTCGTGGAGAAGAGCACGCCCTTCGTCTCGAGATAGAGGTCGAGCGTGTCGATCGAGAGCTCACGGCCGAAGCCCGACTGCTTGTAGCCCCCAAACGGGATGCCCGGGAACGCGGTGAACGGCATGTTGATCCCGACCATGCCCGACTCGATCGCGCGCGCGACGCGGTGGCCGCGCGCCGGGTCGCCCGTCCACACGGTCGCGAAAAGGCCGTACTGCACGTCGTTCGCGATCCGAATCGCGTCGTTCTCGTCCTCGAACGGGATCGCCGTCACGACCGGCCCGAAGATCTCCTCCTGCGCGACCGTCATCGAGCTCTCGACTCCCGCGAGCACGGTCGGCAGGTAGAAGGCACCCGCGCCGTCGCCCGCCTCGCCGCCGAGCACGACCTCCGCACCCTCCTCGCGTCCCTTCTCGACGTAGCCGTGCACCCGGTCGCGGTGCCCGGTCGAGATGAGCGAGCCGACCTGTGTCTCGGAATCGAGCGGATCGCCGACCTTGAGCTTCTTCGCCGCGTCGGCGAAGCGCGCCACGAAGTCGTCGTAGATCGAGGCCTCGACGAGCACGCGGGACCGCGCCTCGCAGCTCTGGCCGGCGGCGTAGTAGATCGACCAGACCGAGCTCGGGATCGCGTCGTCGAGGTTCGCGTCGGCGAACACGAGCGCCGGGCTCTTGCCGCCGAGCTCGAGCGTCAGGCGCTTGATCGGCTCCGAGCACAGCCGCATGATCTCGCTCCCGGTGCGCGTCGAGCCGGTGAACGCGACCTTGTCGACGCCCGGATGCTTGACGAGGTACGAGCCGGTCGTCGGGCCGTCGCCGGGAACGATGTTGATCGCGCCGGCCGGAAACCCGGCCTCGGCCGCGAGCTCCGCGAGCCGCAGCGCGCTGAGCGGCGTCTGCGGGTCCGGCTTGAGAACGACCGCGCAGCCCGCAGCAAGTGCGGGCGAGAGCTTCCAGACCGACATCAGGAGCGGGTAGTTCCACGGGACGATCTGCGCACAGACGCCGACGGGCTCCTTGAGCGTGTAGCTGAGCAGCGAGCCGCCGATCGGATTCGAGCGGCCCGCGATCGAACCGACGACCGAGGCGAAGAAGCGGAAGTTCTCGACCGCGCCGACGAGCTCGGCCTTGACGGAAGAGATCGCCTTGCCGACGTTGCGTGACTCGAGCTCCGCGAGCTCCTTCCGGTTCGCCTGGATGGCGTCGGCGAGCGCATGCAGGAGCCGGGCGCGCTCGTTCGGCGGCGTCCTGCCCCACGGACCGTCGAGCGCCGCGCGGGCGGCCTCGACGGCGCGGTCGACGTCGGCCTCGCCGGCCATCGCCGCACGCGCCAGCGGCTCGCCGGTCGCCGGCTCGTCCAGGTCGCGGATCTCGCCCGAGGCGGGCTCCACGACCTCGCCGCCGATGAAGAGCCCGAACTCCTTACCCGCCGTCACCGCCACGAAGCGGAACTTAGCGGTTGTGCCGCCGCGTTTGCCGAGCCGACGCGTGCGGTAGATTTCGGATCCGAAAAGTCAACGAGAGGAGACGAGATGCCGAGCACGATCCGTGTCGAAGCCGCGCGCATCCCCGATCGCGACCGGCTGCTCGAGGCGCTGCGCCACGAGGGCCTCGACGCCGAGCCGGAGGACGAGATCGGCATCGTCGTCCCCGTCGGCGAAGGCGGCAGCGACCTCTTCCACCAGGTCGAAGGCGTCGTCTTCAGCGTCGGCGCCCCCTTCGTGCCCATCCAGCACGAGGGAGTGATCTACATCAGGCCGCCGGTGGGCTAGGCCAAGCGCTCGAACAGCGCGGCCTGGCCCTGGCCGACGCCGACGCACAGCGTCGCGAGGCCGTAGCGGCCGCCGCGGCGGCGCAGCTCGTGCAGGAGCGAGACGACGAGGCGTGCGCCGCTCATCCCGAGGGGATGGCCGAGTGCGATCGCTCCGCCGTTGACGTTCACCTTTTCCGGGTCGAGGCCCAGCTCGCGGATCACGGCGAGGCTCTGCGAGGCGAACGCCTCATTCAGCTCGACGAGGTCGATCTCGTCGAGCGAGACGCCGGTTCGCTCGAGCACCTTGCGCACGGCGGGGATCGGGCCGATCCCCATCACGCGCGGGTCCACGCCGGCCACGGCGCTGCCCCCGAACGTGCCGAGCGGCTCCACGCCGAGCTCGCGCGCCTTCTCCTCCGACGCGATCACGAGCGCCGCGGCGCCGTCGTTGATGCCCGACGCATTGCCCGCGGTGACGGTGCCACCTTCGCGGAACGCCGGCTTGAGCGCCGCGAGCTTCTCGGCCGTGGTGTCCGGGCGCGGGTGCTCGTCGCGCGTGACGTCGCCGACCGGGACGAGCTCGTCGGCGAAGCGGGCCGCCTCGTCTGCCGCCGCCCAGCGCTGCTGCGACTGCAGCGCGAACGCGTCCTGATCTTCCCGCGTCACACCCCAGCGCTCGGCGACGTTCTCGCCGGTCTCGCCCATCGACTCGGGCGGGAACAGCTCGACGAGCTTCGGATTCGTGAAGCGCCAGCCGAGCGTCGTGTCATAGAGCGGCCGGTCGCCGCGGCCGAACGGCTTCTCGGCCTTCGGCGTCACGAACGGCGCGCGGCTCATCGACTCCTCGCCGCCGGCCACGAACAGGTCGCCGTCACCCGCGATCACGGCGTGGCAGGCGCCGACGACGGCCGCGAGGCCGGAGGCGCAGAGGCGGTTGACGGTGACGCCCGCGACGGACTCCGGCAGCCCGGCAAGCAGCGCCGCCATCCGCGCGACGTTGCGGTTGTCCTCGCCTGCCTGGTTGGCGGCGCCGAACCAGACGTCCTCGATCTGCTCCGCCGGCACGCCTGCGCGAGCCAGCGCCTCGCGGATCACGAGCGCCGCGAGGTCGTCCGGCCGCACGCCCGAGAGCGCGCCGCCGTAGCGGCCGATCGGGGTGCGGACGGCGGAGAGGACGACGGCTCGGCTCATCCGGGTGAGTCTAGGTAGCGGTGGCAGCGCTGCCGAGCAACCGGTCGATCGCGGCAAGCCCCTCCTCGCCGATGTCGACGCTGTGCTCGTTCACATACAGCGCGATGTGCGCGGCGCACACCTCGTCCGACAGCTCGTGCGAGAGCGACCGGACGTAGTCGCGGCTTGCCTCCGGGTGAGCGAAGGCGTACTCGACCGAGGCGCGAATCGCGGCCTCGGCCTTGTCGGCGAGATCCGGTCCGAGGTCGCTGCGCGCGAAGATCCCGGCAAGCGGAACGGGAAGGCCGGTCTCGCCCTCCCACCACTCGCCGAGGTCGGCGACCGAGACGAGCCCGTGCTCTCGGTATGTGAAGCGGCTCTCGTGGATGATCAGGCCCGCATCCACTTCTCCCGTGACGACCGCGTCGAGGATCCGGTCGTAGCGCAGCTCGACCACCTCGCCGAGCGCCGGCGCGGCCAGACGGAGGAGCAGGAAGGCGGTCGTCTCCAGGCCCGGGACGGCGGTGC
>DASYOZ010000156.1:0-6846 GCA_036007185.1 Gaiellaceae bacterium | reverse complement strand
CGCGCTGCATTCGGCACGGGCGACGAGCGCGCGTTCGCGGCCGGACTCCCTCCCCGGCGCGAGCGCCGCTATCAGGCCTGGGTGCAGGTCTCGATGGGCTGCAACTCCGTCTGTTCGTATTGCATCGTGCCGGCCGTTCGCGGCCGCGAGACCTCTCGCCGACCTGGCGAGGTCCTGGCGGAGGTCGAGCTGCTCGCGGCGGAGGGCGTTCGCGAGGTGACTCTGCTGGGCCAGAACGTCAACTCGTACGGCCGCGACGTCGGCTCGAGCTTCTCGGAGCTCCTCCACGCCGTGGACGCCGTCGCGGGTGTCGAGCGGATCCGCTTCACCAGCCCGCATCCCAAGGACTTCCGCCGCGACGTGATCGCAGCGATGGCCGACTGTGCAGCGGTCTGCGAGCACGCGCACCTGCCCCTCCAGTCCGGATCGAGCCGTGTCCTGAAGGCGATGCGGCGGACGTACTCCCGCGAGCGCTACCTGCGGCTCGTCGAGGAGCTGCGGACCGCGATCCCGGACCTCGCGCTCACGACGGACGTCATCGTCGGTTTCCCCGGCGAGACCGAGGACGACTTCCTCGAGACCCTCGAGCTGGTCGAGGAGGTGGGCTTCGAAGGAGCGTTTACGTTCGTCTACTCGCCGCGGGCGGGAACCGAGGCTGCCGCGATGGAGGATCAGGTGCCTGACGAGGTGAAGCGCGAGCGCATCGAGCGGCTGGTCGCGGTCGTGCAGCACGTGGCGGCCGAGCGAAACGCGCGGCGCGTGGGGATGGTCGAAGAGGTGCTCGTCGAGGGACCGAGTCGTACGGAGCCGCAGCTCCTGCGCGGCCGGACGCGCCGCAACACGACCGTGAACTTCAGCGGCGACGCCGCTCCGGGTGAGCTTGTCCCGGTCGCGATCGCGAGCGCGACCTCGACGACGCTGCGCGGTACTCACCTTGCGGCAGCTGCAGCCTAGAGACCTCGTCTGGGACGGTTGTCTCAATGTCCGGGAGCTCGGCGGCCTGCCGACGCGCGACGGCGGGGCCACGCGACTCGGCGTCGTCGTACGCGCGGACAGCGTCCGCCAGCTGAGCGATGAGGGATGGCAGGCGCTCGTCGACCACGGCATTCGGACCGTGGTCGACCTGCGAGGGCACGCCGAGCGCGACAACGACCCGCCGGCGCAACTGCCAGTCGAGGTCGTGCACGTGCCGTTCTTCGAGAGCGACGACACGGAGTGGGACGAGATCTCCGCCGAGCTGGACGCCGCTGCAGCGGCCGCACCCGACGCCCCGACGGCGACGCGGGACGTGTACTTGATCTTCCTCGAGCGTTTCCGGTCGAACGTCGCCGCGGCTGTCCGCGCCGTCGCCGAAGCACCGGAAGGGGGTGTCGTCATCCACTGCGTCGGCGGCAAGGACCGGACAGGCCTGCTCTCCGCATTCCTCCTCCACCTCGCAGGCGTGAACGACGAGAAGATCGCGGCCGACTACGCGTTGAGCGAGGAGCGGCTGCGCCCGCGGCACGAGGAGTGGTTCGAGGCTGCCGCGAGCGAGGAGGAGCTCGAGCGGCTCCGGCGGATCGCGAGGACGCCGGCCGCGTCCATGAGCGGCGTGTTTGCCGAGCTCGAACGCCGCTACGGCGGGGTGGAGCCGTACCTCCGCGGGGCCGGTGTGACCGAGGAGGAACTCGAGCTCGTCCGTGCTCGCCTCCGTGGCTGAGCGTGTCATCGGCCTCTTCGGGCCGACCGCGAGCGGAAAGTCGGACGTGGCGGCAGCGCTCACGGAGCTGATGCCCGCCGAGGTCGTCTCCGCCGACGCCATGCAGGTCTACGACGGCTTGCCGATCCTCACGAACAGGTCGCCGCACCCGGAGCGACTCGTCGGGATCTGGCCGCTCTCGCACGTCGCATCGGTGGGCGAGTACGCGCCGCTCGCGCACGCAGCAGTCGACGAGATCCTCGCCGCCGGCAGAATGCCGCTCGTCGTCGGCGGGACCGGTCTGTACTTCCGCGCCGCCCTCGCCGAGCTCGAGCTGCCTCCGGCGCCGGTGCCGGGCGCACGCGAGCGCTGGGAACGGGTCTACGACGAGAGCGGCGCGGAGGCCGCGCACGCGCGGCTCGCTGAGCTCGACTCGCCGGCCGCGGCGCGGATCCATCCGAACGACCGCCGCCGTGTCGTCCGCGCGCTCGAGCTCGCGGAGGCGGGTCGGTCGCTCGTGCCGCAGCGCGAGGCCCTCTTCGGTGGCGCCTGGCGGCATCCGACCCTCCTCGTCGGGCTCGAAGTGGCCAAGCCCGAGCTCGAGCGGCGGATCGCGGAACGTACGAGGCGCATGTTCGATGCGGGCGTTGAAAGGGAGGTGCGTGACGGGCTCCATGCCGAGCCGTCGGCAACCGCCAGGAAGATCATCGGCCTCCACGAGGTTGCAACGCTGCCGCGCGAGGAGGCGGTCGAGGCGTTGATCATGCGGACCCGGCGCTACGCCGCGTATCAACGCAAGTGGCTGCGTCGCCTCGAAGGTCTCGTTATGGTCGCGGCCGACCGGCCGCCGGAGGAGACCGCAGCTGAGATCGTCGCGCTGGCACGCACACGGGAACGTCTACCTCGTCCATGAGGGGCCGGTGGCCGGCGTCGACCTGTCCGGCACGGACGGCGCGGTCGAGGTGCTGTCCGTCGAGGGGGGCGAGGTGACGATCGGCATCGTCAACCCGGACGGCTCCCGGGCCGAGATGTCCGGCAACGGGACCCGCATCGCAGGGGCCTGGCTCATGCGGCGCACCGGTTCGACGACGGCGCGCGTCCACGTCGGTCCGCGAACCGTGGAGGTGCGGCGGACGGAGGACGGCCTGTACGAGTCGGCGCTCGGGCCGGTGGAGGTCGGGGCGTTCGAAGTGGTGGACGGCATCGAGCTGATTCCGGTTTCGATCGGAAATCCTCACGCCGTGGTGGTGGGAGATCCCGAGCAGATCAGAGAGCTCGGTCCTCGGCTCGAGAGCCACCCGCGTTTTCCGCAGCGGACAAACGTGCAGGTCGTCCGCGTGGACCGGCCCGGCGAGGTCACGGCGCGCGTCTGGGAGCGCGGAGTGGGGGAGACGGCCGCGTCGGGGACGAGCGCGGTCGCGGTGGCTGCCGCGACGCATCCCGAAGGCGAGGTCCTCGTGCACTTCCCCGGCGGCGACCTGCGAGTGCGCCTCGCGAGCGGCGAGGCGTGGCTCACGGGGCCGGCGGAGCCGCTCGACGAATTGCCGGGCTCTCGCCGGGAAACCGACACGGACCGGTAGCGGCTTCCGGGTATCGTCGCCTACGAGGGCGGAGGGAGAGCTACCTCACTCGATGGGTGGGGGTGTGGACCGTCGGACAGGCTTCAGCGAACGCGTCGCCCGGAGACGGTTCAGGCGCCGATCTCGAATTCGCGCAAGACGTCGTTCAGGCTCGTCTTCAGATCCGTCTGTGCGCTCCGCCAGCCGACGACGAGGGCGCACGCGACCTCGTACCTCCCCGCGGGAAACTCCTTCGGCCTCGTGCCCGGCACCACGACCGCGCGGGGCGGAACGTAACCGCGGTGCTCGACCGGCTCCGTTCCGGTGACGTCGATCACCGGGACGGAGCCCGTCAGCGAGACGTTCGGCGCAAGCACCGCCCGCTCGCCTACCACGACCCCTTCCGTGAGGATGCAACGCGAGCCGACGAAGGCCCCGTCCTCGACGATCACCGGGCGCGCCTGTAACGGCTCGAGCACGCCGCCGACCCCGACGCCCCCGGCGAGATGCACGTCGGCCCCGATCTGCGCGCAGGACCCGACCGTGGCCCAGGTGTCGACCATCGTGTTCGGGCCGACCCACGCGCCGATGTTGACGTAGCTCGGCATGAGGATGACCCCGCGCGACAGGAACGACCCGTACCGGGCCGTCGCGGGCGGCACGACCCGTACGCCGTGCTCCGCGTGGTCGTGCTTGAGCGGGATCTTGTCGAGGTACTCGAAGGGGCCGACCTCGATCGGCTCGAGCTTCCGCACCCGGAAGTACTCGAGGATCGCGGCCTTCGTCTCCTCGTTCACGCGCCATTCGCCGTCGACCTTCTCCGCCACGCGCAACTCGCCGCGGTCGAGCGCTGCGATCGTCTCCTCGACGTTCACGCGAGCTCCCGCAGAATTTCGGCCGCCCGCTCGCACTCCTCGAGCGTCGGGACGAGCGCGAAGCGAACGTAGCCTTCGCCGCTCGGCCCGAACATCTCGCCAGAGGAGACGATGATCCCGCGCTCCAGCAAGACGCCCGGATCGGGCCCGACGACCCAGAGGTACATCGTCGCCTCGCTCGCCACGATCTCCCAGCCGAGGCTCTCGATCGCCGGGATCATGACCTCACGCTTCGCGCGATAGCGAGCCCGGGTCTCCGCGACGTGCTCCTCGTCGCGCCACGCGACCACGGAGGCCCGCTGCACGAACTCCTGCGGCGCCGTTCCCACGGTCGGACGGTACGCCTTCAGCGCCGCCACGATCTCCGGCGGCCCCGCAACGAAGCCGGAGCGGTACCCGGTCATGGAGGAACGCTTGCTCAGCGTCTGGAAGACGACCATCCGCGACCGGTCGGTCGCCTGCAGCGCCGATGGCGGCGGCTCGTCGAACCAGAGCTCCGTGTACGCCTCGTCCGAGCCGACGACGAAGTCGTGGCGCGCGGCGGCCTCCGCGAGCTCGTCGTAGAACTCCCGCGGCGCGACGGCGCCCGTCGGGTTGTGCGGGTAGTTGACCCAGACGAGGGCGACATCGTCATCGAGCTCCCCGAGGTCCGGCAGGAAGCCGTTCTCGCGGTGCAGCGGTAGCGTCTGAGCCCGCGCGCCGGCGAAGAGCGCGCCTCGCTCGTACACCGGGTACGCCGGCTCGCCGAAAGCGACGACACGGCCGGCCGTCCCGAGCACCTGCGGGAGGGAGAAGATCGCCTCTTTC
Source organism: Gaiellaceae bacterium (assembly GCA_036007185.1). Taxonomy (GTDB): domain Bacteria; phylum Actinomycetota; class Thermoleophilia; order Gaiellales; family Gaiellaceae; genus Palsa-739. The sequence goes on along the minus strand of DASYOZ010000156.1, from coordinate 1,927 downwards.
GAGCCGTACGTCGGCACGATCTCCTTCTCCGGATCGACGGAGACGCCGAAGCGCCCTTCGAGCCAGCCCGCCGCCGCCTCGCGTAGCTCCGGCAGCCCCTGGGCGAGCGGATACGGCGCCCGCTCGGGTAGCGCCTCGACGAGCGCCCGCCGGATCATCGGGTCGGTCGGCTCGTTCGGGTCGCCCTTGCCGAAGTCGATCACGTCGATGCCGGACGCGAGCAGCCGCCGCCGCTCCTCTTCGAGCCGCGTGAACGGGTACACGGCCATCTCCGCGAGCACCGGGTTGATCACGATTCCCGCTCCCGGCGCCGGCCAAGCCGGCGCCTTCGCTCCCGGGCGTGCTCCGTCGAGCCTACGCACGCAAGGAACCTAGCCAGCGTCTCGTACACCGCGTGCAGGTTCGCGACCGGGATCTGCTCGTCTTGCCGGTGCGCGTAGGCCGTCGCGCCGGGGCCGTAGTTGATCCCGTCGATTCCCTGCTCGGCAAACTGCGCGACCGGCGTCCACGCCTGCTTCGGGGCTACCTCGGGCACGAGCTCCCTCAGGCGCGCCACGAGCGGGTTCCCGAGCGCCGGCGGCGCCGAGGGCGAGTTGTGGAGGACGTGGAGCTCGCCGGCCGGCACGAGCTCGCGCAGCCGCGCCTCCGCCTCGTGGCCGGAGCGGCCCGGGGCGAAGCGGAAGTTCAGCTCCGCCCAGGCTCGCGCCGGCACCACGTTCGCCGCGACGCCGCCCTCGACCCGCACCGCGCTCAGGACCTCGCGATACACGAGCCCGTCGAGCTCGACGTCGCGCGGCTCGAGCCGCGCGAGCGGCGCGAGAGCCTCGGCGAGCGCGTGGATCGCGTTGCGGCCGGTCCACGGCCGTGCCGAGTGGGCGCTCTCGCCGTGGAACTCGACGCGGGCCTGGAGGTTGCCGAGACAGCCGGCGTGGAGGATCGCGTCGGTCGGCTCGAGGACGACGGCGAGCTCGGCGCCGGCGAGCACACCGCTCGCGAAGACGGCCGGCAGCGGGCTCTCCGCGAGCGCGACCTCCTCGCGGGTGAAGAAGACGTAGCGCGCCGGTGCCGCCGCGCGCGCGAGCTCGAGCATCACCGCCACGCCGCCCTTCATGTCGCTTGCGCCGAGGCCGTGCACCGAGCCGTCCTCGATCCGGCCGGGAAGGTTCTCCTGCGCCGGCACCGTGTCGAGGTGACCGGCCAAGATGACAGGCGCCGCGTCGTCTCCCCAGACGATCGCGTCGCCCTCGTCGTAGAGAGGCGCGCCCGGCAGGAGGCTCCGCACGAGCTCCATCGCAGCATGCTCTTGCCGGCTCTCCGACGGGACGTCGACAAGCTCGAGCGTGCGGGCTGCGAGTTCTGAAGCGGGCATCACGCGAGTCATAATGACCGCTGGGTGGCGGTGCGACAGCCTGATCGCTCCACGGTCGAGCCCGAGCGCGGGCTCGTCATCGCCGTGCTCGCACCCGGCGCGGACGGCGCCGACGAGCTCGAGGAGCTCGAGGAGCTCGCGCAGACGGCCGGCGTTGAGCCGGTCGCCCGGATCGTCCAGCACCGGCGGCAGCCCGATGCCCGGACGTACGTCGGCAAGGGAAAGCTCGAGGAGCTGAAACAGTCCTACGGCGAGGCCGGGGCGGAGGTGCTCATCGTGGACGACGAGCTCAGCCCCGCGCAGCAGCGGACGCTCGAGAATGCGCTCCAGGCACGGGTCGTCGACCGGACGCAGCTGATCCTCGACATCTTCGCGCAGCACGCCGTCAGCGCAGAGGGGAAGCTCCAGGTCGAGCTGGCGCAGCTCGAGTACAACCTCCCGCGGATGCGGGGGATGTGGCAGCACCTCGAGCGCCTCGGCGGCGGCACCGGCGGCCTCGGCGCCGGCGTCGGCACCCGCGGCCCGGGCGAGTCGCAGCTCGAGACCGACCGGCGCCTG
>DASYOZ010000155.1:0-1585 GCA_036007185.1 Gaiellaceae bacterium | reverse complement strand
GAGCGGGACAGGCGGTTGGCGCGCTTCACGGATGCAGCTTAGTGGCTCGGTCCTGCCGAGCCACTTACGCGGAGAGGCGGGCCCGGCCCTTGCCGCGACGGCGCTTCAGGATCGCGCGGCCGGCCTTCGTCGACATGCGCGCTCGGAAGCCGTGCTTGCGCTTGCGGCGGCGGACGTTGGGCTGGTAGGTGCGCTTCACGGTGGCGAAAAGGCTCGTCTTTGCCAGAAAAATCCCCGCTGCGCGCGGGGTGCGGCGGCCAGTATAGACGAGCTTCGTCCACCGGCTTGTCCACAGGCACAGACGGCGCAGGAATGCGGCAGGGGGGAGTTGCCCCCACTCCTGTCCACACCTGTGGAGGGATCGGGACGGTCCGGAAACTCCCTGCAAAAAAGGCTGTTTTGTCCCTGTCGAAGCCGCTGTTATGCTGCGCGCCGGGCCGGAGATGGGGAGGATGGGGCGTCGGTGGAGCACCAAGTCGAGCTGTCTGCAGAGAACCTCTGGGAGGAGATCTCGGGGAGGCTCAAGGAGGCGCTCAGCGACGGGACGTACAGCAAATGGTTCGGCGACGTCCGTGAGCTCGAGCTCGAGGGCAAGACGCTCGTGCTCACCGTGCCGAGCGAGTTCGCCCGCGACTGGATCGAGGGGCACTTCCTCGGCCTGATCGGCGCAGCCGTCCGCGACATCGTCGGCGTGGAGCGCGCGATCGAGCTCCGGGTCGCCGACAGTGGCGGGCGCCAGACGGAGGATCGCGGCGGGCCGGAAACCAGCGCCGCCCCCCTGGTCCAACGCTTCCCCGGCCGGCCTGAAAGCGGCGGCTTCAACGCGAAGTACACCTTCGACTCGTTCGTGATCGGCTCGTCGAACCGCTTCGCCCATGCAGCCGCGCTCGCCGTCGCCGAGGCGCCGGCGCAGGCGTACAACCCGCTCTTCATCTACGGCGGCACCGGGCTCGGCAAGACACACCTCCTCCAGGCCGTCGCGCAGTACGTCGCCGAGCACTCCTCCGAGCTCTCGGTGCGCTACATGACGAGCGAGGCCTTCGTCAACGACTTCATCAACTCACTCCGCGACAAGCGGATCGAGGGTTTCAAGCAGCGCTACCGCGCCTACGACGTCCTTCTCATCGACGACGTCCAGTTCTTCGAGGGGAAGGAGCGCTTCCAGGAGGAGTTCTTCCACACCTTCAACTCGCTGTACGAGGCCGGCTCGCAGATCGTGCTCTCCTCCGACAGGCCGCCGCGCGACATCGCGACCCTCGAGGAACGGCTGCGCAGCCGCTTCGAGTGGGGCTTGATCACGGACATCCAGCCGCCGGACCTCGAGACGCGGATCGCGATCCTGCGCAAGAAGGTCAAGGTCGACGGGATCCACGTACACGACGAGCAGGTGCTGACGTTCACCGCAAGCCGTGTGTCGACGAACATCCGCGAGCTCGAGGGCGCACTGACCCGCGTCGTCGCCTTCTCCTCGCTCACCGGCCGGCCGATGACCGTCGAGCTCGCCCAGGATGTGTTGCGCGATGTCTTCCCTCAGGGCGAGGCCGCCGAGGTTTCGATCAAGCGGATCCAGGATCTCGTCGCGGAG
>DASYOZ010000154.1:0-3435 GCA_036007185.1 Gaiellaceae bacterium | reverse complement strand
CGGGACGGGCGTCGTAGCGGTCGATGTACGCGAGCGCCTCCGGCGCGGTCGAGAGGTCGGCGGCCGAGCCGAGCAGCTCCAGCACGAGCCGCCTGCTCGTCCGTACTCGCTCCGAGTCGGTGTGCACGACCATGCCGTCCTCGACCTTGCGGGAGCACGCGGGGACGAGCGCGCGCGCCTTCTCGACCTCGACGACGCAGACGCGGCACACGTTCACCGGCGTGAGCGTGTCCCCGTAGCAGAGCGTCGGCGTGTCGATCCCCATCTGCCGTGCGGCGTCGAGGATGGTCGAGCCTTCCGGCACGTCGGACGCGACGCCGTCGATGGTGATCTTCACGCGAGCACTCCGAGGTTGTGGATCGCCGAGTCGACGGCGTTCGCCGCAGTCTGGCCGAGCCCGCAGATCGACGCGTCGCGCATCACGGCCGTCAGGTCGGCGAGCACGCCGAGCTCGTCTCCGTTCGGCTTGCCCGAGGCGAGCCGGTGCAGCGCCTCCTCCTGGCGCACGGTGCCGATGCGACAGGGGACGCACTGGCCGCACGACTCGTCGCGGAAGAACTCCGCGATGCGGAGCACGGCGTCGACGAGATCGGCCTGCTCGCCGTAGACGATCACGACGCCGGAGCCGAGGGTGACGCCGGCGTCGCGGGCGCCCTCGAAGGAGAGCGGGAGGTCGAGCTGGTCGGGCCGCAGGAACGATCCCGCGGCGCCGCCGAGCAGAACGGCCTTCGGCGGCTCGGAGCCGGCGAGCTCGAGCAGCTCGGAGAGCGGAGTGCCGAGCTCGAGCTCGTACAGTCCCGGCCGCGCGACGTGACCGGAGACGCAGAAAAGCCGCGTGTCGCGCGGGTCTTCGCCGAGCACGATGTCCGGCACGTTGAGGAGCGTCTCGACGTTGTTCACCACCGTCGGCTTCCCGTACAACCCGACCTCGACCGGGAACGGCGGCTTGTTGCGCGGCTCGCCGCGATAGCCCTCGATCGACTGGAAGAGCGCGGTCTCCTCCCCGCACACGTACGCGCCGGCGCCGATGCGCAGCTCGATCTCGAGGCCGACGTCCAACGTGTCGATCGCGTTCTGCAGCCGCTCGTGCGCGAGCGGGTACTCTGCGCGAACGTAGATGAACGCCTTCTCGCAGCCGGTCGCGTAGGCGGCGATCGCCATCGCCTCGATCAGCCCGAACGGATCCTGCTCCATGAGCACGCGGTCCTTGAAGGTCCCCGGCTCCGACTCGTCGGCGTTGCAGACGAGGTAGTGCGGCTTCGCCGGCTGGCGCGCCACCGCCTCCCACTTCGTCCCGGTCGGGAACGCCGCCCCGCCGCGGCCGAGGAGCGGAGACGCCTGCACGAGCTCGATCACGCGCTCCGGGCCGAGCTCGCGCGCGCGGTCGAGCGCGATGAGCTCGGGCGGCGACTCCGGATCGACGCCCTCGGCGATGCGGCGCAGCAGCTTCAAGCCGGACGTCTGCGGCAGCGGCGGCGACGTCGGCGGGATCTGCTCCTCCCGCGGATCCGGGCCCGCGATCGTCCGCAGCGCGGCGGGCGCCCGCTCGCACAGGCCGAGACACGGCGACGGGAAGGCGCCGTCAGGAACCGCCGCTCCGGCGAGCCGGCAGGAGAGGTCGGTGCAGACGTGCAACACCTCCGACGGGCGTTCCTCGAGCGCGAGCAGCGCGTAGAAGGTCGCCACGCCGTACGCCTCGGCCGGCGGCACGTCGAGCCGGCGCGACGTGTAACCGAGGGCACCCGGCGTGACCCAGCCGGCCCGACGCTGGGCGGCCCGGAGCGCCGGCAGGAGGAGTTGGCGCCCGTGCCGGTCACGCCGCGCGACCCGGTTCCCGTCCGACGCCTCGACACCGACCACGGCGTCGATCGCCTCGCGCTCGGCGTCGGTCGGCTCGGCGTCGAGCAGCTTCAGATCCATCAGACTGCTTCCAGCCGGATCGCCGTCGCCTTGAACTCCGCCGTGCCCGACATCGGATCCGTGGCGTCGATCGTGAGCACGTTGGTCGCCACCTCGTCGGGGAAGTGGAGGTTCATGAACGCGAGGCCCGGCCGCAGGTTCACGTCGTAGCGCGCCGGCGCCTCGACCGAGCCGCGCCGCGACACGACCCTCACTCGCGCGCCGTCGGGGACGCCGTAACGCTCGCCGTCTTCGGGCGCGAGCAAGATCGCCTCGCCGCCGACGTGCAGCGGCGACGAGAAGCCGCCTGTCTGCACGCCAGTGTTGAAGGACTCGAGCCGTCGGCCGGTCGTGAGGCGCAGCGGGAAGTCGTCGTCGAGCAGGTCGACCGGAGGTTCGTAGTCGACGGGCTGAAACGGCGCGGGGTCCTCGACGACGTCGTCCCAGAGGCGACCGTGCAGGAACAGGTCACCCGGGTGCTCCTCGTCCCAACACGGCCACTGGATGCCGCGGAACTGCTCGAGCCGCGGATAGCTCATTCCCGCGTGCATCGGCGAGAGCGAGCGAAGCTCGTCCCAGACGTCCTCGGCGCGCGGTGAGCCGAGGTCGTGCCCGAGCCGCCGCGCGAGCTCGTACACGATCTCGATGTCGTCGCGGGCGCCCGCGGGCGGCTCGTACGCCTTGCGCACGCGTTGGACGCGACGCTCGCTCGAAGTGACGGTGCCTTCGACCTCGCCCAGCGTCGCCGCGGCGGGAAGAATGACGTCGGCGAGCTCGGCCGTGCGCGTGAGGAAGAGGTCCTGGACGACGAGGTGGTCGAGCCCCTCCAGCAGCCGCTGGGCGCGCTGCTGATCCGCCTCTCCCTGCGCCGGGTTCTCGCCAACGACGTAAAGCGCGCGCAGCTCTCCCCGCTCCATCGCCTCGAACATGCCGGTCAGGTGCAGCCCGAGCTTCAGCGGGATGGGCGAGCCCCAGGCAGCCTCGAACTTCGCGAGTGCGTCCTCGGCGAAGACGTTCTGGAAGCCCGGGAGCCGGTTCGGGATCGCGCCCATGTCTCCCCCGCCCTGGACGTTGTTCTGGCCGCGCAGCGGCTGGAGGCCGGAGCCCCACTTCCCGACCTTGCCGGTCAGCAACGAGAGGTTGATCAGCGCGAACACGTTGTCCACCGCGTTGTGGTGCTCGGTGATGCCGAGCGTCCAGCAGAGCTGCGCGTTCTGCGCGCCGCCGTAGGCGTGAGCGAGCTCGCGGATCGCCTCGGCCGGCACACCCGTCACGCGCTCCGCCTCGTCCAATGTCCAGGGCTCGACCGAGGCGCGGTAGTCGTCGAAGCCGCTCGTCGCGCGCTCGACGAACTCCATGTCGGCGAGGCCCGCCTCGATGATCTCGCGCCCGACGGCGTTCGCGAGCGGGATGTCGGTGCCGACGTCGAGCCCGAGCCACAGGTCGGCCCACTGCGCCGACGGCGTGCGCCGGGGGTCGACGACCATGAGCTGCGCGCCGTCGTTGACCGCCTTGAGGACGTGGTGGAAGAAGATC
>DASYOZ010000153.1:0-7503 GCA_036007185.1 Gaiellaceae bacterium | reverse complement strand
GAGGTCGGGATCACCGTCGGCGCCGGTCATTTCCACCACCTCGAGGTGCCCGAGCAGGTGAACGCGATGATCGAGCGCTTCCTCACGGTCTCGCTTTGAAGCGCTGACCGCGTAGCCTTTCCGCGCGATGTTCCGGATCGTGCAGTTGTCGGACCTGCACTGCGGGCAGCAGTTCTTCCTCCCGCAGCACCTCGAGCGTGCGATCGCCGAGGTGAACGAACTCGCGCCCGACGTCGTGGTGATCTCCGGCGACCTCACCTCGCACGGCTTCAAGGACGAGTATGTGCTCGCGCGGCAGCACCTGAACCGCGTCGACTGCGAGGCGATGGTCGTGATCCCCGGCAACCACGACTCCCGCAACGTCGGCTACGTCCACTTCGAGGAGCTGTTCGGCGACCGGAACTCGGTGCTGCGAGTCGCCAACGCGGCGATCGTCGCGGTCGATTCGAGTGAGCCCGACCTCGACAACGGCCAGATCGGCCGCGGCCGCTACCGCTGGATCGAGGAACAGTTCGGGCAGCCCGCCGACCTCCGCGTCTTTGTCCTCCACCACCACCTGCTGCCGGTGCCGGGCACCGGCCGGGAGCGGAATATCGTCAACGACGCCGGCGACACGCTCGAGTGCCTCCAGCGCGCGGGCGTCGACCTCGTTCTCTCCGGGCACAAGCACGTCCCGTACGCCTGGCGGCTGGAGAACCTCTTCGTCGTCAACGCGGGCACCGTCTCGTCGTCGCGGCTGCGCGGCAACGGGCGGCCCTGTTACAACGTCGTCGAGATCGACGGGACGCACGTCGACGTCTGGCGCCGCTACCCGTTCCACGGGCAGGAGCGCATCATCCAGTTCTCGACCGACACGAAGACGTACGAGAAGTACACGGCCCGGATCGAGGACGAGGTGCGCTCGTCGTGACGCAGCGAGCCCTCGTCCTGATCGACGGCGAGCACTATGCGCCGGTCGTCCGGGACGCGCTCGCAGCGCTCCCGTACGAGGTCGTCGGGGCACTCCTCGTCGGCGGGACGGAGAAGCTCCGCGGTGACGACGACTACGGCGTGACGCTCGTCGACTCCCTCGACGCCGTCGAGGCGGAGCTGGTGGTCGACCTCTCCGACGAGCCGGTGCTCGGGCCGCGGGAACGGTTCCTGTGGGCGTCGCGCGCGCTCGCGCTCGGGCTGCCGTACGTCGGCGCGGACTTCCGCTTCGACCCGCCGCCGCTCCACCCCGTAGAGACGCCGTCGCTCGCCGTCATAGGCCTCGGCAAGCGAGTGGGGAAGACCGCGGTGGCGGGACACGTCGCGCGCCTGCTGGCCCGCGACCGGCGTGTGGTCGTCGTGGCGATGGGCCGCGGCGGGCCGGCGGAGCCGGAGCTCGTCGAGGAGCCGCCGACACTCGACGACCTGCTCGCGCTCTCCCGCTCCGGCAGGCACGCCGCCTCCGACCATCTCGAGGCCGCGGCGCTCGCGGGCGTCCCGGCGATCGGCTGCCGCCGAGCCGGCGGCGGGCTCGCAGGCGCTCCGTTCGAGTCGAACGTCCTCGAGGGGGCGCGGATCGCTGCGCAGCTCGACCCCGAGCTGCTCGTCTTCGACGGCAGCGGCGCGGCGCTACCTCCCGTCGACGCGGACGCGCGCATCCTCGTCACGAACGGCAGTCACGACGCGCGGGCCGGCCTGAACGCGTACCGGGTCCTCGTCTCCGAGCTCGTCGTCGACACCGGCGGCGCGGACCGCGAGGTGATCCGGGCGATCTCGGACGTGCCCATGGTCGCCGCCGAGCTTTGCCTGCGGCCGACCGAGCCGCTGCGCGGCCGCCGGACGGCAGTGTTCACGACCGGCCCGGCGCCGACCGACAGCCTCGATGCGGACGTCGTGCACGTCTCGCGCAACCTCGCGCGGCGCGACGCCCTGCGCGAAGAGCTCGAGCATGTCGAGGCTGAGGTCTACCTCGTCGAGCTCAAGGCGGCCGCCGTCGACGTCGTCGCGGAGGTCGCCCTCGCGCGCGGCGCGGAGCTCATCCTCGCCGCGAACGACGTCGAATCGGCCGAGCTCGACGAGCGCGTCCTCGCCCTGGTGCCGGACCGGAGCCGCGCGTGAACGCGCCGCGGCGGATGATGCCCCTGCCGCTCGGCGGCGGCGAGCTCGGGCTCCCGTACTCGCGTGGCCTGATGGCGCGCTCGCTGATGGCCGCCGGAGTCGCGGGGCATCCCGCGTACGCGCTCGCAAGCCGCGTCGGCGACGAGCTCCTCGAGAGCCGCCGCGGCCGGATCGAGTTCGAGCGGCTCGAGGAGCTCGCAGTCGAGGTGCTGGGCGAGGAGGAGGGGCACGAGACGATGCAGCGAGTGCGCCGCTACCAGGAGCTCCGCGAGCTCGACCTGCCGATCATGGTCTTCATCGGCGGAGCGACCGGCACCGGCAAGTCGACGGTCGCGACGGAGCTCGCGTACCGCTTCGGCATCACGCGGGTCACCTCGACCGATTTCGTGCGGCAAACGATGCGCGCCTTCTTCTCGCGCGCGTTCATGCCGTCCATCCACCAGTCGAGCTTCGAGGCGGGTGATGCCCATCCGGACGCCGATGACCCGCTGGAGTTCGGTTTTCTGCAGCAGGCGAGGAACGTGCTCGTCGGCGTCCGCGCCTCGTCCGAGCGCGCGCTCGAGGAGGGGTGGTCGCTCGTGCTCGAGGGGGTCCACCTCGTTCCGGGGATGGTCGAGCTGCCGCGACCGGAGCTCGCCGTCTCGGTGTTCGTCGTGCTCTCGATCCCGGAGGAGGACGAGCATGTGCGCCACTTCCACTACCGCGACGAGGACTCCGAGCGGCAGGAGTCGCGCTATCTCGAGCGCTTCTCCGACATCCGCCGCGTCCAGGAGCTCGTCGTCGCGCGTGCGCGGCGCGAGAGTGTGCCGGTGATCGAGAACGAGGACGCCGACATCGCGGCACGGACGGTCGCGGATCTCGTGCTCGACGCCGCCGAGCGAAGCCGCACGGTGGCGCCGTGAGCGACGGCCCGGCGTACACAGCCGAGGAGGAACAGCCCTGCCAGTGCCAGGCGTATCTGCGGGCCACAGAGCGGGCGGCACTCGTCTCGGCGCGCTGGCTCGGCCGGGCCGACGAGGACGCAGCGGAGGAGGCCGCGGCGACCGGCATGCGCGCGACGCTCGACCTGCTGGCGATCAACGGCCGGGTCGTCCTCGGCTCGATGGACGATTCGGGCGGACTCACGCCCGGCGCGATCGTGGGCGCCGGCGGCAAGGAGGTCGACCTGGCGCTCGACCCGCTCGAGGGCCGCGGGGTCGTCGCGCGCGGCGGCAACGGCGCGATGTCGATGATCGCGGTAGGCGATCCCGGCCGCTTCACGACCCTCCCCGACATCTACATGCGGAAGATGGCGGTCGGCCCACGCGCTCGCGGCTCGATTAACCTCCTCCGCCCGGTGGGCGAGAACATCGAGGCGATCGCGGAGGCGTTCGGGCGGCGCGTGAACGACGTGACGACGATCATCCTGGACCGCCCGCGCCACCACGACCTGATTGAGGAAATCCGCAACTCCGGTGCCCGGATCAAGCTCATTCAGGACGGCGACGTCACCGCGTCGATCTCCGCTGCGATCCGCGGCACGAACGACCACCTCGCGATCGGGATCGGCGGCACGCGCCAGGCCGTGCTGTCGGCGGCCGCGCTGCGCTGTCTCGGCGGCGAGCTGCAGGCGCAGTTCTGGCCCACCTCCCGGCGGGAGATCGACGAGCTGCGGGAGGCCGGGATCGACGACTACGAGCGCGTCTTCCGCACCGAGGACCTCGCTCCCGGCGAGGTGATCGTCGCCGCGACCGGCGTCTCGAACGGAGACCTCCTGCGCGGCGTTCGCTTCCTCGCCGACAGCGCGCGGACGCACTCGCTCGTGATGTGCACGCGCTGCAACTGGGTGCGCTTCGTCGACGGCATCCACTTCTTCGCGCGCGAGCGGCGCGAGGAAGTGCGCCTGCTCGGGTACTAGATCGGAAGCCGAACCGTCGTTCCATTTCGTGCGGCGCCGTCGTAGCATCGGCGCCAATCGACCAGGGAGGCGAAGAGTGGCTGTTTCCGTAGAAGGGCTCGCGTCGGCCGTGAAGGGCCGGGTTGTCGAGCCGGGAGCGCCGGACTACGACGAGTCGCGCGCGCTGTACAACGCGATGATCGACAAGCGGCCGGCCGCGATCGCCTACTGCGCCGACGAGGCGGACGTGGCGGCGGCCGTGCGCTACGGCGTCGAGCACGGCTTGCGCATCGCCGTGCGCTCCGGGGGCCACAACGGCGCGGGCCTCGGCAGCGTCGACGACGGGCTCGTGGTCGATCTGTCGGAGATGAGCGACGTGACCGTTGATCCCGGCGCGAGGATGGCCCGGGTCGGTGGCGGCGCAACCTTGAACAAGGTCGTCACCGCGACCCATGAGCACGGCCTGACCGTGCCGGTCGGGATCATCGGCACGACAGGGGTAGGTGGGCTCACGCTCGGCGGGGGCATGGGTCACCTGACCCGGGGGCAGGGCCTCACGATCGACAACCTCGTGGCGGCGACGGTCGTTCTCGCGGACGGGTCGATTGTCCAGACGGACGCTGAGCGCGAGCCGGACCTCTTCTGGGCGATCCGCGGCGGCGGCGGCAACTTCGGGATCGTCACGTCCTTCTCGTTCCGTTGTCATCCGGTCACGACGGTGCTCGCCGGGCCGGTGCTGTACGACATCGGCGACGCGGCCGAGGTGCTGGCGTGGTACCGGGACTTTCTGCCTGCGGCGCCCGACGAGGCCAGTGGCTTCTTCGCCTTCCTGTCCATCCCGCCGGGGCCGCCGTTCCCCGAGGAGCTGCACCTGCGCAAGGTGTGTGCGGTCGTCTGGACGCAGGCCGGCGAGGAGGAGTCCGCGGCGCTCCGCGAAGCGCGCTCCTTCGGCACGCCCCTCCTCGACGGGATCGCGCCGGTGCCGCTGCCGGCGTGGAACTCGGCCTTCGACGGTGTCTACCCGGCCGGTGACCAGTGGTACTGGCGCGGAGAGTTCATGCGGGAGATCCCGGACGAGGCCATCGCCGTGCACACCGAGTACGGCCCGGCGATGCCGACGTGGAAGTCGACGATGCACATGTACGCGATCGACGGCGCCGCCTCGCGAGTCCCGAACGACGCCACAGCATGGGGGTACCGCGACGCGATCTGGGGCAGCGTCTTCGCGGGCGTCGACCCCGATCCAGCGAACGCCGGCGCAATCCGCGACTGGGCGGTCGCGTACTCCGACGCGCTCAAGCCGCACGGGATGGGCGGCGGGTACGTCAACTTCCAGATGCAGGAGAGCGGCGACCGTGTCCGCGGGATGTACGGCGCGAACTACGACCGGCTCGCGAGCATCAAGAAGCAGTACGACCCGGACAACGTGTTCCGGGTCAACCAGAACATCGAGCCTGCGGCCTAGTGGGTCATGTGGGCGGGCGGCGTCCTGCCGCCCGCTCGCGCTCGTCGTACCGCTTGCCGGCGCGGAGGAACCACCAGGCGAACCAGATCATCCCGATCACGGGCAGGGTCGAGGAGAGGAAGATGACGATCTCGACGAACTCGTTGCCGCCGGCGAGGACCACGGCGAGATGGTACGTCGCTCTACACTGCTCGCGTGGCTACGAAGGACGAGGTGCTCGAGGTTCTCCGCCAGGTCGAGGATCCCGAGCTCGGCATGGACATCGTCGACCTCGGGCTCGTTTACGAAGTCGAGGTCGAGGACTCGACGGCCAAGGTCACGTACAGCCTGACCTCCATGGGCTGTCCCGCCGGGCCGCTGATCGCACAGGACATCGACAGCGCCATCCAGCAGGTCGAGGGCATCGAAGGAGTGGAGCTCGAGCTCACGTTCGACCCGCCGTGGACGCCGGAACGGATGTCAGACGACGCGAAGTTCATCCTGGGCTTCGGCTAGAGCCTCCTCGTTTTCCGAAGCGCTTCGCTTCAGGTCTCTCGTTCAGGGTCATTCCTGAACACGGCCCACGCCAGAGAGTGCACGTGGCCCATCCGTGACCCGGCTTGAGCGCTATTCGACAGCTGCTGACGGGCTATGAGCCTGTTGGTAGCGCGCCCACCCGAGAGTGATCCCCAGGGGCGGGCGTTTCGGCCCTGTAGCTCGTCCGGCCAAAAGGTATGGCGACGGATATGGAGAACCTCGCACGGATGGCTAGCAGCGATCTCACACCGCGCCCACAGCGCCCCTCTCTCATCGAGCGCCGTGCCCTGAAGATCGCCGACGCTCGATCAAACACCTACGGCCTGGCCGTGACGTTCGTCGTGCTCGCGTTCCTTGGAGCGATCGTGATCCGGTTCGCCGATCGACACGACTTCTCGTCGTTCGGCTCGGCGGTCTGGTGGGCTCTGCAAACGGTCACGACGGTCGGATACGGCGACATCGTGCCAACGACCGCTGTAGGCCAAACCGTGGGGGGCATCGTGATGGTGCTCGGCGTGTCGTTCATTGCGTTCCTGACCGCCGGTGTGACGAGCACCGTGATCAGTCGCGCTCAAAAAGGAGCGCAGGAAGCTGACCGAGCGCATCTGGAAGGAGAAATCCAAAGGATCCTCGACGCCCTGGCAGAAACGAAAGCTCAGAACACCGCCCTCGACAAACGACTCGACCTCATCGAGTCGAAGCTCTCGTAGCCAACCGCCCGTCAGGGGTCATTCCTGAGCACTGCCCCAGCCGAGCGCCCTTGAGACCGGACGACGAGGTCTACCGCGCGTTTGCCCTGCGGACGGATAATCACGGCATGAAGGCCGAAGGCGACGCCGCTGGATCGACTCTGCATCTGGAGAAGGTGTTTCGCGCCCCGAGAGAGGACGTCTTCGCGGCGTGCGTTGAGCCCCAGAGGCTTGCAGAGTGGTGGGGGCCGAAGGGTTTCACGGTTCTCGGCATCGAGATCCACCTTCGCGAGGGCGGGACGTACCGCATCACAATGCAGCCGCCGGATGGAGCGGCATTCAATCTGAGCGGGGAGTTCAGCGAGGTCGAACCAGCGCGACGTCTCGTCTATACCTTCGCCTGGGAAGAGCCCGATCCCGACGATCAGGAGACGGTCGTGACGCTCTCGTTCCTGGACGATGACGAGGGGACGAGGCTGGTTCTCGACCAGGGGCCGTTCGCGACGGAGGCTCGACACACTCTGCACGAGACGGGCTGGACGGAGACTCTGGAGCGGCTCGACCGGTTTCTGGCGTGATCCATAACCGGTCGCGTGAAGACCAGGTCATGTGCGCGCCTGGCGAGGGTGGATGAGCGGGAGGCTTCCGGTCCAGCCTGAGGCGAGGGCGCGGACGCTCGTCGGCGGGGTGACGACGTCGACGCGGCCGCGCGGGCGGCGCATGCGTTCCGCGTAGCCGCCCGGCGTCCAACGGAGCAGTGATTCCGCGAGCACAACGTATGCCGTGCCGTCGAGCAGGACGAACGTGCCGTCGGGCAGCTCCTCGAGACGTCGGGCGTGCAGGCGCCGGCCGGCGACGTCGCCGCCGAG
>DASYOZ010000152.1:0-3029 GCA_036007185.1 Gaiellaceae bacterium | reverse complement strand
TCTTCAGCAGCGCCTGCTGCACGCCCTCGCCCGACACGTCGCGCGTGATCGACGGGTTGTCCGCCTTGCGCGCGATCTTGTCCACCTCGTCGATGTAGATGATCCCGGTCTCGGCCTTCTTGATGTCGAAGTCCGCAGCCTGGATCAGCTTGAGGAGGATGTTCTCGACGTCCTCGCCGACGTAGCCGGCCTCGGTCAGCGCGGTCGCATCGGCGATCGCGAACGGGACATTGAGGATCCGCGCCAGCGTCTGCGCGAGCAGCGTCTTGCCGCAGCCGGTCGGGCCGAGCAGGAGGATGTTCGACTTCTGGAGCTCGACCTCGTCGTCGTCCTGCCCCATTTGAACGCGCTTGTAGTGGTTGTAGACGGCGACCGCGAGCGTCCGCTTGGCCTCCTCCTGCGAGACGACGTAGTCGTTCAGGACGGCGTAGATGTCGCGCGGGCGCGGCAGGTTGTCGAGGTCGAGCTGGGCCGGGCTGGTCAGCTCCTCGTCGATGATCTCGTTGCAGAGATCGATGCACTCGTCGCAGATGTAGACGCCTGGGCCGGCGATCAGCTTCTTCACCTGCCGCTGGCTCTTGCCGCAGAAGCTGCAGAGAAGCTGCTCGTTGCCGTCGGTTGCGCGTGCCATATCTCTTCTTCTACCTCGGTCCGGGCGATTCGTCTACGTCAGCGGTGCGCGATCACTTGGTCGACGATGCCGTACTGCTCTGCTTCCTCGGCCGTCATGTAGTAGTCGCGCTCCATGTCCTTCGAGATTTTGTCGACGGGTTGGTTCGTGTGCAGGGCGATGATCTCCTCCAGGCGCCGCTTGAGATTGATCGTCTCGCGTGCCTGGATCTCGATGTCCGTGCCCTGGCCCTGGAAGCCGCCCGAGACCTGGTGGATCAGGATCTTGGCATTCGGCAGCGCAGTGCGCTTTCCCTCCGTGCCGGCTCCGAGAAGCAGCGCCCCCATCGACATCGCGATGCCGACGCAGGTCGTCGCGACGTCGGGCTTGATGAACTGCATCGTGTCGTAGATCGCGAGCCCCGAGTAGACGGAGCCGCCGGGCGAGTTGATGTAGAGGTTGATGTCCTTGTCCGGGTCCTCGGACTCGAGGTGGATCATCTGCGCGACGATGAGGTTCGCGACCTGGTCGTCGATAGGCGTGCCGAGGAAGATGATCCGCTCGTTGAGCAGCCGCGAGTAGATGTCGAAGAAGCGCTCCCCGCGCGAGGTCTGCTCGATGACGGATGGGATGACGAGATTCGAGGGCGGGCTCATCGTGTCGCTCCTTCGCTCTTCTGCGGCTGGTCGGGGGTCCAGAGTTTCGTCTCGGTCGGTGGTTTCTCCTTGTCGGGCGTCCAGATCGCTTCGCGCGCCTCGGCCTGAGCAAGGGGGATGCGCTTGACCTCGGCGGCGACGCGGTCGAGCGCCTGGCGGAGCCGCAGGTCGTCCCGTAGCAGCTCGAAGCGGCCACTCTCGTGCAGGCTCGCGAGCATCTGCTCGGGATCGTCACCGACCGCGTCGGCTTGCTCGCGCACGAGCTCCTCGACCTCGGCGTCCGGGACCTCGAGCGCGAGCTGCTCGGCGACGGCCTCGAGCACGAGCTCGCGCGCAACCGAGCGCTGCGCCTCGTCCTGCAGCCGCGCCAGGAGCTCCTCGGGAGCCTGACCGGTCATCGCCAGGAACGTCTCGAGCTCGACGCCGCGGGCCTCGATCTGGCGCGCGAAGCCGCGCAGCAGCTCCCGCGTGCGCGACTCGACCAGCGGGCCGGCGGCCTCGACCTTCGACGCCGCCACGAGAGTGTCCGCGGCCGCGGCGCGGAACCGCGTCTCGATCTCCTCCTCGATCTGCTCGCGCAGCCGCGACTCGACGTCGTCCCGGAGCTCGGCGAAGGTCTCGAACTCGCTGGCGGCGCGTGCGAGGTCGTCGTCGAGCGGGGGCAGCACCTTCGCCTTGATCTCCTTCACCGTCGCGGCCAGCGACTGAGTCGACCCGTCGGCGAGCTCGAACGAGATCTCCTTCGTCTCTCCGGCGCTCATTCCGACGAGCGCCTGCTCGATCTCCTCCATGACCGCCCCGCCGCCGAGCTCGATCACGTAATCGCGGCGCGTCTCGTCGTGCGCGACGAGGTCGACGACGACCGTGTCGTCGGCAGCCACCGGCCGGTCCTCGACCGGGACGAGCTCGGCGACCGTCGCCCGCAGCGCGTCGAGCTCGGCCTGGACGAGATCCTCGGGCACCTCGACCTCGGCGATCCCGACCTCGAGCTCCTTCCAGTCGGGCAGCTCCGGCTTCGCCTGCACGACGACCGTCGCGGTGAACTCCCAGTCCTCCTCCGACGAGGCGGGCAGCTCGAAGTCGTACTCCGGCTGCTCGACCGGCCGGACCCGGGTGCGTGCCGCAGCGTTCCAGAACCAGCCGCCGATGTGGCTCTCGACCGCCTCCGTCATCAGCCGCTCGCGGCCGACGCGCTGCAGCAGAACCTGGCGCGGCACCTTCCCCTTGCGGAAGCCCGGAACCTTGACGCTCTGCGCGAGATCGTCGGCGGCGTGCTCGACGGCGTGGTGGACGTCGTGCGACGTCACCTGGACCGTCAGCCGGACACGGTTCTCCGGCAGCTCCTCGACCTGGGTCTGCACGCTGTCCATTCAAGCAGGGAGGCGCCATGCGAGGTCGAACGTCGGAGCCGTGAGCGCGTGGACGCTGACCCTCCTCGGCGGCGCCGGAGCGATCTGGACGGCGATCGTCTCCGCCGTCGCGTTCGCCGTGCGCGCACGCCCTTGATGCGGGCGGAGGGATTCGAACCCCCAAGCTCGTGAGAGCACCGGCCCCTAAAACCGGCGTGTTTACCAGTTCCACCACGCCCGCGCGGTAGCGGGACACAGTTTAGAGTCGCCCTCCGTGGCGGGGATGCGGCCGGAGGACGTCTATGCGTTGACGAGCGTCGGCGAGCCGCGCCTGTCTCCCGACGGCCGGCGCGTCGCCTATGTCGTCAACGGCATCGACGGCGAGGCGAACCTCTATCGGTCGGCGATCTGGGT
>DASYOZ010000151.1:0-2140 GCA_036007185.1 Gaiellaceae bacterium | reverse complement strand
TGCTCGATGTCCGCCTCCGCTTTCCCGGTGGCGCTCTCCGCCGAGAGCCCGCCGTCGTCGATCATGGCCTGGGCGTAGTCGTGGCACATCTTCGGCAGCCAGGCGGTGAGCTCGTCGTCCCGCATCGGACGTAACTGCACGGTCACGCGACCGAGCCTACCCCGGCGTCGCGTCGCCGCTCGAGAAGAACGACGCGAAGGAGCCGGCGACCGCGGTGACGACGAAGATCGCCCAGAACTCGAGCACGACGTCGACGATCTGGCCCGCGTGGGTCACGGGATTCTTCAGCGACGACGAGACCGTCAGGATCTGCACCGTCGAGAAGAAGAGCGCGTCACCGAAGCCGTGGATGCTGCTTCCCTTCAGCCCACTCTCGAACACGCACATCAACGCGGCGCAGGCGAGGTCCACGACGAGCGAGAGGCCGAAGGCGATGAGGATCCGCGCCAGCAGACGCCGATGGCGCTCGCCCCAGGTCGTCAGGCGTCCCAGTTCCTCCCGGAGCATCGCGACCGAGGCTAGGCGACCGTCCGGTCGGCACGGATCGAGCCAACGGAAGAGAGGCAATTTGACAGGACCGCGAAACGGTTGTTGAGTCAGGGGACTCCCCGCATGTGGGGCCCAGAAGGAGGGATGATGAAGCGTTTTCTGATGCTTGTAGGGGTCGCGGTGGTCGGCGCCGCGATGTACGTGGCCGCCTCGCCGGCGAGCCAGCAGGCGACGGGGCCGACGGCGAGGCAGTTCAACGCGCTGAAGAAGCAGGTGGCCGCGCTGAAGAAGGACGAGACCAATGTGAAGAAGCTGGCTGTCGCCGAGGCCGGGCTCCTCGTGGCGTGCGCCAAGGTCGCGATTCCGATCGATCAGTTCGGCGACTCCACGAACCAGACCCAGGGATACCGCTACGCGCCAACGGGGCGGGGCGCTGATCCGGCCACGACCGACATGCTCACGACGGCGCTCGACGCGGCTGCCTCGACGGACACGAACGCCGTGTGGTTCATGGGTGGCGATTCGTCGTGCGGGACCGCGATGGGCGGGAGTAGCGCGCTTCGGCACGCCGCAGCGGGCGCCGGGCTCCGGCTTCCGCACGCGTCACCGCATCAGGCCTTCGCCGCTCACCAGCCCTGAGGCGAAGCGGGGAGGACGGCCAGGTCGCGGCCGTCCTCCACCGGCTCAGGCGGCGAGCTCCGCGTCGTGCAGGCGGTAGAGGTCGGGCTCGCAGGCCTCGAACCCGTCCACGACGTCGGGGTCGAACTGGTCGCCGCGGCAGCGGAGGATCTCCTCCACGGCGGCCTCCCAGCCGATTGGCTCGCGATAGGGGCGCGTGTCGGTCATCGCGTCGAGCGAATCGACGACGGCGAAGATCCGCGCTCCCAGCGGGATGCTCTCCTCCGAGAGCCTGTCCGGGTACCCGTTTCCGTCCCACCGTTCGTGATGAGAGCGGATGACACGCGCGCCTTCCTGGTTGAGCAGCGGGACGTGGGCGAGCAGCCGCTCGCCGAGCTCGGCGTGCTCTTGCATCCGCCGGCGCTCGTCTGCCGTCAACCAGCCGGGCTTGAGCAGGATCCTGTCGGGGATCGCGATCTTGCCGACGTCGTGGAGGAGGAAGCCCCATTCGAGGCTCGGATCGTCGAGCAGGCGCGGCGCGACCTCGAGGGCAAGCCTCGTGGCGTAGGCGGTCACCCGGCGCGAGTGGCGGCTCGTGCCGAAGTCCCGCGATTCGAGTGCCGACGCGAGCACGGCGACGGTTTGCGCGTAGGCCTCGTTGAGGAGCTGGTGCTGACGGCGGCCGATCTCGATCAGCCGGTTCAGGTTGGCAGCGTCCACGACGTCATTGTCCTCGTCCAGCGAGCCGAACCCGTTCCGCCGGATCAGCGGCGCGACGAGCGCGAGCAGCTCGAGCGGGCTGAACGGCTTGCGCAGGAACGCCTCCGCGCCGGCGGCCCGCGCCGCACGGCCTGCTTCGTCCGAGCCGCTGATGGCGACGATCGGGATCTTGCTGGTCTGCGGCGTCTCACGCAGCCGCTCGAGATAGAAGATCCCGTCGATCCCGGGCAGCCCGATGTCCAGCAGGATCGCGTCCGGCCGCGTCTCGACAAGGACGCGCTCCGCCTCGATCACGTCGTACGCCGAGTCCACC
>DASYOZ010000150.1:0-4111 GCA_036007185.1 Gaiellaceae bacterium | reverse complement strand
CGGTGCTACTCCCACTCGATCGTCGCGGGCGGCTTCGACGTCACGTCGAGCACCACGCGGTTGACGCCCGGGATCTCGTTCACGATCCGCGCCGAGATCGTCTCCACGAGGTCGTACGGGAGGCGTGCCCAGTCGGCCGTCATCGCGTCGTCGCTCGTCACCGCGCGGATCACGATCGGGTAGCCGTACGTGCGCTCGTCGCCCTGCACGCCGACCGAGCGGATCGCCGGCAGCACCGCGAACGACTGCCACAGCTCGCCGTAGAGGCCGGCCCGCCGCACCTCCTCCTGCAGCACGGCGTCCGCCTGCCGGAGGATCTCGAGCCGCTCGGCGGTGACGGCGCCGATGATCCGGATGGCGAGGCCCGGGCCGGGGAACGGCTGGCGCCAGACCATCCGCTCGGGCATCCCGAGCTCCTCCCCGACGCGCCGCACCTCGTCCTTAAACAGGAGCCGCAGCGGCTCGACGAGCCGCATCTTCATGTCCGCCGGCAGGCCGCCGACGTTGTGGTGCGACTTGATCGTCGCCGCGACGCCCTCAGTTCCGCCGGACTCGATCACGTCGGAGTAGAGCGTCCCCTGCACGAGCCAGCGGACGTCGCCCCCCTCTTGACCCAGCTTTCGCGCCTCCTCCTCGAAGACGCGGATGAACTCACGGCCGATGATCTTCCGCTTCTCCTCCGGCTCCTCGACATCCGTGAGCAGCTCGAGGAAGCGGTCCTGCGCCTGCACGTGGACGAGCGGCACCTGGAAGTGCTCGCCGAACGTCTCGACCACCTGCTCGGCCTCGTCCTGGCGCAGCATCCCGTGGTCGACGAAGACGCACGTGAGCTGCTCGCCGACCGCCTTGTGCACGAGCAGCGCGGCCACGGCCGAGTCGACGCCGCCCGAGAGCGCGCAGAGCACGCGCTCGCGCCCAACCTGCGCGCGGATGCGCGCCACCTGCTCCTCGATCACCGCGGCCGGTGTCCAGGCGGGTGGCGCGCCGGCGGCGGTGTAGAGGAAGTTCTTCAGGACGTCCATCCCGTGGGGCGTGTGGACGACCTCCGGGTGGAACTGGACGCCGTAGAGCCCGCGCTCGGGCGCCTCGAAGGCGGCAACCGGGGTCGCCGGTGAGCTCGCGACGACGCGCGCCCCCTCGGGGGCGGCGACGACCGTGTCGCGGTGTGACATCCAGACGGTCTGCTCGGGAGGCGTGTCCGCGAGCAGCTGCGACTCGGTCACCTCCATCGACGTCCGCCCGAACTCCGAGACGCCGGTGCGGTCGACGCGGCCGCCGAGCTCGAGCGCCATCAGCTGCGCCCCGTAGCAGATGCCGAGCGTCGGCACGCCGAGCTCGAACAGCGCCGGATCGACGCGGGGGGCGTCTTCCGAATAGACGGAGGCGGGCCCGCCGCTGAGCACGAGCGCGTACGGGTTCCGGGCCCGCACCGCCTCGGGCGTGATCGCGTGGCAGACGAGCTCGGAGTAGACACGGCACTCGCGCACGCGGCGCGCGATCAGCTGCGAGTACTGCCCACCGAGGTCGAGGACGAGGACGGGCCTGTCCTCCCGGGCCGGGAGCTCGACGACCCGTGCCTCCTCAGCGCCGATAGTTCGGCGCCTCCTTCGTGATCGTCATGTCGTGTGGATGCGACTCGCGTAGCCCGGCACCGGTGATGCGCACGAAGCGTGCCAGCTTCATCTCCTCGATCGTCGCCGCGCCGCAATAACCCATGGCCTGTCGCAGCCCGCCGACGAGCTGGTGGACGATCGGCGCAAGCGGGCCCTTGTACGCGACCCGGCCCTCGATCCCCTCGGGGACGAGCTTCTCCACGTCCTCGACATCGTTCTGGAAGTACCGGTCCTTCGAGAACCCCCGCGCCTTCATGGCGCCGAGCGAGCCCATGCCGCGGTACTCCTTGAAGCGCTCGCCCTGGACGACGATGACGTCGCCGGGCGCCTCGTCGGTGCCCGCCAGCATCGAGCCGGTCATGACGACGTCCGCCCCCGCCGCGATCGCCTTCGCCACGTCGCCCGACGAGGTCAGACCGCCGTCGGCGACGACCGAGACGCCCTCGGGAGCCGCGACCTGCGCCACCTCGTAGACGGCCGTCACCTGAGGTACCCCGACCCCGGCCACCACGCGGGTCGTGCACGTCGCTCCGGGCCCAACGCCCGGTTTGAGACCGTCCGCGCCCGCGTCGATCAGCGCACGCGCCGCCTCACCGGTCGCGATGTTGCCTGCGATCACGTCGACGTCCACGCTCGACTTGATCCGACGAACCATCTCGACGACGCCGAGGGAGTGGCCGTGCGCGGTGTCGACGACGAGAACGTCCACGTCGGCGCCGACGAGCGCCTGTGCGCGCTCGAGCGCGTCCGGGCCGACGCCGACGGCGGCGGCCACCTGCAGGCGGCCCTGCTCGTCCTTCGTCGCCTCGGGAAACTCGATCTTCTTCTGGATGTCCTTGACGGTGATCAGGCCCCGCAGCTTTCCGTCCGCGTCGACGACCGGGAGCTTCTCGATCTTGTTCCGGTGGAGAATCTCCTCCGCCTCCGCGAGCGTCGTGCCGACCGGCGCCGTGACGAGGTTGCGAGCCGTCATGAGCGCGGAGACGAGCTGGTCGACGTCGTTCTCGAAGCGGAGGTCCCGGTTCGTGAGGATGCCGACGAGGACGCCGTCGTCGTCGGTGATCGGGACGCCCGAGACCTTGTAGCGCGCCATCAGCTCGAGCGCCGCGCGCACCGGCGCGTCGGGCGGCAGCGTCACGGGCTCGACGATCATGCCCGACTCGGAGCGCTTCACCTTGTCGATCTCGGCGACCTGCGCCTCGATGGAGAGGTTGCGGTGGACGACGCCGATGCCGCCTTCGCGCGCGAGCGCGATCGCGAGGCGCGCCTCGGTCACGGTGTCCATCGCGGCCGAGACGATCGGGATCGCGAGCTCGACCGAGCGCGTGAGGCGGGCGCGCGTCGAGACGTCGTTCGGCAGGACATGCGACTCGGCGGGAACGAGGAGCACATCGTCGAACGTGAGCCCCTCCCGCCCGAACTTCCGGTCGAGCTCCAGCAGCCGCTGGACGTCGTCGGCGTTCAGTTCGGCTGCTACCTGCTCCGTCAAGAAGAGCAGGGTACCAACCTGCACAGACAGCTCCTGACAATGTCGTAACAGGACACAGCTACCGTCCGGCGCGTGCGAGCCCTCCTTGCGACCGCAGGCGTGCTCGCGCTCGCCGCCTCGGCGGCGGCCGCGGGACAGCCGACGGCGCACACACTGCGCAAGAGCCCCGGCGGCCCGATCGAGGCGATCGCGCAGGACGGCAGCAGCGTCGCCTGGCTCTCGTCGAGCAACAAGGCCTGCAACGCGATCCACGTGCTCTCGCCCGGAACGCCGGACCGGAGCCTCCCCCAGCCCTCGTCCAGCAGCACGACCTGCCACTGGAATCTCGGCGACGGGCAGCAGCAGCTCGCCTTCGCGTCCCGAATATCCACGGCCCTCTGGACACTGCACGAAAGCGGGCCTGCACCCTTCGACTACGTCCTCGCCGCCCCCGTCGGCGGGCCAGAACGGCAGCTCGAGCGGCTCGCCCACGCCAGCAACGGCACGGGCGACTGGCTCGTCGGCGTGGCGGGAGCGGGCAAGACGCTCGCCTACTCGTGGGACGACGTCGAGTACGTCAACCCGGCCGGCTGCATCTCCGGCGGCAAGTGCAAGCAGAGGATCGCCGACGGCGGGATCCGGATCGTGACGGAGACGAGCGACACGGCGCTGCCCGGCGTCGAGCCCGCGCTCCAGCTCGCCGCCGCGGCCGGACGCATCGCGTTCGTCCCGGCCACGATCGTCCACGGCCATCGGCCTTCGGCGACCACCAACGAGTCGCTTCCCATCGTCGACGCCGTGACCGGAAACGTGCTCGGCCAGCCGAAGGTGCACGGAATCCCGATCGCGATCGCGCTCAGTTCCCACGTGCTCGCCGTCCTCACGACACTGGCCGGCCCCCACGACCGGATCTCCTGGTTCTCGGCGACCGACGGGACGAAGCTCGGCAGTGTCCTGGTCGCGGCCACCGCGGCTCCGCAGCTCGCCGCCAGCGACCAGCTGATCGTCTACCGGGTCGGTCGCCTGCTGC
>DASYOZ010000149.1:0-13651 GCA_036007185.1 Gaiellaceae bacterium | reverse complement strand
GCCGCCGCACTGAGCGAGCCCGCGCACATGACCGAGTCGCGGGCGCGGATGTGGCGCTATCCGGCAAACACGCGCGGGCGCCGGCATCTCGACCCGGATCAGGAGGAGGTGTTCGTCCCGCTGCGCGGCACGCTGACGATGCTGCTCGGCGAGCCGTGGGAACGGGTGGACGTGGAGCCGGGCGGAGTCGTCGTCGTCCATTCCGGCACTCCACTCCAGCCGCGCAACGAGACCGGCGAGGAGATCCTCTTCCTCGCCTACGGCTCGCCCACGCGCCACGGCAACGCCGAGTTTCTAGACGACGTCGAGTCGCTGTAGCGCCCCGGCGAGCGCCGCGAACGCGTCATCGAAGCGCCAGCGCGTCCGGTCACCCTCGTCCGGCGAGTTCGAGATCGCACGCAGCTCGACCGCCGGCACGCCCGCGAGCTCGCAGGCGCGCAGCACGCCGAAGCCCTCCATCGCCTCGACGTCGAAGCCCGTCCCGCCGCCGACCTTGCCGCAGGTCGCGATCGGGAGGACGTGCGCCTCCGGCAGGGCGGCACGAGCCTGTTCGAGCAGCGCGGCGTCGGGGCGGACGCGCTCGACGCGCGGCAGCGTCGACGCCGGGTCGATCACATCGCAGTAGACGGCCTCGCTTCCGAGCACGAGCGCCGGCGGCTCGAGCGTCCGCGACCCCGCGATGCCGACGTGGACGACGGCCTCCGGCCGACGCTCGTCGATGGCGCGAGCGGTCTGAAGCGCCGCCTCCACCGGGCCGATTCCGCAGCAAAACGTGTCGAGCGCGCCGAGTTGCGCAAGCTCTCGTTCCGTCGCCGCGACAACCAGCATCGGCGCACCCTAGTCCGTGAGAGGATCGCAGCATGAGAGCACAGGTGACGTATTTCGAGAACGAATCGCCGGACGATCTCGAGGCCGGCGTCTCGCACGTTCTGGACGAAGTCGTGCCCGCTTTCCAGGAGGCGGGGGTCAAGGCGTACTGGCTGGCCGACCGCGAGGCGGGACGGCGACTGAGCGTCGTCCTCGTGGATGACGAGGACGCGCTGCAGCGGGCGTTCGCCGCAGTGGGCGAGCGCCGCGCCGCCGATCCCGGCCGGCACCGGCCGGCGCCGGCCTGGAGTGCGTCCTTCGAGATATACGGCGCGAGCTAGGCGGCGGCCGCTGCCCGCGCCCCGACCTTCTCGAAGCGGATCTCGCCGTCCTCGGCGTCCACGCGGATCGTGTCGCCGTCGGCGAAGTCGCCCTCGAGCAGGCGCAGCGCGAGCGGGTTCTCGACGAGCCGCTGGATCGCGCGTTTCAGCGGCCGAGCGCCGAACGCCGTGTCCCAGCCCGCCTCCGCGAGCGTCTCCTTCGCCGTGTCCGCCAGCTCGAGCTCGATCCGCCGCTCCGCGAGCCTCTCCCGGAGCCGCACGAGCTGCAGCTCGACGATCTCGGCGATCTGCTCCTTCGAGAGTGGCTTGAACTCGATCACCTCGTCGATCCGGTTCAGGAACTCCGGCCGGAACACGTCGCGCAACGCGTCCACCGTGCGGACGTTCGAGGTCATGATCAGGACCGCGTTGCGGAAGTCGACCGTGCGGCCCTGGCCGTCGGTGAGCCGCCCGTCGTCGAGCACCTGCAGGAGCACGTCGAAGACCTCCGCGTGCGCCTTCTCGATCTCGTCGAGGAGAATCACGCTGTACGGCCGCCGCCGCACCGCCTCGGTCAGCTGGCCGCCCTCGTCGTAGCCGATGTAGCCGGGCGGCGCGCCGAGCAGACGCGCGACGGTGTGCCGCTCCTGGTACTCGCTCATGTCGAGGCGCACCATCGCGTGCTCGTCGTCGAACATGAACTCGGCGAGCGCCCGGGCAAGCTCGGTCTTGCCGACGCCCGTCGGGCCGAGGAAGACGAATGAGCCGATCGGCCGGTTCGGGTCCTGCAGCCCGGTGCGCGCGCGCCGCAGCGCGTTCGCGACCGCCTCAACCGCCTCGTCCTGGCCGATCACGCGCTGATGGAGCCGCTCCTCCATGTGGACGAGCTTCTCCGTCTCGCCCTCGAGCAGCCGGTCGACGGGGATGCCCGTCCAGCGCGCCACGACCGCGGCGACGTCGTCCTCGTCGACCTCCTCCTTGACCATCGAGCCGGCCTGCTGCGAGTCGCGCTCCTCGAGCTCCCTCTCGAGCGCGGGCAGCTCGCCGTAGCGGATCTCGGCCACGCGCTGGAGGTTGCCGGTGCGTTCCTCGCGCTCGGCTTCCATCCGCAGTGCGTCGATCTGCTGTGTGATCTCGCCGATCCGGTCGAGCGCCTCCTTCTCGCGCGCCCAACGCGCGGCGAGCCCGTCGCGCTTCTCCTTCGCCTCGGCGAGCTCGCTCTCGAGGGGCGCGCGCACCGCGTCCGACTCGCCGGCCAACGCAGCAAGCTCGATCTCCAGCTGCGTCACGCGCCGGTTCGCCTCGTCGAGCTCGACCGGCGACGACTCGATCTCCATCTTCAGCCGCGAGGCCGCCTCGTCAACGAGGTCGATCGCCTTGTCAGGCAGCTGCCTGTCGGCGATGTACCGCTCGGAGAGAACCGCCGCTGCGACGAGCGCCGAGTCGCGGATCCGCACCTTGTGGTGTGCCTCGTAGCGCTCCTTCAGGCCGCGCAGGATCGCGATCGTGTCGGCAACGGACGGCTCGCCGACGAAAACTGGCTGGAAGCGCCGCTCGAGCGCTGCGTCCTTCTCGATGTGCTTCCGGTGCTCGTCGAGCGTCGTCGCGCCGACGCAGCGGAGCTCGCCGCGCGCGAGCATCGGCTTGAGCATGTTCGCGGCGTCGACCGCACCGTCGGCCGCACCCGCGCCGACGATCGTGTGGAGCTCGTCGATGAAGACGATGATCTGCCCCTCGGCGTTGCGGATCTCCTCGAGCACGGCCTTGAGCCGCTCCTCGAACTCGCCGCGGTACTTCGAGCCGGCGAGCAGGCCGCCGATGTCGAGCGCCCAGACGCGCTTCCCCTTCAGCGACTCGGGGACGTCGCCGGCGACGATCCGCTGCGCGAGCCCCTCGACGATCGCGGTCTTGCCGACCCCGGGCTCCCCTATCAGGACGGGGTTGTTCTTCGTGCGGCGTGAGAGCACCTGGATGACGCGGCGGATCTCCTCGTCGCGGCCGATCACGGGGTCGAGCTTCCCCGACTCGGCCGCCTCGATCAGGTCTCGGCCGAACTTCGAGAGCGCCTGGTACGTGCCCTCGGGATCAGGGGACGTGACTCGGCGTCCGGCGGTGACCTCGGCGATCTTCGCGAGCAGCTCGTCACGCGGCGCGACGTCGAGCGCGAGGAGCAGATGCTGCGCAGCGACGTACTCGTCCTCGAGCTTTCGCGCCTCCTCGAAGGCGCGGTCGAGCACCTTCGAGAAGGCCGCGGAGACACCCGGCTGCTGCTGCGAGCCCTCGATGCGGGGCTTCTGCGCGAGCGTCGCCTCGGCCTGCGCACGCAGCGCGTCCGCATCATGCGCGCGTAGGCTCGACGGAGCGCGCCCAGGAGCGGAGGCGCCGGCCTCGCCGGCGCCGGAGCGGGAAACGAGCTCGCGCGGCAGCTCCTGGTCGAGCAGCGCGAGGAGGAGATGCTCGGGATAGAGCTCCGGGTTGCCCATGCGGCGCGCGAGCTCCTGCGCAGCCGCGACGGCCTCCTGCGACTTGACCGTCAGCTTCGTGAAATCCATTACCGCTGCCTTTCCGGGAGCCGCTCCTCGCGCACGAGCACGAGATCGCGGCGGTACTGCTTGTGCACGTTCTGCACCTCTTGGCGCAGCTGCCCCTGCAGCCGCTCGACCTGCGCGTGCGCCTTGCGCAGCTCATCCTCGAGCCGCAGCACGAGCTCGACGCCGGCAAGGTTGAGGCCGAGCTCGGACGTGAGCCGCTGGACGATCCGCAGCCGCTCGACGTCCGCCTCCGAGTAGAGGCGGGTGCCGCCCGGCGTGCGATGTGGCCGCACGAGACCCTTCGTCTCGTACATGCGCAGCGTCTGCGGATGCATGCCGACGAGGTCGGCGGCGACCGAGATCATGTAGATCGGGCGATCGTCCATCAGCGGCGCCTCCAGCGAGCCATGTAGACGATCGCGCCGAGGATCAGCACGACCGCGACCCAAACGGAGTAGAACGCGAGCCCGATCGCCACACCCAGGGCGAGGCTGACGCCGATGCTGGCTGGGCGCCTGAGCCCTGCCCGCATCAGAGCACTCTCCCGAGCTCTTCGAGGAGCTCTCGTTCCTTCTTGTTCACGCGCTTCGGCACCTCGATCCGCACGCGCGCGAGCACGTCGCCCTTGCCGGAGCCCTTGAGGCGCGGCGCGCCGCGGCCCTTGATCCGCAGCAGCTTGCCCTCTTCGGAGCCGGCGGGAATCTTGAGGGACACCGTGCCCTCGGGCGTCGACACCTCGACCTTGCCGCCCAGCGCAGCGGTCGGGAAGGAGACCGGCACCTGCACGATCAGGTCGTCGCCGCGGCGCTCGTAGAGCGGCGACGGCTCGACCCGCGTGACGACGATCAGGTCGCCGTTCGGGCCGCCGTGCTGGCCCGCCTCGCCCTTGCCCTTGAGCCGAATCTTCGTGCCGTCCTTGACGCCGGGCTTGATCTTCACGCTGAAGGTGCGCCGCCGCCGCTCGCGGCCCGAGCCGTGACACTTCGAGCAGGGTTGCTCGATCACCGTGCCGTTGCCGCGGCAGCGCGGGCACGGCTGCGAGAGCGCGAACAGTCCCTGGGACTCGGAGATGACACCCCGCCCGTTGCACTCCGGGCAGATGACGGGAGCCGTGCCCGGCTGCGCGCCGGTGCCGCCGCACTCCGAGCACGCGACGGTCAGCTCGACCGGCACCTTCGCCTCGGCGCCGCGCAGCGAGTCCTCGAACGAGAGGCGCACCTCCGTCTCGACGTCCGCGCCGCGCACCGCCTGCGAGCGCGCGCGCCCGCGACCGCCGCGCGCGGTGCCGCCGAGGTTCCCGAACAGGCCGCCGAAGATGTCGCCGAGATCGCCGAAGTCGACGTTGACGCCGCCCGGGCCCGGGCCAGGTGCGCCGCGGCCGTTCGTCGAGCCGAAGCGGTCGTACGCCTTACGCTTCTCCGGATCGGAGAGGACGTCGTACGCCGTCTGCACCTGTTTGAAGCGCTCCTCTGCAGACTTGTCGCCCTGGTTCGCGTCGGGGTGGAACTGGCGCGCGAGCTTCCGGTACGCCTTCTTGATCTCGTCGACGGAAGCGCCCTTCTTGACGCCGAGCGTGTCGTAGAGGGACTCAGGCATCGGCCGATTTCTCCTCCGGCGCGGCGACGACGACCCGGGCGGGCCGGACGACGCGGTCGCCGAGCTTGTAGCCTTTCTGGACGACGTCGATCACCGAGCCCTCCTCCGCCTCCGACGGCTGCGAGAGCAGCGCCTCGTGGACATGCGGGTCGAACTTCCCCTCCGCGTCGATCGGCGTCACGCCGTGGCGCTCGAGCAGCGCCGCGAGTGAGCGGTGGACGAGCCGAACGCCCTCCTCGAGCTGCGCCTCTTCATGCTGCTCGCCCGCCTTCAGCGCGCGTTCGAGGTCGTCGAGGATCGGCAGGAGCTCGCCGATCAACCGCTCGTTGGCGAGCGCGACGTACTCCTGCCGCTCACGCGCGGCGCGCTTCTTGTAGTTCTCGAAGTCGGCAGCGAGCCGCAGCAGGCGGTCGTCCTGCTGTTCCGGCTGCTGCTCCTCGACCTGCTCGGTCTCCTCTTGGACGGGCTCGTCGGCCATTACGACGCCGGAGCCTCCTCGTCGACGACCTCGTACTCGCCCTCCTCGACGACCTCGTCGCCGGAGTCGGCCGAGTCGCCGTCGCCGGGTGCGGTCGCCTGGGCCTGCGCGGTCGCCTGGGCGTAGACCGCCTCGGCGAGCTTGTGCGAGGCCTCCTGGAGTGCCTCCATCTTGGCGCGGATCTCGCCGAGGTCGTCCGACTCGAGCGCCTGGCGCAGCTCCATGACGCGGCCCTCGATCGTCGAGGCCTCTGACTCCTCGATCTTGTCGCGGTGCTCCTTGAGCGAGCGCTCGGTCTGGTACGCGAGCGTCTCGGCGAGGTTCTTCGTGTCCGCGGCCTCGCGCAGCCGGTGCGCATCCTCGGCGTGCGACTCCGCGTTGCGGATCATCTCCTGCACTTCGTCCTCGGAGAGGCCGGAGCCCCCCTGGATCTGGATCTGCTGGACGTTCCCGGTACCCATGTCCTTCGCCGAGACGTTGATGATCCCGTTCGCGTCGATGTCGAAGGTGACCTCGATCTGCGGCATGCCGCGCGGCGCCGGCGGGATCCCGACGAGCTGGAACTTGCCGAGGGTCTTGTTGTACGTCGCCATCTCCGACTCGCCCTGGAGGACGTGCACCTCGACCGAGGGCTGGTTGTCCTCCGCGGTCGTGAAGACCTCGGACTTCTTCGTCGGGATGGTCGTGTTGCGCTCGATGAGCTTCGTCATCACGGAGCCCTTCGTCTCGATCCCGAGCGAGAGCGGGGTGACATCGAGCAGCAGGATGTCCTTGACCTCGCCCTTGAGCACGCCGGCCTGGAGCGCTGCGCCGACGGCGACGACCTCGTCCGGGTTGACGCCCTTGTGCGGCTCCTTGCCGATCAGCTCCTTGACCTTCTCCTGCACCGCCGGCATGCGGGTCATGCCGCCGACGAGGACGACATGGTCGATCTTCGAGGCGTCGAGGCCGGCGTCGGAGAGCGCCTGCTTCGTCGGCCCGACCGTCCGCTCGAGCAGGTCGGCCGTGATCTCTTCGAGCTTCGCCCGCGTGAGCTGGAGATCGAGGTGCTTCGGACCCTCCTGCGTCGCGGTGACGAACGGCAGGTTGATCTGCGTCGTCATCGTCGACGAGAGCTCGATCTTCGCCTTCTCGGCCGCCTCGTACAGGCGCTGGAGCGCCATGCGGTCGGCCGCGAGGTCGATGCCCTGGTCCTTCTTGAACTCGGCGACCATCCAGTCGACGACCGCCTTGTCGAAGTTGTCGCCGCCGAGGTGGTTGTCACCCGCGGTCGACTTGACCTCGAAAACGCCCTCGCCGAGCTCGAGCACCGAGACGTCGAACGTGCCGCCGCCGAGGTCGAAGACGAGGATCGTCTGATCCGAGCCTTCCTTGTCGAGGCCGTACGCGAGTGCGGCCGCGGTCGGCTCGTTGATGATCCGGAGGACGTTGAGACCGGCGATCTTGCCGGCGTCCTTCGTCGCCTCGCGCTGCGCGTTGTTGAAGTACGCGGGAACGGTGATCACGGCGTCTGTCACCGTCTCGCCGAGGTACGCCTCCGCATCCTGCTTCAGCTTCTGGAGGATCATCGCGCTGATCTCCGGCGGGGCATCGTCCTTGCCCTCCGCCTTGACGCGCACATCGCCGTTCGGGCCCTTGACGACCTCGTACGGGACGATCGTCATCTCCTCCGTCACCTCGTCGAACTTGCGCCCCATGAAGCGCTTGATCGAGAAGATCGTGTTGGTTGGGTTCGTGACCTGCTGTCGCCGCGCGGGGGCGCCGACGAGCCGCTGGCCGTCCTTCGTGAACGCGACGACGGACGGCGTCGTGCGGCCGCCCTCGGCGTTCGGGATGACGGCCGGCTCGCCGCCCTCGAGCACGGCCATGCACGAGTTCGTCGTGCCGAGGTCGATGCCGATGGTCTTCGCCATGGTGTGTTCTGCCTCCTGAGTTGAGAAAATCTAAGCCTGTTTATAGCAGATACCAGAGAGGGAGCCGTGCGCGATAATCGAGCGGTGGACAAGGAGGTCGGGCAGGAGCTGGAGGCGACCATCGCAGCGCGTCACGAGCTCGGGAGCGAGCACGATGAGCAGCTGATCGCGAGCTTCCTCGACAAGATCGACAAGGAGCTCGACCGGCGGATCGACGAGAAGGTCAAGTCGCGGCGAGCCCCGGGACGTCGCATACCGAGGGCGAGCTCGGGGTCTTCATCCCGATCTTCGTCATTGCCGGAATCTTCGGAGGGGTGGTCGGGATCGCGGCGGTGGCGGCAGCGCTCGTCGCACTCGTCGTCATCCAGACCTTCGCCCGCTAGCGGGTCGCGCCGATGAGCACCCCGCCGGCGACGATGAGCGCCGCGCCGGCGAGCAGCCTCCTCCCCACGAGCTCCGAGTCGCGTAGAAGCAGTACGGAGAGCCCGACGCCGACGAGCGACTCGATCGCGACGAGCGGGGCCACGACGGTCACACGGCCGCGGTAGTACGCCTCGAAGAGCGACACGTAGGAGGCGCCGAAGAGCAACCCGGCCGGGACGAAGCGAAGCCAGCGGCGTCCGATCCCCTTCCTGGCCCAGACCGCGATCAGCGCCGTCCCGCCGAGCAGCGCCGCGGCGGCGGCCACCGCCGGCGGCACCGCCGTGCTGCCGACGGCGAGGTGGCGCACGAGGTTGTCGCGGATCGCGAAGAGGGTCGCGCCCGCGAACGCGTAGACGAGACCGAGCCTGTTCAGGTGCGCCGGGCGCCCGCGCTCGCGGGCGAGCTCCACACCGCCCGCGACGATGAGGACGGCTCCTGCGAGGAGCGGCACGCTGGCGGGCTCGTCGAGGAAGACGAGCGCGATCGTCACCGAGACCAGGGGTGCCGTTCCGAAGACCATCGAGACGCGCGAGGAGCCCGATTCGCGGATCGCGATCGTGACGAGGATCTGCGCCAGGCCGGGCGAGAGAAGACCGGCGAGGAGGAACGGCCAGGCGGACGAGAGGTGAAGCCCCCGGGACGGCGCCTCCGCAGCCGCGGCGACGAGCGCGACGGCAAGCGCGGTGGCGGAGGTCGCGATCGTCGCGAGCGCGACGTCGGGGTCGCGCTCGAGCGCCATCCGGAGGGCGACGCTCATCGCGCCGAACAGGAACGCCGACGCGAGCGCAGGCCCGACGGCGCTTATATGGCCTCCAGCGCGTGCTCCGGCGTGGGCCGGCCATGGGCGAAGAGCGGGACGAACACGTGCGCGAGCGGGCCGATGGCGAGCGCGTAGAGGACCGTGCCGACGCCGACGGTTCCCCCGAGGCGCCAGCCGATCACGAGCACCGTGAGCTCGATCCCGGTGCGGACGACCCGGATCGAGTGGCCGCGCGCGGCGAGCCCCGTCATCAGGCCGTCACGCGGGCCGGGCCCGAGCCCCGCGCCGATGTAGGCGCCCGTCGCGACGCCGTTCAGGAACACCCCGCAGACGAGGCAGGCGACCCGGGCGGCCATGGCGTGGGGCGCGTGCACGTGTCCGAGCACGAGATCCATCGTGAGGCCGACGAGGATGACGTTGCTCACGGTCCCGATCCCCGGCCGCTGCCGGAGCGGGATCCAGAGCAGGAGCACGGCGATCCCGACGAGGATCGCCCACGTCCCGATCGCGAGTGACGAGTGCCGCGCGAGCCCCTGGTGGAACACGTCCCACGGATCGAGCCCGAGGCCGGCGAGGACGAGCAGCGACGAGCTGACGCCGTAGAGGAGGAGCCCGCCGAAGAGCTGGGCAAGGCGTATGCGCACTCCCCGAACGTACACTCGCGCGATGCCTGCGGAGACGACGCTCGCCGCCCGGCTCGCCGAGGATGCAGCCGAGCGCTTCCTCCGCTACGTCCGCATCGACACGCAGTCGGACGAGGAATCGGAGACATACCCGAGCACGGACGGCCAGCTCGTGCTGCTGCGGCTCCTCAGGGACGAGCTCGAGCAGGCGGGGCTCGCCGACGCGGCGATCGACGAGCACGGCTATGTGACCGCCACCCTTCCCGCGACGGTGGAGCACGACGTTCCCGTGATCGCCTGGTTCGCCCATGTGGACACCGCCCGTGAGGTAAGTGGCTCCGGCGTCTCGCCGCATCGCCTGCGGTACGACGGCGGCGAGATCCGGCTGGGCGACTCGGGCCAGTCGATCCGACCCGAGCAGTCGCCCGAGCTCGCGAACCACGCCGGGCACGAGCTGATCACGACCGACGGCACGACGCTCCTCGGCGCCGACGACAAGGCGGGCGTGGCGGAGATCATGGCCGCCGTCGCCCATCTCGCCTCGCAGCCGGAGATCCCGCACGGGACCGTCAAGGTCGCGTTCAACCCGGACGAGGAGGTCGGCCGCGGCGTCCTCCACTTCCCGGTCGAGAGCTTCGGCGCGGCGGTCGCCTACACCGTCGACGGCTCCACCGCGGGCGAGCTGCAGGCCGAGACGTTCTCAGGCGCGCAGGTACGCATGCGCATCCGCGGCCGCGCCATTCACCCCGGTTGGGCGAAGGGCGAGCTGGTGAACGCGATCAAGGTCGCCGGGGAGATCCTCTCCCGGCTGCCGCAGGACCGGCTCTCTCCCGAGACGACCGACGGACGCGAGGGATACGTCCACCCCGTATTCGTCGAGGGCGACTCCTCGGAGGTCGAACTGCGCTTCATCGCGCGCGACTTCGACAACGACCGCCTCGCCGGCCACGTTGCCTTCCTGCGCGGCCTCGCGGACGAGGTTGCCGCCGCCGAGCCGCGATGCTCGATCGAGGTGGAGGACCGCGTCCAGTACCGCAACACGCGCGACGCGGTCGAGCGGCATCCCGAGATCGTGACGAACCTCGAGGAGGCGATCCGCCGGGTCGGGCTGGAGCCGAAGCAGACGGCGATCCGCGGCGGCACCGACGGCTCGTCACTGTCCGAGATGGGCCTGCCCACGGCGAACGTCTTCACGGGCGGCCACGACGCGCACAGCGAGCGCGAGTGGGTCTGCGTCGAGGACATGGGTCTCGCCGCCGCGACGCTCGTCGAGCTCGCCCGCGTGTGGGCCGAGCAGCAACGCGCATACTGAAGGCATGGAGCCGCTCCTCGACCGGCTCGGGCGTCCGCTCGAGACATTGCGCGTGTCGGTCACCGACCGTTGCAACTTCCGCTGCGTCTACTGCATGCCGAAGGAGGTCTTCGGCCGCGACTACGCCTTTCTCGAGCGCCGCGAGCTGCTCACGCTCGAGGAGGTCGCCCGCGTCACCGGCGTCTTCGCGGGCCTCGGCATCCGCACGGTGCGCCTCACGGGCGGCGAGCCGCTCGTCCGCCGCAACGTCGAGCACCTCGTCGAGTTGCTCTCGGCGATCGAGACGCCCGCGGGAGACCGGTTGGAGCTCGCGCTGACGACGAACGGCTCGTTGCTCGCGCAGAAGGCGGAGGCACTCGCGGCAGCCGGCTTGAGCCGCGTCACTGTCAGCCTCGACTCGCTCGACGACGAGGCGTTCCGCGCGATGAACGACGTCGACTTCCCCGTACGGCGGGTGCTCGAGGGCATCGACGCGGCAACCGCGGCCGGGCTTCCCGTCAAGGTCAACGCAGTCGTCAAACGCGGCGCGAACGACGGCGACGTGCTCGCGCTCGCGGAGCACTTCCGGAGCAGCGGCCACGTCCTGCGCTTCATCGAGTACATGGACGTCGGCTCGACGAATGGGTGGCGGCTAGAGGACGTCGTCAGCGCCGAGGAGATCGTCGGGCGCATCTCGGCCCGCTGGCCGCTCGAGGCGGTCGCCTCCGAGCGTCCCGACGCCACCGCGCGACGCTGGCGCTACGTCGACGGCGCGGGCGAGATCGGCGTCGTCGCGTCGGTGACGCAGCCCTTCTGCGGCGGCTGCTCCCGTGCGCGGCTCTCGGCCGAGGGACGGCTGTACACCTGCCTTTTCGCCGCGCGCGGCCACGATCTTCGCGCGCCGCTGCGCCTCGGCGCCTCCGACGAGGAGCTCGCGGAGCAACTCCGCTCGATCTGGACGCGCCGCACCGACCGCTACTCCGAGCTGCGGACCGCGGAGACGGCCGCGCTCCCCAAGGTCGAGATGTCGTACATCGGCGGCTAGTGCGACTCGTCGCCGTTCATTGGCCTTCCTGTAACCGCTCCGTTTAAAGTTTCGGCATGGAGCGTGTCGTCACCCTCGGACGCAAGGTGCTGCCGCGTGGCTGGCTGGACCTCGGCATCCAGCTCGTCATCTGGTTCGGCTTCTACTTCTCGTACCTCGTCGTCCGGCACCTGACGGACCAGAACCCGAGCAAGGCGATCGTGAACGGCCTGCGCGTGATCTCGCTCGAACGGCGCGTGACGCATCACCTGTTCGAGCTGACCGTGGAACGCGTCGCCGACTCCTCGAAGACCCTGCTCACGATCTCGGCCTGGACCTACTGGAACTCGGAGTTCACCGTCATCGGCCTGGCGTTGCTCTGGGTCTACCTGCGCCGACACGAGCGATTCACACGCTTCCGCAACACGATTCTGCTCGCGAACCTCGTCGGGCTCGTCGGCTTCACGTTGATGCCGACCGCGCCGCCCTGGAAGTTCCCGAACCAGGGCTTCGTCGACGGGGTCAACCACTCGAGCGCGCTCCTGCAAACGCTCGCGAACCCGTATGCGGCGATGCCGAGCCTGCACGCAGCGGACGCGCTGATCGTCGGCTACTTCCTCGTCGCCACGTCCCGGACACTCTGGGCGAAGGCGCTCTGGGCTCTCTGGCCTCTCTGGGTTTGGTTCTGCGTGATCGCGACTGCGAACCATTACGTCCTCGACGTGCTCGCCGGGATTGCGGTTGCGATCGCCGCGCTGCTCGCCACGGCATGGGCGCCGCGCCTCTTTGCGCGCCTCCGCGGGTTCGGTCCGGTCATCGCAAACCTGCTATAGTCGCGCATAGCAGGAATGCTATGTTGGAGATGAACGCGCACCCAAGGCTCAGCCGCGTCAAGCAGGGCTACACGAGTGGAGCCCGCTCCCTCGCCAGCCGCTCGGTTACGAGCCTCGCCCGCACCGGCGTCACGCCGAACGTCCTCACGACGGTCGGCGTCTCGCTCTGTCTCACCGCGAGCGTCCTCGTCCCGTTCGAGAACCGGGCGGACAAGGTCCTTGTCTACTGGCTCGCAGCCGGCATCTTCGTGGTCGGCTCGCTGCTCGACATCCTCGACGGCGCACTCGCGCGTGTGGGTGGCAAGTCCACGCCGTTCGGCGCCTTCATCGACTCCACGACCGACCGTGTCGGCGAGGGCGCGATGCTCGCGGCGATCGCGCTCGTCTTCGCGCGCCACGGAAACGACTGGGCCGTCGTGGTCACCGTTGCGGCGGTCGTCGGCTCGTTCCTCGTCTCGTACACGCGCGCCCGCGCCGAGGCGCTCGGACTGAGGGGCGACGTCGGCCTGGGTTCGCGGGCCGAACGCGTCGTCGTGATCACCGCCGGCCTCGTGTTCGCCCCCTGGGGGGGCCTGCCGTGGGCGATCGCCGTGCTCGCGGCAACCGCATGGGTCACGGTCGTCCAGCGCATCCTGCACGTCCGCAAGCAACTTTCTTCCGGAGGAACCAGTGGCATCGACCAACGGTAAGGCACTGCACGACGACGGCAAGGTCCGCGTCGCGCTCATCGGCGTCGGGAACTGCGCGAACTCGCTGCTCCAGGGCGTCGAGTACTACAAGGACGCGCCCGACGACCAGTTCGTCCCGGGCCTCATGCACGTGAACCTCGGCGGCTACCACATCCGTGACGTGGAGTTCACCGCAGCGTTCGACGTCGTCCAGGGCAAGGTGGGCGAGGATCTCGCCGACGCGATCTGGGCGCACCCGAACGACACGATCAAGTTCGCGGACGTCCCTCAGACCGACATCAAGGTCTCGCGCGGGATGACGCATGACGGGCTCGGCAAGTACCTGTCGCAGGTCGTCGAGAAGGCGCACGGCAAGACGGACGA